>CAIWNX010000146.1 GCA_903914175.1 uncultured beta proteobacterium | reverse complement strand
GGTGGCCGCTCAGGAATTGAAGGAACTCAATTTCGGCATCATTTCAACCGAATCATCACAAAACCTGAAATCGAACTGGCAACCGGTGCTCGACGATATGGCGAAAAAGACCGGCATGAGAGTCAACGCCTTCTTTGCTTCCGATTACGCCGGCATTATCGAAGGCATGCGTTTCAACAAAGTCCAGGTGGCGTGGTTCGGCAACAAGTCGGCCATGGAGGCGGTGGATCGCGCCAGCGGTGAAGTGTTTGCGCAAATGGTCAACGCCGATGGCACGCAGGGCTATTACTCGCACTTGATCGTGCACAAAGACAGCCCGCTCAAGACGCTCGACGACATGTTGAAAAACGGCAAGAGCCTGTCTTTCGGCAATGGCGACCCGAACTCCACGTCTGGCTTTCTGGTGCCCAGCTACTACGTGTTTGCGCAAAACAAGATTGACGCCAAGACATTTTTCAAACTCTCACGCGGCTCGAACCACGAGGCCAACGCGCTGGCGGTTGCCAACAAGCAGGTTGATGTCGCTACCAACAATAGCGAGAACCTGGCCATCATCAAGAAAAAGTTGCCCGAGAAATTTAACGAGATCCGCGTCATCTGGACCTCGCCCCTGATCCCGATGGACCCACTGGTGATTCGCAAGGATCTGCCAGAAGCAAGCAAAGCCAAGGTGCTTGATTTCTTCTATTCCTATGGCAAGACCAGCCCGCAGGAAAAGGAAAACCTGCTCAAACTCAACAACCTGTCGGGCTTCAAGCCGTCGACCAATAGCCAGTTGATTCCGATTCGACAGCTCGAACTGTTCAAGACGCGCAACAAATTTGAAAACGATGCCGCCCTGAGCGCTGACGAAAAGCAGACCAAGCTGGCTGATATCGACAAGCAACTGGCCGCGTTGGCACTGGCCAAGTAATGCAACTCAAGCAATCGCCACGTACCAGCCTGCTGGGCTTGTTAGCCTGGGGGGTGTTGCTGGCCTTGCTGGCGGGTTCATGGCGCGGCGCCGACATGCGTCCCTCCGACCTGGTGCGTGATGCCGGCAATATGGCCACTTACGCGACGGATTTCTTTCCACCGAAATTTGGCGACTGGCGTCTGTATTTGCAGGAGATGATTGTCACCCTGCAAATCGCATTGTGGGGCACCGCGCTGGCCGTTGTGTTTGCCGTGCCGTTCGGCCTGCTTTCTTCAGCCAATATCACGCCGGCGTGGGTGCATCAGCCGGTGCGCCGGTTGATGGACGCGACCCGTGCCATCAATGAAATGGTGTTTGCCATGTTGTTCATCGTGGCCGTCGGGCTCGGCCCCTTTGCCGGCGTACTGGCCTTGTTTGTTCACACCACCGGCGTATTGGCCAAACTTTTTTCCGAGGCGGTTGAAGCCATTGACGCGCAGCCGGTCGAAGGGATCCGCGCCACCGGCGCCAACGCTCTGGAAGAAATTGTGTACGGCATCATCCCGCAGGTCTTGCCGCTGTGGATTTCCTATTCGCTTTATCGCTTTGAATCCAATGTGCGCTCAGCGTCGGTCGTCGGCATGGTCGGCGCGGGTGGCATTGGCGTT
>CAIWNX010000145.1 GCA_903914175.1 uncultured beta proteobacterium | reverse complement strand
TGCTTGAACGGGTGCATTTGCACGTCGCGCAACAGAACCTTGCTGACCTTGCCGTCAATTTCCATGTCCAGAACGGTGGAATGGAAGGCTTCCTTCTTCAAGGTGTGCCAGAGGGCGTTGTGGTCGATCTCGATTTGCTGGGCTTCCGTAGTGCCCCCGTAAACGATACCGGGCGTGCGACCGGCGATGCGGAGACGGCGGCTCGCACCCGTGCCCTGCTTTGCGCGCTCAAAAGCGACGAATTTCATAGTTTCACTCCATAAGGAGTCCACCGCGACCAGTGTGACTCCGGTTTAAAAAAGCCCGCGCTACCGGATACCCGGCGGCGCAAGCCCACTTTTGCCCGAACCGAAAAAACCTAGAAAAGGTTCTCCTGGTCCGAGAACAAACTCATGACGGATTCGCCCTTGGCGATGCGCTGGATCGTCTCGGCGATCAGCGGTGCCACGGTCAACTGCCTGATTTTTTTGCAGACTGTTGCCGCCTGGCTCAGCGGAATGGTGTTGGTCACCACCACTTCATCCAGGGCAGTTCCGTTGGTGATGCGCTCAATCGCAGGGCCCGAAAAAATCGGGTGCGTGCAATAAGCGTAAACCTTGTTGGCGCCGCGCGCCTTCAAAACCTCGGCCGCTTTGACCAGCGTCCCTGCGGTGTCAATCATGTCGTCCATGATGACGCAGTTGCGCCCGTCGATTTCACCGATCACGTGCATCACTTCGCTCACATTGGCCTTGGGCCGGCGTTTGTCGATGATGGCCAGGTCGCAGCCGAGTTGTTTGGCCAGTGCGCGTGCGCGCACCACACCGCCAACGTCGGGTGAGACCACGATCAGGTTTTCGTAGTTCTTTTGCCGCAAATCGCCCAGCAGCACGGGAGAGGCGTAAATATTGTCAACCGGGATATCAAAAAAGCCCTGGATCTGATCGGCGTGCAGGTCCATCGTCAGCACGCGCGCAACGCCAACGGCTTGCAGCATGTTGGCCACCACTTTGGCCGAGATCGGCACGCGGCTTGAGCGCGGCCGCCGGTCCTGCCGGGCGTAACCAAAATAGGGAATGACGGCGCTGATGCGTTCAGCCGAGGCGCGCTTGAGCGCGTCGACCATGATCAGCAGTTCCATCAGGTTGTCATTGGTCGGGGCGCAGGTTGACTGCACCACGAAAACGTCGCGGGCGCGCACGTTTTGGTTGATTTCAACCGTTACTTCGCCGTCGGAGAAACGCCCCACGGCTGCCGCACCCAACGAAATGTTCAGGTGTTGGGCGATTTGCGCGGCCATGCCGGGATTGGCATTGCCGGTGAAAACCATGAAATCGGGGGATTCGGGAGCCTGCATGAGCAATTCCAGCGGTTGAATGACCTTGTGCGCTTAGGCGCTTTCAGTATGCGGCACATGCCCCACTTGCGTGGCGCACGACTAACTAACGGTTTGGCAGGGGAAGAAGGATTCGAACCTTCGCATGCTGGAATCAAAATCCAGTGCCTTAACCAACTTGGCGACTCCCCTACACGGGTTGATGGCTAAACACCATCAACCGATAAACGCTTGCTGTCTGCCCAGCCCACCAGGGGATGAGCAGCCAGACTGTTGCACAACCTGACCTGAAAAGCGCCTGGCGCTGGTCCCGGATCAAAGCCCTGCAACACCGGTGCAAATACCGCACTTCCAGAGCCTGTCATCCGGCCTTTGAGTCCGTGCAGTTCAAGCCATTCAAGGGCCTGACTGACACCGGGGCAAAGTCTTTGCGCCACGCTCTGCAAATCGTTCCGGCCAAAACCGAAGGCATCTGCAACGAAGGCGCGAATTGTAGCAGTCTCACTGTCCCGTTTCAGGGACGGGTCCGAGAAAATCAGCCGTGTTTCGAGCCCCTGGTCTGGTTTGAGCACCAAAAACTGCCCGGTTGGCACGGTGACGGGTGTGAGTTTTTCCCCGATACCTTCGACCCAGGCGTTGTGTCCGCCGAGAAAAAATGGCACGTCGGCACCCAGGCCGAGTCCGATTTCGATCAGTTTTTCCAGCGGAAACTGAAGTTTCCATAGCCGGTTCAGGGCCAGCAGGGTCGAAGCCGCGTCGGACGATCCGCCGCCCATGCCCGCTTGCGCCGGGATGCGCTTCTCGATCGCGATGTGAACACCCAGCGCAGTGGCGCTGGCGGTCTGCAGTGCGCGTGCAGCACGCACGACCAGATCGTCGGCCGGCAGGGCGGCGCCTAGGTCTTCGCGACTGATCTGGCCGTTGGCGCGCAGCTCGAAATGCAGGGTGTCGCACCAGTCAACCAGCATGAAGACCGACTGCATCAGGTGGTAGCCGTCGCTGCGGCGGCCCGTGATGTGCAAAAACAGGTTGAGCTTGGCGGGCGCCGGGATGTCGTAGAGCGATTTCATGGTTCCAACAGCAGCGTGAGTTCGGTCGCTGGCGCCGGTTGCAGGCGCCGCGCTGTGATGCGGCCGCTGGCGTATTGCGACAGGTCGGCGCTCCAGCCCGTCAGCGTCATGGCCTCGCCGCGCAGCCAGGCGAACAGCGCCACCACCGGGACATCGGTGCCGACGGCGCCACGCAGCAGCGCGTCCAACGAGTCAAACTGGCGGGCCTCGCCATTGCTGCGCAGGCTGGCAGCGCCGGGCGACCAAGTCATGGCGGCGGCTGTGCTGCCCAGTGGCGTCAGCAGTGTCAGGGTACCCGACTGGGCGTTGCCGCTGAGTTCGAATCCGGCGCTGAAGGCCTGTGGCGTGCCATCGGGCAGGCCGGGCTCGATGCGCAGCGCCAACCGGCCGTGCCAGAACGCGGCGTTGACCAGGAGGGGTGCCGGCGTGGGCGCGGCACAAGCGGTGATGAGCAGGACAGCACATACAAGCGCGTAGGCGCTGACGCCGAGTCTTGGCTTCACAATTTCACACGCAGGCGCTTGAGCGTTTCCTGCAGCGCTTCATTGCTGGCATCGATTCGGGCGCTTTCTTTCCAGATGTTTAGCGCCTGATCACGCCGGCCCAGCGCCCACAGCACCTCGCCCAGGTGGGTTGCGATCTCGGCATCGGGCTTGGTTTTGAATGCGGCTTCAAGCAGTTGCAGGGCTTGCGCCAGATTGCCGCTGCGAAATTCAAGCCAGCCCAGGCTGTCGCTGATGAAGGGGTCGCCCGGTGCGAATTCGAGCGCCTTGAGGATCAGTTGCCGGGCCTCGGGTAAGCGCATATTGCGATCGGCCAGCGAGTAGCCCAGCGCGTTGTAGGCGTGCGGCGAATCCGGCTTGCCGGTGATGACCCGTCGCAGCAGACGCTCCATTTCGTCGAGCCGGTCGAGTTTCTCCGCCAGCATCGCCATCTCATAGACCAGATCGAGATCCTCGGGTGCACGCGCGCTGGCATCGGAGAGCAGTTTGAACGCGCCAAGGTATTGCTTGGCTTCCCGCAGCAACTGGGCTTCGGTGACAACTTTTAGCCGCGCGTCCTGCGGTGTTTTTTCGGACTGGCTGCGAATCAGTTTGCGCGCCTCTTCGAGCTTGCCCTGGCGCGCCAGCAGTGTGGCCCGGCGTAACTGCGCGTTGAGCTGTTCGTCCGGGCTGTCAATGCGCTTGAGCCAGGCATCGGCCTGAATGAAATCCTTCTTCTGCTCGGCAATCTGGGCCAGTGAGTAAAAGGCCTGGGCCAGCCCGCGCCGACTTTCGCCATGCGGGGCGCCGGCGCGTTTGGCCGAAGTCAACTCGACATAGCGTTTGAACGATTGCTCTGCTGCATTGAGCTGGCCATCCTGCAATTCCATTGCACCCTTGAGTAGCCAGGCCGGCGCGTGCTCGGGCTTTTCGCTGGTCACGATGGCAATCTGGGCGGCTGCCTGTTTGTATTGCTGCGCCTCCAGCAGGGCGCGCGCGTATTCCAGACGAATCTCGGGCAGTGGCTGGCCATCGATGTATTTCTTCACGATGGACTCGGCCTGTGGCGTTTCGCGGTTCATCATCGTCAGCGCCAGCAGCGCAACGGTTTCGTCTGCGGGGTCCAGGGCCTGTGCCTTGCGCGCGGCCTCCAGGGCGCCGGCGCGGTCGTCTGCCTCCAGACGCATGCGGGCGACCGTGGCCCAGGCCGGAGCGCCCAGCGTGGGCGATGCGAGGTAGTCGGCCAGTGCCCGCTCAACCGTGAGCGCAGCGAGTTTCTTGTCGCTGGCGCGTGCAAAGTAGCGCGGTATTGCCATGAGGGCACTGTTGCGGTCCTTGGCTTCGGCGCTGGTCACTTCGCGTTTGATCGGGTCGAGTGTTTCGCTGATCCGGTTCAGGCCAATCAGTATCTGGAGCACATAGCGATTGGCTTCTCTGGATCCGGGGATGGCCTGGCGCCAGGCGCGCGCTGCGGCCAGCGCCGAGTCCCCCGAGCGCGCCTGCAGGGCCATCTCGACGGCACGCTGATAAAGCCGGGTGTCGTTGGTTTTCCGTGCGGCATCGAGCAGCAGCGCATAGGCCGTTCCGGCCTCGCCATCGCGGGCGTTGAGTTCGCCCAGCAGGATCTCGTAAAAGAGTTCGCCATCGAGCGCAGAACTCTGGGGGGTGACCGGTTTGACGGCGGCTGTTTGCGCGTTGGCGCCCAGCGCGCCAAGCAGCAGGATTGGGAGCAGGTAACGGAAGAAGCGCAGCATCAGACCATAATAATCCATGTCTGTTCAATTTATCCGCAATGCCTGAATTACCCGAAGTCGAAGTCACGCGGCTGAGTTTTGCCAGCCGGATTGCCGGGGCCAGGGTTTTGTCGGTGCGCGTGGGCAAGGCCTTGCGCTGGCCACTGGGCTGTGCGCCGGGCCAACTGGCGGGGCGCAGCGTGCGGGGTGTGCGCCGGCGTGGCAAATACCTGTTGATCGATCTGGACCGGGGCTTGCTGCTGTTGCATCTGGGCATGTCGGGCAGCCTCGGCTTTGCCGCACATTTGCCAGCGCCGGGTGCGCACGATCATTTCGACATGGTGACGACGCAGGGCACGTTGCGCCTGAACGACCCGCGCCGCTTTGGCGCGGTGGTTTACGCAGACTCCGAAGACGCGGACGTCGCCCGCAAACTGCTAGGGCGGCTCGGTGTGGAGCCCTTGTCGGATGATTTTCAGCTTGACCAGTTCCATGCCGGTTTGAAGCGCCGCAAGGCCGCCATCAAGCAGGTGCTGCTCGCTGGTGACGTGGTGGTCGGGGTTGGCAACATCTACGCTTCAGAAGCCCTGTTCCTGGCCGGCATTCGCCCGACCGTGAGTGCGGCGCGCCTGAGTCGGCCGCGTGTGGCGCGGCTGCACGCCGGCATCCGTGACATCCTGGGGCGGGCGCTGGTCAGCGGGGGCAGCACACTGCGCAATTTCTCCAGCGCCAGCGGCGAGATCGGTCATTTTCAACTGGAAACCAGGGTCTACGCACGCGAGGGCCAGCCGTGCCGGGTTTGTGGCACGGCGATCAAGGCACTGCGCCAGGGCCAGCGTTCAACCTTCTACTGCCCGGCGTGCCAGAAGGCATGACCATGACGCAGAATCTGGCCACCCGCGTCGTGCGCTGGCAGAAAAGCAGTGGGCGCAACGATCTGCCGTGGCAGAACACGCGCGATCCGTACCGCGTCTGGCTCTCCGAGATCATGTTGCAGCAGACCCAGGTGGCGACGGTGCGCGATTATTTCTTGCGCTTCCTGCAGCGTTTTGCCGACGTCGCTGCACTGGCCGCAGCGCCGCTGGACGACGTGCTGGCCTTGTGGAGCGGCCTGGGCTATTACAGCCGTGCCCGCAACCTGCACCGCTGCGCCGTGCAGGTGATGGAACTGCATGGCGGCGTCTTTCCCCGCAGCGCCGCTGTGCTGCAGACCTTGCCGGGCATCGGGCGCTCGACGGCAGGCGCCATCGCTGCCCTGTGTTTTGGTGAGCGGGTGGCGATACTGGACGGCAACGTGCGGCGCGTTCTCACGCGCGTGCTCGGTTTCGACGCCGATCTGTCGCTTGCGGCACAACAGCATCAGCTCTGGGAGCAGGCCACGTTGCTGCTGCCAAATCGCGATCTGCAAGAGACCATGCCGCGCTACACACAGGGCCTGATGGACCTCGGCGCCAGCGTTTGCAGCGCGCGCAAGCCGACCTGCGCCGACTGTCCGCTGGCCAAGATGTGTGTCGCTTGCAGGCTCGGGCAGCCGGAGCGCTTTCCGGTGCGTACGCGCAAACAGAAGCGCAGCGCGCAGTCGCTCTGGCTGTTATGGGCGCAGCGCCCCGATGGCAGCGTCTGGCTTGGCAAACGCCCGGTTCCCGGCGTCTGGGCCGGGCTTTACTGCTTTCCACTGTTCGACAGCCGCGCGGCGCTCGATGCGGCACTGGCCTTGCATCAACCCCTTGTGTCGCATGATTTGCAGCCGTTTGTCCATGTGCTCACGCACAAGGACTTGCATCTGCACCCGGTGTGCGTCGAGTTGGCGAAGTCCGATCCAGGTTGGAGCGACGGCGGCTGGGTTTCAGCCGACACCTGGCCTGCTTTGGGCCTGCCGGCGCCGGTCAGGAAGTTGCTGGGTTCGACTTGACTGGCGGTTCCGCCAGTTCCCGGTGCCGCTTGAGCGTGATCCATTTTGTGCTGAACAACTTTGTGAGTTGCTCGACCAGATAGACCGAGCGGTGCTGGCCGCCGGTGCAGCCGATGGCTACCGTGACATAGCTGCGGTGGTCGCGCGTCAGGGCGCCCAGCCAATGGCCGAGGAACTGTTCGATGTGCGTCAGCATTTGTGTGACATCGCTCTGCTGTTGTAGAAATTCCGCCACGGCTGCGTCCTGGCCCGTGAGCAGGCGCAGCTCGGGCTCGTAATGCGGGTTGGGCAGCATGCGCACATCAAAGACATAGTCGGCGTCGCTGGGAACGCCGCGCTTGAAGGCAAAAGACTCGAACACCAGCGTCAACTGCTCGCTGGCGACGGAGATCAGTGACTTGACGTAAGCCTGCAACTGCGAGGGCCGGATGATGCTGGTGTCAATGATGTGCGCCTGTTCACGCAGCGTGCCCAACAGTTGGCGTTCCAGTTCAATCGCGTCGACCAACGCGCGGCGCTGCTCGACGGCTGACTGGCCGGATTCGGATTGCGACAGGGGGTGGCGCCGGCGCGTTTCGGAGTAGCGGCGCACCAGGGTCTCGGTGGTGGCATCCAGAAACAGTGATTTCACCGTGATGCCCTGTTCCTTCAGCAGCGTCAACTGCGCCGGCAGCAGGGGCAGGGCGCTGGCGTTGCGCGCATCCATGGCGATGGCCACGCGGCTGGCGTTGTGCTGGCGCTCCAGCGTCACAAAAGGCAGCAGCAGTTCCGGGGGCAGGTTGTCGACGCAGAAAAAACCGGTGTCCTCCAACGCATGCAGGGTTACCGATTTGCCCGAGCCTGACATGCCCGTGATCAGGACCACCTGCAGCTTGGGCTCTTCGATGTGCATCAGATCACTCCTGTGTTTGCAGCATTTCACGCGCGTGCGCCAGCGTTGCGTCTGACATGCGCTCGCCGCCGAGCATGCGCGCGACCTCGGCCTCGCGCTGCTGATCCCGGACCTGCGTGACCGAACTCAGCGTGCTCTGGCCCTGCAGTTGCTTGGTCACCACCAGGTGCTGGTCAGCGCTGGCTGCCACCTGTGGCAAATGGGTCACGGCCAGCACCTGTCGGTCGGCGCCGAGTTGCTTCATGAGGCGCCCCACGGTTTGCGCGACAGCGCCGCCGACGCCGGCGTCGATCTCATCAAAAATCAAGGTCTGCGCCGCGCCAAGCTGGCTGGTGGTGACGGCGATCGCCAGCGCCAGGCGCGAGAGCTCGCCACCGGAGGCCACTTTGCTCACCGGTCGCGGCGTGCTGCCGGCGTGCCCTGCCACCAGAAAGCTCACGTCTTCGAGTCCGCTTTGCATCGGCTGCGGCGCTTTCTCCAGCGCCACCTTGAACTGGCCGCCCTGCATGCCCAGCCCCTGCATCGCCTGCGTGATGGCTTTGGCCAGCAGCGGTGCACTCATGAGGCGGGCTTTGGAGAGCTGGGCCGCTTCTGCCATATAGGCTTGCTGCGCCGCGTTTTGCGCCGCTTGCAGCCCATCCAGATCGGCAGCGGCGTTGAGTTTGTCAAGCTCCTGCTGCCAGGACTGCAGCAACTCGGGCAGTTCTGCCGGGTCGCGTTTGTAGCGCCGGGCCAGCGAGAGCCACAGCGCCAGGCGCTCATCGAGCTGACCCAGGCGTTGCGGATCGGGCTCGGTGCGGTGCAGGTAGCCGCGCAGCGCATGCACCGTGTCTTCAATCTGTGCCAGGCTGGAGGACAAGACTTCGGCCAAATCCCGGAACTGCGGCTCATGCTGCTCTTGCTGCTGCAAGCGCTGGCAGGCGCTGTGCAAGGCAACCACTGCGCTGTGCTCGTCGTCGTCGAGCGTTTGCAGCGCGCCCTGCGCGGCATCGAGCAGCGCCTGGGCGTTGGCCAGGCGGCCGTGTTCGGTGTTAAGGGCTTCCCATTCATCGGGCATGGGCGCGAGCTTGGCAAGCTCGCCAATCTGCCAGGCCAGGCGTTCGCGCTCGCGCTGCAGCGATTCCTGCGCCGCTTGCGCTTGCGTCAGCTCGTTTTGCGTCTGGCGCCAGCGTTGCCACAGTGTTGCCAGCGCAGCCGTGGAGACGCCAGCATAGGCGTCGAGCAGGCTGCGCACGGCGTCGGGCCGGGTCAGGCTTTGCCAGGCGTGCTGGCCGTGGATGTCGAGCAGTTGTTCGCCGAGTTCGCGCAACTGGGTGGCGGTGGCAGCGCTGGCGTTGATCCAGGCGCGGCTCTTGCCCTGCAGGTCCACGGTGCGGCGCAGCAGCAGGCTCTCGCCGGCCTCGAAGCCGGCGGCGTCAAGCCAGGTGGCCAGCGCTGCGCTGCTGTCAAACTCGGCGCTGACCTCGGTGCGCTGAGCGCCTTCGCGGATCACGCCGACATCGGCTCTGCCTCCGGTGACCAGTTGCAGGGCGTCAATCAGGATTGATTTGCCGGCGCCGGTCTCACCGGTGAGCACAGTGAAACCGCCTGCGAGTTCAAGTTCGAGTTCGCGCACGATCACGAAATCGCGCAGAGCGATACGGCGCAGGCTCACGGCGAGGTCACCCCTTCGTTCCAGTGCAGCTTCTGGCGCAGGGTGTCGAAGTAGGACCAGCCCTTGGGGTGCAGAAAACGCACGTTGTGCTGCGAACGCGTCACCACGATGCGGTCGCCGTGCAGCAGCGAGGCCAGCGACTGGGTGTCAAAACTGGCGCTGGCGTCGCGCCCGGCCACTACCTCAATGACAATTTCGGTTGCATTGGGCAGCACGATGGGCCGGTTTGACAGCATGTGCGGCGCAATCGGCACCAGCACCCAGCCTGGCACCGAAGGATGCAGCAGCGGCCCGCCAGCCGAGAGTGAATAGGCGGTGGATCCGGTTGGCGTGGCGATGATCAGACCGTCGGCGCGCTGGCTTGCCACGAAACGGCCGTCAACCTCAACCTTGAGCTCGACCATGCCCGAGCTGGCGCCCCGGTTCACCACCACATCGTTCATGGCCAGCGCGTCGTAGACGCAGCGTCCGTCGCGCATGACCTTGGCCTGCATCATGCTGCGATGATCTTCCTCGTATTCGCCGCGCAGCATGGGGCCCAGCGACTGCTTGAAATTGTTGAATGGAATATCGGTGATGAAACCCAGGCGCCCCTGGTTGATGCCGATCAGCGGCACACCATAGCTGGCGAGCTGGCGCCCGATGCCCAGCATAGTGCCGTCGCCGCCAACCACCAGGCACAGATCACACTGTTCGCCGATGGCAGGCACCGTCAGCACCGGATGGCCGGAAATACCCATGTTGCGCGCCGTGTCGCGCTCGACATGTACCTCGCAGCCCTGGCTGTGCAAAAAATCGGCAATCGCCTCCAGCACACCGCGCGGGGACGCGCTCGATGCCCCTGACGCCAGCGTCTGGTACTTGCCAATCAGCGCAACCTGAGGGAATTTTGATTTCATCTGTAAATTACATCACTAAAATGGGCCGATGCTCGATGACCGTGCCAAGTTGTTGTTGAAAGCGCTGGTTGAGCGCTATATCGCCGATGGGCAGCCGGTGGGTTCGCGCACGCACTCCAAAGCCTCCGGGCTCGACCTGTCGCCCGCCACCATCCGCAACGTGATGTCCGATCTGGAGGATCTTGGCCTGATCGTCAGCCCGCACACCTCGGCCGGTCGCATCCCGACGGCGCGCGGCTACCGATTGTTTGTCGACACCATGCTCACGGTGC
>CAIWNX010000144.1 GCA_903914175.1 uncultured beta proteobacterium | reverse complement strand
GCAGGACCTCGCGAATGGTGAAGAAGTTGCCCAGACTCTTGGACATCTTTTCGTTGTCGACCCGAACGAAACCGTTGTGCATCCAGATGCTGGCCAGCGGTTTGCCGTTTGCACCCTCGCTCTGCGCAATCTCGTTCTCGTGATGCGGGAACTGCAGGTCGGCGCCACCGCCATGAATATCAAAACTCTCGCCCAGGGTCTGGCAACTCATGGCCGAGCACTCGATGTGCCAGCCCGGGCGACCCTTGCCGTAGGCGCTGTCCCACTTGGCGTCATCCGGCTCTTGCGCCTTGGCAGATTTCCACAACACAAAGTCCAGCGGATCATCCTTGCCGTCATCCACGGCAACCCGCTCGCCGGCACGCAGGTCATCCAGCGACTTGCCCGAGAGCTTGCCGTAGCCTGGAAACTTGCGCACCGCATAGTTCACATCGCCATTGCCCGACTGGTAGGCCAGGCCCTTGGTTTCGAGCTGACTGATCAGGCTGAGCATTTGTGGCACGTACTCGGTTGCACGCGGCTCCAATGTGGGGGACTCGATGCCGAGTTTGGCGATGTCCAGATGCATGGCTTCGATCATCTCGTCGGTCAGCGCGCGAATGCTGATGCCGCGTTCAACTGCGCGCTTGATGATCTTGTCGTCAATATCCGTGATGTTGCGCACATAGGTCACGCGGTACCCGCTGCTCTTGAGCCAGCGCTGCACCACATCGAAAGCCATCATCATGCGCGCGTGCCCAATGTGGCACAGGTCATAAATCGTCATGCCGCAAACATACATGCGGACATGGCCTGACTCCAGCGGTGACAAAGGCTCCAGCGCACGCGAAAGCGTGCTGTAAATGCGTAAGGTCATGGGTGATTCAAAAGACAAATTCAACGGGTTCGGATGCGGTCAAAAACAACGGGAACTGCAGGCGGCAGGGTCATTGCAAACGCATCAAAATACACCTCGTGGGCTACAATTAAGTCCAGTATATAGCCCCGACGGCCAAGCTGCGACAGTGGGCATTGAACTTGCAAAAAACATAGGACGCCATGAAGCACGGGCTCGCGATCATCTTCACCGCCTTGCGCTTGCTGGCACTGGCCTGCGCCTGTGCCGCCCTGCCAGCACAGGCGGACGATTACGATGAAGTCAATCAAATGCTGCGCAGTGGCAAACTGGTGGAGGCGGCAACCAAGGTCGACGCTTATCTGGCCACCAAACCGCGTGACCCGCAGATGCGTTTTCTCAAAGGTGTGATCCAGCGCAATGCAGGCAAAACAGCTGACGCCATCATCACTTTTACCCAACTCTCGCAAGACTACCCCGAACTGGCCGAGCCCTACAACAACCTGGCCGTGCTGCACGCAGGGCAAGGACAGTTTGACCAGGCGCGCGCAGCGCTGGAGATGGCAGTCCGCGCCAACCCTGACTACGCCACCGCCCACGAAAATCTGGGTGATGTCTATGTCAGGCTCGCC
Organism: uncultured beta proteobacterium; assembly: GCA_903914175.1. Taxonomy (GTDB): domain Bacteria; phylum Pseudomonadota; class Gammaproteobacteria; order Burkholderiales; family Burkholderiaceae_C; genus Rhodoferax. The sequence goes on along the minus strand of CAIWNX010000144.1, from coordinate 21,043 downwards.
AGCCAGGCCTATGGCAGGGCAATACAAATCGATAGCGCCAACGCCTCAGTGCCAGCCAAATTGACCCTGATCCGCGCGCTCTCGGAGTCACAACGATAATCCACTCTCACTTTTTTGAAGGAGCCATCCGATGGCATTTGCACGATTCACCCGTTGGACAGTCGGCGCTTGGCTGACCGCAATCGCCCTGTGCTCTGGCGCCAGCAGCGCCCTGGCGCAAGAACCCGCGCGGGTCAAATTCAGCACCTCGGCCGGTGCTTTTGTGGTTGAGGTCTATCCTGAGAAGGCACCCAAGACCGTTGAGAACTTCCTGCAGTATGTCAAGGACAAGCACTACGACGGCACCATCTTCCACCGCGTGATCGATAACTTCATGGTGCAAGGCGGCGGCTTTGATGCGCAGTACAACCAGAAGCCAACCCGGCCGCCGGTCCCGCTCGAAGCCAACAACGGGCTGAAAAACGATGTCGGCACCATTGCCATGGCCCGCACCAGCAACCCCAACTCCGCAACCAGCCAGTTCTTCATCAATGTCAAAGACAATGCCATGCTCAATGCGCCATCGCCTGACGGTTTTGGCTACACGGTATTCGGCAAGGTTGTCAGCGGTAGCGAGGTCATCCAGAAGATCAAGAGCAGTCCCACCGGCGCCGGCGGCCCGTTCCAAACTGACGTACCGAAAACAAGCATTCTTATCAACTCCGTAACCCTCGAAAAGAAACCATGAGCAAGCCCCAAGTCGAACTCCACATTGCCAACCACGGCGTCATCACACTTGAACTCGACCAGGAGAAAGCACCGAAGTCGGTTGCGAACTTCCTGAGCTACGTCAACAAGGGCCATTACAACAACACCATCTTTCACCGTGTCATTCCGGGCTTTATGGTGCAAGGCGGTGGCATGGAACCCGGCATGAAGGAAAAGAAGGGCGACAAACCCGTCGACAACGAAGCCAACAACGGGCTGAAGAACCTGCACTACACCGTGGCCATGGCCCGCACCAGCGACCCGCATTCGGCTACCGCACAGTTCTTCATCAACACGGCCGACAACGGCTTCCTGAATCACACGGCGATCTCGGCGCAGGGCTGGGGTTACGCCGTGTTTGGCAAGGTGGTCTCGGGGAGCGATGTGGTTGACAAAATCGGCGCCGTCAAAACTGCACGCCGTGGCTACCACGATGACGTGCCGGTGGCCGACGTGATCATCGAAAAGGCCGTGGCCCTTTGACATGAACACCAGCGCAGTCGGGAACGCGGCGCCGCCGCTTGTGGCCCGGCTGCAGGCGCCGCCCGATTGGCGCTGTATCGATTTCATCTCCGACCTGCATCTGCAGGCAGGCGATGCGCCCACTTTCGAAGCCTGGCGACATTTCATGCAGCACACGACGGCGGACGCCCTCTTCATCCTGGGTGACCTGTTTGAAGTCTGGGTTGGCGACGACGTGCTGCACGCTGACGCTGTTGCAGCCGAGCCGCTCATTGCTTTTGAAGCGCGCTGTGCCCAGGTGCTTGAAGCGGCGTCACAGCGTCTGGCCATTTATTTCCTCCATGGCAACCGTGACTTTCTGCTCGGGCCGGCGTTTGCCAAAGCCTGCGGCATGACACTGCTGGGCGATCCCTGTGTGCTCGACTTTGCCGGTCAACGCTGGCTGCTTTCGCACGGCGACGCCCTGTGCCTGCAGGACAGCGACTACATGGCGTTTCGGGCCCAGGTGCGCAACCCACAGTGGCAGCAAAATTTTCTTGGGCAACCGCTGGCCAAGCGTCAGGCTCTGGCGCGCACCATGCGTGAGCAAAGTGAAGCGCACCGGATCAGCGACTTGGCAAACGGCATGACACTGACCGACCTTGACGCCACGGCCTGTTGCGACTGGCTCGACCTGGCCCGGGCGAACACCCTGATCCATGGCCACACCCATCGACCGGCCGAACATGCGCTGGCGCCAGGTCTGCGCCGTATCGTGCTGAGTGACTGGGATGCCAACGCGACACCGGCACGCGCCGAAGTGCTGCGACTGCGCGCAAATCCGTCAGATCAAAACTCGCCAGTCAGCGTGCAACGCCTGCCGGCAGCACTGGCCTGAACGGTTTACAACGCGACAGAGTCGTTTTGCCAGGGTGCCACGAAGCGCTCGACGTATTGCTTGTAAACACCCTGCTGCAGGAAGATGTCGAACAGGTCAGGGTCAATGTGGCCATTGGCTTTGAATTTCTTCATGATGTCGATGGCTTGCGACAGTTTCATGCCCCGCTTGTAGGGTCGATCGGTGGCCATCAGGGCCTCAAAGATATCCGCAATACCCATGACACGGGCCTGTACCGACAACTGCTCGCGCTTGAGCCCGCGTGGATAACCCTTGCCATCCATGCGCTCATGATGGCCGCCGGCAAACTCCGGCACATTCCTGAGATGCTTGGGCCAGGGCAGTTGCTCGAGCATCTTGATCGTGGCAACGATGTGGTGATTGATGACCTCACGCTCAGCCTGCGTCAGCGTACCACCGCGAATGCACAGGTTTTCCAGTTCGTCAGGGTTGAGAAAATTAGCCTTGGCGCCGTCCGGGCCACACCAAACCCGCTGCGTGCCGATTTCGCGCACACGCTGCAACGCGCTCTCGCTCAGGGACTCGCTGCCGACATTGGTTGCACGAACGAACTCACGATCCGCATCGATTGAATCTAGTGCCGCCTGCTGTTCGGCCAGCAATGCTGCTTCGGCCTGCGCATCAACACAGGGGCGCAGAGCCAGTTGCGCTCGCAGGGCCTGCAATTCGGTGTCGCGCTTGAGCACCTCAAAGCGGGTATCGATCAGGTGCACGCGATCAAACAGGGTCTGCAACTTGGTCGCCTTGTCCACCACGTGCACCGGCGTGGTGATCTTGCCGCAATCATGCAGCATGCTGGCGATCTTGAGTTCGTAGCGGTCACGCTCACTCATGGTGAACTTTGCCAGTGGTCCATCGGTCGCCGCTGCCGCAGCATCGGCCAGCAGCATCGTCAACTCCGGCACCCGCTGGCAATGGCCACCGGTGTGCGGGGATTTATCGTCGATCGCCAGATTGATCATGTTGATGAAAGACTCGAACAGTTCTTCGAGTTGCGTCATCAACAAGCGGTTGCTCAGTGCGATGGCAGCCTGCGAGGCCAGGGACTCCGCTAACTGCTGGTCCGAACTGGAAAACCGCACAATTTCTCCAGTCTCGGGGGACTGCGCGTTGATGAGCTGCAGCACCCCGATCACTTCGCCCTCGTGGCTCTTCATCGGCACGGTCAGGAAGGACTGGGAACGGTAACCGGTGCGTTCATCAAAATGCCGCGTTCCGGAAAAGTCAAAATTGGGCTCGTTGTAGGCGTCAACGATGTTGACGGTTTGCGCGTGGATCGCTGCATAAGCAGCCACCAACGAGTCATTGGGGGCGCCGCTCGCATCACGCAGCGGCAGATCGGGGAAATTGATGGCATTACCGGACGTTCCGCCCATGGCAATGTGCAGCGAATCGGTCTTGATGATCTCGAAACGCAGTGACTTTCCATCCTCCGGCACACTGTACAGGGTACCGCCATCGGCATTCGTAATGGCCTTTGCAGCCAACAGGATACCTTCGATCAGACGTGTGATATCGCGTTCTCTTGAGAGCGAGACACCAATGTCGTTAAGTTGCTCAAGGCGTTTAAGCAAATTGTCTGCAGATTCCATCGGCACCTCTTCCAGTTGAATCGAGATGTGTGAGCGTCAGACCTTTGTCTGTTGCCGAAAGCGATTATGGCTTGAGCAGCACCTTCAGCACATTTTGCAGCCGACGCGCGTGACCAGCGTCAAAAGACGCAGACAGCACGCTGGCGGCGTCCTGACCCCAGGTCTGCACTGGTGGCGGATCGTTGCGCCGCGTCAGCAGTTGCAACTGCAAGGCACGACGCGCATCGAGATGCTCAGCGGGAGTCGGCAGTTCCGTGGCCATCTCCAGACGCAGCAAGGCGACGGCCACATCACCTGTCGGAGCTTGTGTCAGTGCTTTGACCCAAGCACCGCGCATGGCAGGGGTAACGCGGCTACCCAATTCCTGCACGTTTGGCACCAGTGCGCCATCGCGCTGCTCCCAGGCCGTCAGCACCTGGGTCAAGGCCTCACCGTGCGCCTGCGCGGCGAGCTTTTTCAGCGCGAATTGGGCATGCTCGACCGCATCGCGCTGGGCACGGAAAGCAGTATCACCCAGGCGTGGGGCCTCCTGCCAGGCGTTGCCGCCACCGTCACGTCCGTCGCGCCGTGGTTGACGGTCATCTGCGCGCGGGGCGAACTTGTCGTCGCGTGGGCCTCGCGGCTTGTCTCTTGCGCCGTCCCGACCGGCGTCCTTGCGATCGCCAAAACGGGGCCCGCGACCCGCAGGCGCTGGCTCTGTCTTTCTCATCCCAGGTCGATCGTCACCGCGCACAGCGATCACGGGTTTGGCCACGGGCTTCGGTGCCGGCGCTGGCTCTGCAACGGGTTCTGCCGCCGCAGCTGATTCATCGGAGGTCTCCCCATCGGCCACATCCGCCGCACCGGCTGGCACGTCGGACGCTGTCTGTCCAGATTGAACCGCAGCAACGGCTGTATCCACTTCCGTCGCGGCCACCTGCACCGCGGCCTTGGCCTGCGCCTGTCCGCGCAAAGCGGCGTCCAAAGCATTCATCGCTGTGCGAATGCGTTGTGCGTCACCCGATTGATTGGCCGCTTCCAGCGCCTTGGCGGCGTCGAGCACGAGGCGGTCGCGTTCGCCCAGAGCCGCGTCCGCATTCTGGCGCTCTGCCGTCTTGCGATTGAATGCATCGTCAATCGGTTTGCGAAACGCATCCCACAATTTTTGCTCGTGCCGACGGTCCAGAGGAACCCGATGCGCCTCGGCTTGCCAGCGCTGCTGCAAGGCCTTGACGGCATCAATCCGCAGCACCGGGGCTTCACCCAAAACGCGAGACTCTTCGATCATGGCTTGGCGCAGAGCCAGACTGCTCTTCTGCAATGCCTCCAGCGGTGCAGCAGCGGCACTGATAGCCGCTTTCCAAAGTGGCTGCAATTCGGCAAACATCTTTTCACCGACATGGCCTCCTTCACGCCAACGGTCACCAAACTGATGCAATATCCGGTTGAAACCCTTCCAGTCGTCATCCTTGGCGGTGACGTTGTCAGCAGCCCAGGCATTGACTTCTTCAATCAACGCCAGGCGCTGGGCCCGGTGTTCGGCCGACTCGGCCTTGACCTTTTCCAGCCAGCCTTCCACGACCTTGTGTGCCTCGTTGCAGGCGTCATCGAAGCGCTTCCAAAGGCCATGATTCGGCACACCGCCCTGATCCGTCTGCTTCCACTGTTCACGCAAGGCACGCAGGCTTTCCTGCATCTTGCGCCCGCCAATGGCCTGCCCTTCGGGGCGCTTGAGCAAGCCCTCGGCCTTGGCAACCAGTTCTTCACGCAACTGATCAGCGCGCCAACGCTGCCAACCTTCAAGTTCACCGGCGGCAGCCAATGCTGCATGGGCCTGGTTTTCCAGTTTGACATCGATGAGCTTGCCGAATTCCTTGAGCGCATTGCGCAGGGCTGCGGCCGCACCAGCACTGGCTTTGCCGTGTCCTTCGCCGACTTCCAATTCAAGCTTTTGCAGGGCCTCGCCCACAACGGCAAGCGCCCGCGCCTTGAGTTCGGGGTCAATCACCGCTCGCTTCGGGCGTGGTGCTGCTTCCATTGGGACGCCACGCGCCGCACGCAACTCATCAGCCCAGACCTGCACGGGTGGCAAAGGTGCCGCCACATCCCCAGCCGCTGCAAGGGCCAGGGCCAAGGCGCCACTGAAGGCTTCCCACACCACCAGCAACTGGCCACGCGAGCTATCAAGCAAGGTCGGAAATTTGGCTTCGACACTGAGCCAATTGGCATCATTCAACAAAGAACTGGCCTGCAACTGCCAGTTTTCCACATCGGCACGCAAGGCATCAACGAGCGCCTGCGCGTCATGCCACGATTTGGTCGAAAGAACCTCGATCCGTTGCGCCAGCAACACAGCTGCCTCGCGTTGCACCTGCACACGGTGCTGCAGGTCTTCAATCACTTTCACCCGGTCGCCGAGTTGCCCCTTGAGAGTCGACAGCGGCTCCTTGCTCAAGGGCGCGCCGGCCCGGGCGGCGTCGCGCTGCCAAGCCATGGCGTCCGCAATATTGAGCTTGGGCACCGCCAGTAATGCCAGCGCCTTGTCGGCCCACTCCTGTGCGATCGATTCCTGACCCTTGCTGCGCTTGATTTCATCGAGCTTTTCACGCAACAACTTGGCGGCCCCCTTGTCCTTGCCGCTGAGTTCCTTGAACACCGCCTGCATTTGTTCCGCACTCGGTGCGCTGAGCAACCACTCCCGGATGTGCGACGTCCGCTCACTAGAGGTGTGCGCGGAAAACGCCCCGCCTGTCAACGCGTCCAGTGGGTGCGGTTCGCTTGTCTTGACCGGGCTTGGCGTCACTTCGGGGGCTGGGGCAGTTTTGTTGAGGGAAGGAAAAGGAAACATGGATCGCACAAACAAGAAGAGGAATCCCGACCGGGGACGGTCAGGGTTGAAGCGCTATTTTCGCCGCAATTTTCCTGCTCCGGCAACAAAAAGTCGAAAGCCCGGTCGGGTTGACACAAGGCCAGACCGCCGGGCTCGACAGCTGACGCAAGGTCCATACTGTCAGGGCTCGCGCATCAGGAGGGTAAAGTCCCAATGCGCTGGGAAGCAATAGATTGCCTCCACTTGACTGCCGGGGCCGCTTTATCACTGCCACCTTCCGGTGAGGACTGGCTACTGCCGACAACTTGCCTGTCAAATGACAGGCCGCTGAAGTCTAGTCAATCGACCAGTCAAATTCAAATCCGGTTTTGGAATAAGGTTTTGGTTTGATATGGTTGACTTGGTATATAATGCACCCATAGAATCCGCCCATCCCAGTCAAATCAAGGGATAACCCGTATCCGCTGCCGAACCCGGCATATTCAAGTCTCTGCCATACACATCAGATAGCGCAGGACATTGATAGCGTACCAACCCAAACGAGGTGCCTCCCGTGTTGCCGCCTGCATGCAGTGCATCACAGAAGCCCACGCGAACGAAGGAAGAGCTATGACAGCGTCAAAAAATATCACCCTGGGTCTGCGAACATTCGCAAGCGACATCGCCCAGGGCTTTTTCGAAATTACACATAACGGCTTTGCCCTGGTGGGCCTGGCTGTCATTTTTGCCATCATCGCCTTGACGGCCCGCCCCGAATTGCGTCAGGTGGGAGAAATCAGGCTTTTCAGTTGGCTGCAGACCCGTCAAATCGCGGTAAGCGGCTCAGCGACGGAGATCGACGCAGTGGACCGCGCCACGGCCAGCAACCCGCAGGACTTACCCAAGCAGCAGGCTGCAATCGCTTACTGGCTGAGCAAGAAATACCGTATTGCCCCGGAGCCGCTCAGTGCCCTGGTAACAGAAGCCTACGAAATTGGCTCCCATACCAAGCTCGATCCAACCCTTATCCTGGCCGTCATGGCGGTGGAGTCGGGCTTCAATCCGTTCGCCCAAAGCGCTGTGGGAGCACAAGGCCTGATGCAGGTCATGACCCAGGTTCACAGTGATAAGTACGAAAATTTCGGCGGCAAACTGGCAGCATTCGATCCCCTGACCAACCTGCGCGTCGGCGTCAAGGTCTTGCAGGAGTGCATTTCGCGCGCCGGTTCACTCGAAGGCGGTCTGCGTTTTTATGTCGGCGCGGCCCACGTCGAGGACGACGGCGGCTACGCTGGCAAAGTCATGGCAGAACATGCCCGATTGCAACTGGTGGCCCGCGGCCGCCCGGTACCGGCGACCATCGGCCAGCCCTCAACGCCACCAACCGCGCCTGGCAGGCTGGATCAGAGCCCTGATAAAGTAGCACTCCTTTCCCATTTTTGATGCATCCAGGGCCGCGCCGGCCAGGTGCTTCTGAATTCAACCATGTACAACCGCAACATTCTTATCGAACAAACCGACCCTGAAATTTTTGCTGCCATCCAGGCCGAAAATACACGCCAGGAACAGCACATCGAACTGATCGCCAGCGAGAACTACGCCTCGCCTGCCGTCATGGCGGCCCAGGGCACACAACTCACCAACAAATACGCAGAAGGCTACCCGGGCAAACGCTACTACGGCGGTTGCGAGTACGTGGACATTGCCGAACAACTTGCGCTTGACCGCGTCAAGCAGATCTTCGGCGCCGATGCAGCCAACGTGCAGCCGCATTGCGGAGCCTCTGCCAACGAAGCGGTCTTCCTTGCCTTCCTCAAGCCCGGCGACACCATCATGGGCATGAGCCTGGCCGAAGGTGGCCACCTGACCCACGGCATGGCGCTCAACATAAGTGGCAAGTGGTTCAATGTTGTCTCCTACGGTCTCAACGAACAGGAAGCAATCGACTACGACGCCATGGAGCGCAAGGCCCACGAGAGCAAACCCAAACTGATCATCGCCGGCGCCTCGGCCTACAGCCTGCGCATCGACTTTGAGCGCTTTGCCAAAGTGGCCAAAGATGTTGGTGCCATCTTTATGGTCGATATGGCCCATTACGCCGGCCTGATCGCCGCTGGCCTGTACCCGAATCCGGTGCCGCACGCGGACGTCGTCACCTCGACCACGCACAAGAGCCTGCGCGGCCCGCGCGGGGGCATCATCCTGATGAAGGCACAGCATGAGAAAGCCATCAACAGCGCCATCTTCCCCGGTTTGCAGGGTGGTCCCTTGATGCACGTGATCGCAGCCAAGGCTGTGGCCTTCAAGGAAGCTCTGGCGCCAGAGTTCAAGATCTACCAGCAACAAGTGCTCACCAACGCCCGTATCGTCGCCGAAACGCTGACCCAGCGCGGCCTGCGCATCGTCAGCGGCCGCACCGAAAGTCACGTCATGCTGGTCGATCTGCGCGCCAAGGGCATCACCGGCAAGGAAGCCGAAGCGGTGCTGGGCAGCGCCCACATGACGATCAACAAAAACGCCATCCCGAACGACCCGGAAAAACCGATGGTCACCAGTGGCGTGCGCATCGGCACACCGGCGCTGACAACCCGAGGCTTCAAGGATGAGGAAGCGCGCATGACCGCCAATCTGATCGCTGACGTGCTGGACAACCCAAGAGATGCGGCCAACATCGAAGCGGTGCGCGCCAAGGTCGGCGCCCTGACGGCACGCTTCCCGGTTTACCGTTAAGCGCAAAACCATGAAATGCCCCTTCTGCAGCCACTCCGACACCCAGGTGATGGAGACGCGGGTTGCAGAAGACGGTGACTTCATCCGGCGCCGGCGGCAATGCTCTTCGTGTGAAAAACGTTTCACCACCTATGAGCGGCCCGACGTCAGTTTCCCGGCGATCGTCAAAAAGGATGGACGCCGTATCGAATATGAACGCGTCAAGTTACTGGCCTCCATGAAACTGGCGCTGCGCAAGCGACCGGTCAGCACCGAGCAGGTCGATGGCGCGGTCGAGCGCATCGAGGAGAAACTTCTCACCCTCGGCTTGCGCGAGTTGCCTTCGACACGCGTGGGCGAACTGGTGATGCGCGAGCTGAAAAAGCTCGACAAGGTTGCCTACGTGCGCTTTGCCAGCGTGTACCGCAGTTTTGAAGACATTGACGAATTCAAGACACTCGTGGACGAAGTCCGGCGTTAGTCGTTTTTGACCTCAATCTCACCCTTTTGGGGGATGGGCAAAGTCTGACGGCGGGAATACCATGGCCTGCATCGCTTCCAAGGAGAGGACGCCATGCAGGGAGAATCACGCCGAGCCTTCATTGGCCGAGCAGCGCGCACGCAGCGTGCCGGTCCGCCGTTTCCGGGGAGGGAACACGGCAGCAGTCTGCTCGAAACCATGGTCTGGATCGGCATTGTGGCGCTCACCATCGGCCTGGCAGCACCTTCCCTTCTTGAGGTTCAAGATCGCTACCGTCTGGAGGGTCGTGCCAACGAGTTGGCCACCGATCTGCACTATGTGCGCAGCCAGGCACTGGCCCGCAACCAGCCCTTGCGCATCAGCTTCAACAGTGACGCCGCAGGCACCTGCTACGTCCTGCATACCGGCGCTGCGGGCGACTGCTCTTGCGTCAGCAACGGCACGGCGCAGTGCCGCAACCCCGACAACGCCATCTTCAAGAGCGTTGGCTTTGCCGCTGAACAGCGCATCAGACTGCAAGCCAACGTGCTCTCCATGCTATTTGATCCCGGACGCGGCACAACAACGCCGGCGGGCTCCATCACACTGACGGGCGCCAGTGGCAAGACGATTCGGCAAATTGTGAATATCGCTGGCCGCACCCGCACCTGCTCGCCCGAGGGCAGCGTCAGCGGATACAAGACATGTTGAATCCGCAGCGCCAACGCAGTCCCCAGGGATTCAGTCTGCTGGAACTGCTGATTGCAGTCGCCATCGCGGGCATATTGGCCAGCATCGCCTATCCCTCCTATCTGACCCAGGTACGAAAAGGCAGACGTTCAGATGCCATGCAAGCACTCTCACAAATTCAGCAGGCGCAGGAGCGTTGGCGCGCCATCAACCCCAGCTATGCACCCAACAGCCTGTTGACAACGGCGTGGCCCGAGGGGCTGGGCATCGCGGCGACGACAGCCGGCGCCTATTACACGCTCAGCATCGGCGACGACCCGACCGAGTCGAGCTACACCGCCAGCGCTCTTGCACGCGCAAGTCAAGCGGCCGACGCCGGCTGCACCACTTTGACAACAAGCATCAACAACGGCACGGTAAGCAACACGCCTGAGGCCTGCTGGAGCCGATGATGCGCAGCCAACGTTCATCCCACAGACGTTCATCCAGCGGCCTGTCGATCGTGGAACTGCTGATCGGCATGGCGATCGGCCTCTTCATCCTGTCCGGCTCGCTCTCCCTGTTCGCAACCCAGATCACCAGTTCGCGCCGCCTTGGGCTGGAAACCCGGTTCAATCAAGACCTGCGCGCCACCCTGGATTTGATGACACGTGATCTGCGCCGGGGCGCCTACTGGGGCAACGCGCTGGCGGGCACTGGCATCGCGCAGCGCAATCCTTACGCAGCGGTCATCTTGACGCCTGAGACGGATGCGCACCAGATCCTGTACAGCTATACACGCGATCTTTCAGAAAACAGCAGCCTCGACAGCAATGAAGTGTTCGGTTTCAGGCTGGCGGGCGGTGCGATCCAGATGTGCTTGGGCGGAAGTTCAGCATCGAGTTGCAATAACTGGCAAACGCTGAGCAACACCGACATCCTGATCGTCTCCCAGTTCAGCATCGTTCCCACTGAAACCGAAATCGACGTGCGCGCCGCCTGCGCAATACCCTGCACTGACACGGCTGAGGCGCCGACCTGCCCCAGAATCCAGGTCCGCCACTACACCCTCACCTTGACCGGCCGCTCCACGAGCGATGCGGCACTGAGCCGCACCCTGCGCTCACAGGTTCGTGTGCGCAACGACGCGCTGCTCGGTTCCTGCACGGCCTGAATCCTGGAGCCGCCAGATGGCAGACCTGCTTGGCCGCACCAAACATCGTCGCCGCCAGAGCGGCGCGGCCACTCTGCTGATGACGATGAGCCTGTTGCTGGGCATGTCCATCACTCTGCTTTACCTGAACCGCAGCCTGGTGATCGAACAAAAAAGTACAGCCAACCAAATGCGCGCCGCGCTGGCACTCGAGATGGCCGAGGCGGGTCTGGAATGGGCGACCGGGATGCTCAATACCGCGCAGCACATCGACGCCAACTGCGCACTTTCCGGTGGCGCCACGGTCTCGTTCCGGCGTCGATATGTGCAGACCCACTGGGACCATGGCACAGCCAACGCCACTGATATGGCAGTGGCCAGTAACAGCTACCCCGGCTGCAAAATCGATGGCAGCAACTGGATCTGCAACTGTCCCGACCCCTCCGATGGTGGCAGCGCGACCGGCAGTCCCGACGGCGCACGGCTACCGGGCTTCACGGTCTCTTTTCTTGCCACCAGCGATCCGGAAGCTGTTCGCATCATCGCTACCGGGTGCTCGGCCCAGACCGGTACCTGCACGCCAAGCAATAGCCTAGCATCCGACGCCAACGCCACGGTGTCGGCCATCCTGAAATTGCGACGACTGCCGCGTGCACTGCCCGCCGCAGCGCTGACCTGTGGCAGTTCCTGCACCGTTGGCGGCAGCTACACCCTGTTCAATCAGGACCTGGGCAGCGGCGGTCTTTTAATCGATGCCGGCGGCGCCATCAACCTAAGCAATGAAGCGGCACTCGTCAGCATCCCGGGGCAGCCCGGCGCCACAGCAATTCTCCACCATGACAGCGCGCTGAGCACCCTTTCAAGCAGCGACACCGACTGCAGCCAATCGACCGTTTTCGCGTCCTACTTCGGCTCGACGCTGGCCCAGTATGCGCGCGCACCCATGACCAAAACCATCGCCGATTGCGGCGCAGCCAGCAACTGCGATGCGCTGGTCGACGCGTCCTACGCCGAGGGCTGGCGCTCGTTCTATTTCCCCGACGGTTTCGCCCGCAGCAACACCAGCGTAAACCTCGGATCGGCCACCGACCCGGTGACCCTGGTTTCAAACGCCGGATTCAATCTGAATGGCAATTCCACGATCTACGGCCTGCTCTTCAACAATGACAGCACCCTCACTGACTGGGAGTCCGGCAGCGTCCAGGTTCGGGGCGCATGGGTCGCCTGCGCTGACCACAGTCGCAACGGAACTGGCGCGCTGACCTACGATGCCAGCATCCTGCAAACCCTGCAACGCTCAACAGCGCCACTGGTGCGCGTTCCGGGCAGTTGGACCGACCGCTGCCGCGCCGGCAAGGAAGTCCCCCCCATCATCAGTTGCAGTTGATCCGCAACCGAACCCCCATGACCAACACCCAGCGCCGACAGAGCGGATCTACCCTCATCGAAGCGATGCTCGCTCTGCTCATTATGGGTGTTGGCATGCTGTCACTGTCTGGCATGCAAATGGACCTGACACGCAGCGCCGACAGCACCCAACAGCGCACGCAAGCGCTGCGACTGGCGCAAGAAAAGATGGAGGAATTCAGGTCCTACACCGGCATTGCCAGCACCGTCACTGGAACCGGCGCAGTCAAAGCCAACACCTTGAACTGGAACGCCCTGGTAGACGGTCAGGATAGCTTCAGCGGCAACGCCGTCTATACACGCACCTGGTCCTTCGGCGGCGGTAGCGGGAGCCCCTCGCGCCGCGCGACCGTGCGTGTGGCCTGGACCGATCGCAACAACGCAGCGCAATGGCTGTCGCTGTCATCGGCCTTGTCCCAAACCGACCCGTTTGACGCCGGCCTGCTCGGCTTTCCATTGTCGCCAAGCAGCCAGATCAAGGGGATGAACAATCGCAGTCTGGCGATTCCGGCTGCCGCCATCAGCCTGGGAAACCAGCGCAGCGCGCTTGCGTTCGGCGCTGCCGGGCAGTACCTCCTGCTCAACGACATCAGCGGCGACGTGGTCCGGATTTGCACGGCGCCGGGCCTGACAAACGCGTCCAGTGTGGCGGACTTCATTGCTGCCTTCCAAAACCCTGATTCAAGCCAATGCAAAAACCTGAGCGCCTACCTGGTCTCGGGTTATGTCGGGCGCGACAGCTCGGTTTCAACCAGCGACTGGAACGCGATTGAAGCGGGGCTGGGTATCGACTACGCGGGCATTGTCCGCAACGCAGCGGGCGCGCTGGGCATCCAATGCCAGTTTGGCAATGCCATCAACCCAAACACTGGCGCAATCATCCCCGACTACAAGTATTACCTCTGCGTGATACCGCTGGCGGATCCGGCAGCCCATGTCACCCCTGACTGGTCCGGCAAGATCCGGCTGGCCGGGCCCGCCGCGTGGCAGGGCAGCGACAGCCCATACTATGTCTGCCGTTATGAATATGCTGCGACCCAGGTTCTAAGCGATGGCAACCAGCGCAACCTGCAACCCTATAGCCACGTCAACACCTCCATCAGTCAGCAGAATTACCTAGTGGCCAGTGACAACAATGCCTTGAGCCCGACGCCACCGGTCTGTCCATCGGCAATGAATGTGGCCAAGGTGTCGAGCGGGGTCTTGCATCAGGATTGCCGGGCAGCCTCCAATCCTGCCGGGCACAGCGCCGATTGCCCGCGCCTGGCCATCACACCGTGACGGCGTCGGGCCATGTTGTAATAGCCGCTGCCCTGGAACCGCCCTCTGACCCATGCACCCCTTCATGACCCAAGCCCTGGCGCTGGCACAGCAGAGCCTGACCCTGAGCGCGCCGAATCCACATGTCGGCTGCGTCATCGCAAGCGCCGATGGCCAGTTGCTGGGACAAGGTTTCACCCAGCACGCTGGCGGCGCGCACGCTGAAATCATGGCCTTGCGCGACGCGCAGGCACAGGGCCGCAGCGTGCTGGGCGCCACCGCCTATGTGACGCTGGAGCCTTGCTCGCACCAAGGGCGCACGGGGCCCTGCTGTGACGCGCTGATCCAAGCCGGCATCGCGAAAGTCGTCGCCTCCATCGCCGACCCGAACCCGCGCGTCGCGGGGCAAGGCTTTGATCGTCTGCGCGCAGCCGGTATCACGTTGGAAATCGGACCCGGTGCGGATGTATCACGCGAACTCAATATCGGTTTCTTCAGCCGAATGATCCGCCAGCGGCCTTGGGTCCGACTGAAGATCGCAGCCTCGCTGGACGGCAAGACGGCACTTGTCAACGGCGCCAGTCAGTGGATCACGGGCGAGGCAGCGCGCGCCGACGGCCACGCCTGGCGCGCGCGCGCCTGCGCCGTACTCACCGGCATCGGCACGGTACTGCACGACAACCCACAACTGGACGTTCGCCTGGTCGCCACCGAGCGCCAACCGCATCTGGTTGTGCTTGACAGCACGCTGCGCACGCCACTCGATGCCAAGCTGTTCCAAACCAAGCGCAAGCTGCTGGTCTACACGGCAAGCGGCGACGAAGGAAAAGTTGCCGCGCTGCAAGAACGTGGCGCCCAGATCATCGTTTTGCCCGATGGCAATGGCAAAGTCGATCTGGCAGCACTGCTGCACGATCTGGCCCGCTGCGAGATCAACGACCTGCACGTCGAGGCCGGACAGCAGCTCAACGGTGCCCTGATCGGCGCCAATCTGGTTGACGAATTCATCGTTTATCTGGCGCCAAAGCTGATCGGTCAAGGCGCTGAGATGGCACGTTTTGGACCTCTGGATGAGTTATCCGCAGCGACGAAGCTCGAATTCAAGTCGATCGAAAAGATCGGCGCCGACCTGCGAATCCTCGCCCGCGTGACGGGCCACGACGCCTTTTAAGCCAGAAGTTTTGCGAGCGAACCAGGACCGGCCCGTTTCCCTGCGAAAATAGCGCCATGTTTACCGGAATCATCACCGGCGTCGGGCGCATCGTCGCCGCGCACGCTTTGGGCAGCTCTTCAACACACGGCAAGCGCCTGGACATCGAATGTCCAGCGGGCTATCTCGACGACGTCGGCCCCGGCGACAGCATCGCCCTGAACGGCGCCTGCATGACCGTCACCACGCTCGAGGCGGCGCAGAACCGCTTCACAGTCGAGATCTCGGCCGAGTCCCTGGCGCGCACGGCCGGACTGGCGCAGACCGGGCGCATCAACCTGGAAAAAGCCTTGCGCGCCAACGACCGCCTGGGTGGTCACATGGTTTCAGGCCATATTGACGACGTTGGCCATGTCACTCAATTCGAACAGGTGGGTGAGAGCTGGCAGTTGCGCGTGCTGGCACCACCCTCGCTGGCGAAATATCTGGCCTACAAGGGCTCCATCACCGTCAACGGTGTCAGCCTGACGGTCAACCAGACTGAAGATCTGGCGACCGGCTGTGAAGTCAGCATCAACCTGATACCGCACACGGTGCAAAATACCGCCCTTGGAACACTGGCGGCGGGCTCAAAGGTAAACCTGGAAATCGACCTCATCGCGCGCTATGTCGAGCGCATGCTGAAGTCCGACCCACAAACCATCGGGCAGCACGCGCCCTGATTCAGCGCGTCGCTGCGCTCCACTCATTTTCTGAAAGTTCCCTGCATGACCGCCCTTACCCCTGTGGCCATCTCCCCGGTTGAAGACATCGTGGCTGACCTGCGCGCCGGACGCATCGTCATTCTGGTTGACGAAGAGGACCGCGAGAACGAAGGCGATCTACTAATGGCAGCCGACCACGTCAGCGCCGACGCCATCAACTTCATGGCGCGTTTCGGGCGCGGCCTGATCTGCCTGACGCTCAGCCGCGAATACTGCGAGCGCCTGCAACTGCCGCCCATGACGGCGCGCAATGGCGACAAGAAGGGCACGGCCTTTACCGCGTCCATTGAGGCCGCCGAAGGCGTCACCACCGGCATCTCGGCAGCGGACCGCGCGCGCACCGTGCAAGCAGCAGTGGCCAAGAATGCGAAACCCGAAGATCTGGTGCAACCCGGCCACATCTTCCCGCTGCAGGCTGTTGATGGCGGCGTGCTGATGCGTGCCGGTCACACTGAGGCCGGCTGCGACCTGGCCACCATGGCCGGCTGCAGCCCGGCCGCCGTGATCTGCGAGATCATGAAGGATGACGGCACCATGGCGCGCTTGCCGGACCTGCAACTTTTTGCCGCCGAACACGGCCTCAAGATCGGCACCATTGCCGACCTGATCGAATACCGCAGCCGGGTCGAATCCCTGGTTGAAAAAGTCGGCTCACGCAGCATCAACACCGCCTTTGGCGAGTTTGCCCTGCACGCCTTCAAAGACAAGACCACGCACGACGTGCACCTGGCACTGGTCAAGGGCGAATGGGGCCCGCACGACACAGTAGCGGCACGCGTGCACGAGCCAACCTCGCTGCTCGACGCGCTGGAGGTCGGCCGCGCCATGCACTCCTGGAGTCTGGACGCCAGCCTGGAGCGCATCGCCGCCACCGGTCAAGGCGTGGTGGTGCTGCTCAATTGCACCGAAAACACCGAGCAGCTACTGTCGCAGGTCGCCGGCACGGCACGCGCCGCCCATGGCCCCGAACGCGAACGCCTGGACCTGCGCAGCTACGGCATCGGCGCCCAGATCCTGCGCGAATGCGGCGTACACAAGATGAACCTGATGGGCAACCCCCGGCGCATGCCGAGCATGGCCGGTTACGGCCTGGAAATCGTGGGTTATATCAGCAAGTAGGAACAAGAAATGCAATACGCAGACAAGGGAACCCCGGCGCCCGGCGATCCACGGCTCGATGGCAGCGATCTGCGCATCGGCATCGTTCAGGCCCGCTTCAACGAATCCATCACGAATACCCTGGCGCAGGCCTGCCAGGCTGAATTGCTCGCACTCGGTGTGCGCGAAGAAAACATCGACTGGATCACGGTGCCGGGCGCGCTGGAAATACCGGTTGCGCTGATGGGGATGGCAGAAAAACTGGAATACGACGCGCTGGTGGCCATCGGCTGCATCATCCGCGGCGAGACCTACCACTTTGAACTGGTGGCCAATGAATCTGGCGCCGGTGTCAGCCGCGTCGCACTCGACTACCAGTTGCCCATCGCCAACGCCATCCTGACCACCGAGAACCTGGCCCAAGCCGTCGCACGCCAGACCGAAAAAGGGCGCGATGCTGCCCATGTTGCCGTCGAAATGGCCAACCTGCTGAAAGAAGATTGATGACAGACCCCGCCGTTCGTGCCCCTGGCAGCCGCCCACCACGCCAGAGCCGCACCGGCCTGACCAGTACCGGCGTGCGAAAAGCCGCCAGCAAATCAGAACGCAGCCGCTCGCGCGAATTTGCGTTGCAGGGCCTGTACCAGACGCTGGTTGGCCGCAACGACGTCGCCGACGTCGATGCCTTCACACGCGACCTGGCAGGTTTTTCCAAGTGCGATGCACTGCACTTCGACACCCTGCTGCACGGCTGCGTCGACAACATGAGCGAACTCGACGCGCTGATCGTGCCACTGCTGGACCGCAAGCTCGCCGAGATCTCGCCGATCGAACACGGCGTCATGTGGATCGGCGCCTACGAGTTTCAGCACTGCCTGGACGTGCCCTGGCGCGTCGTGCTCAACGAATGCGTTGAGCTGGCCAAAGAATTCGGCGGCACCGATGGCCACAAATACGTCAACGCCGTTCTCAACGCGCTGGCACCGCAACTGCGCGCAGCAGAAGTCAGTGCGGACCGGGGCCAGAGCCGGTCATGAGAGTTTCGGCGCGGGCCGAGCGCATTGAACCCTTCTATGTGATGGAGGTCGCCAAAGCGGCTTCGACACTGGCACGCGAAGTGGCGCACAGCGCTTCGCCGATGGTCTTTCTCAATATCGGTGAGCCCGACTTCACGGCGCCACCGCTGGTGCAGGAAGCCGCCTGCAAAGCGGTGCGCGACGGACTCACGCATTACACCCAGGCACTGGGCATGATGCCGCTGCGCGAGCGCATCAGCGACTGGTACTGGCAGCGCTTCGAACTCAAGGTTCCGGCGAGCCGCATCGTGCTCACCGCCGGCGCGTCGGCCGCGCTGCAACTGGCGTGCCTGGCGCTGATCGAGACCGGTGACGAAATCCTGATGCCCGACCCCAGCTACCCCTGCAACCGGCATTTCGTCAGCGCCGCCGACGGCACGGCCGTACTGCTGCCGACAACCGCTGTGGGTCGCTTCCAATTAACGGCGGACCAGGTTCAGTCCGCCTGGGGACCCAAGACACGCGGTGTGCTGCTGGCCTCGCCCTCGAACCCGACCGGCACATCCATCGATCCCGAAGAACTGCGCCGCATTCACAGCGTCGTCAGCGCCCGGGGCGGCATCACGCTGGTGGATGAAATCTACCTCGGGCTGAGTTTCGATGCGCGTTATGGCCAAAGCGCGCTGTCCATCGCTGACGACGTCATCAGCATCAACAGTTTCAGCAAGTACTTCAACATGACCGGCTGGCGTCTGGGCTGGATGGTGGTGCCCGAGCCATTGGTGGCCGTGATCGAACGCCTGGCGCAAAACCTGTTCATCTGTCCAAGCACGGTGTCTCAATATGCGGCACTGGCCTGTTTCGAGCCCGACAGCATCAACGAATACGAGCGCCGCCGCGCCGAATTCAAGGCCCGGCGCGACTACTTCATTCCAGCGCTGAACACGCTCGGATTGAACGTGCCGGTCATGCCTGATGGCGCTTTCTATGCCTGGGCCGACTGTTCACCGGTCTTTGAAAGATTGAAAGTCAAGGACAGTTGGGATCTCTCGTTTGAGATCATGCAACGCGCCCATGTCGCTGTCACGCCCGGGCGCGACTTCGGCACCATCAGCGCCCCCAACTTCATCCGCTTTTCCACCGCCAGTTCGATGGAACAACTGCAGACCGCCATCAATCGCCTGAAAGTGCTGCTGTCATGAACCCGGCGCGCATCGCCAGTAAACCCTTTGGCTGGCCGCTGCGGATTTACTGGGAAGACACCGATGCCGGTGGCATCGTGTTCTACGCCAACTACCTGAAATACTTCGAGCGCGCCCGAACGGAATGGCTGCGCGCGCTCGGCGTCGAGCAGAGCGCGCTGCGCAGCAGCAGCGGCGGCATGTTCGTGGTCAGCGAAGCACAACTGCGCTACCACCTGCCGGCGCGTCTGGACGACGAACTTCTGGTTACAGCCTGGCCAACAGAGACCGGCCGCGCATCGCTGACAATACAGCAGCAGGCCTGGCGCAAGAACGCAAACGGTGACGACCTGCTGTGTGAGGCTACCATTCGCATCGGCTGGGTCGATGCCACAAGCTACCGGCCCGCGCGAATTCCGCAGACCCTTCTGGAAATCCTGAAATGAACCAAGACCTGTCGATCCTCCACATGGTGCTCAACGCCAGCCTGGTCGTGCAACTGGTGATGCTGTTGCTGATCCTGATCTCGGTGTCGAGTTGGGCCGCGATCTTTCGCAAACTGTTCGCACTCAACCGCGTCAAGGCGCTCAACGAGGGATTCGAGCGCGAATTCTGGTCCGGCACCAGCCTGAACGACCTGTTTGGCGCCGCCACCAAGAACGCGCGCCAGTCCGGTCCGATGGAACGCATCTTTGCCAGCGGCATGCGCGAGTACCAGAAATTGCGTGAACGCCGCATCGCCGACACCAGCACCCTGATGGACGGCGCCCGGCGCGCCATGCGCGCGAGCTTTCAGCGCGAGATGGACGTGATCGAAACCAACCTCTCGTTCCTGGCCTCGGTCGGCTCGGTCTCGCCCTATGTCGGCCTGTTTGGCACGGTCTGGGGCATCATGCATTCCTTCGTTGGACTGGCCTCACTGCAGCAGGTCACACTGGCCACGGTAGCGCCGGGCATCGCCGAGGCCCTGGTCTCCACCGCGATCGGCCTGTTCGCCGCGATACCGGCAGTGGTCGCCTACAACCGCTTTGCGCGCGACATCGACCGCATTGCCATCAAACTGGAGACCTTCATCGAAGAGTTCTCCAACATTCTGCAGCGCAACGTCGGCGCGCAATCGGCCTCCGGCCAATAACGGGGAGAGCGAACATGCCATCCCTGGTCAGTCGCGGACGCGGTCGGCGCACCATCAATGAAATCAACATGGTGCCGTTCATCGATGTGATGCTGGTGCTGCTCATCATCTTCATGGTGACCGCGCCCCTGATCACGCCCAGCGTGATCGACCTGCCCAGCGTCGGCAAGGCGAAGAAGCAACCGGACCAGGTGATTCAACTGCTGATCGGCAAGGACGAGGCGCTGGAGATGAAGGTGCAGGAAAAAACCCGCCCAGTGGTCCTGAAGGATCTCGCGGAACTGGTTCGCCAAACCCAGAGTGGCATGCCTAATTCGGCCGTCGTCATCAGCGCCGACAAGGCGATCAAATACGAGGCCGTGGTCAAGGTCATGGACACGCTACAGCGCGCCGGTGTGCAGCGCATCGGCCTGTCGGTGCAACTGGCCAACCCCTGAGCGCAGCAAGGCCATGAATGCCACGGTGACCAGCGATCGCTTTGAATTCGGCCCCCCGCCCACGCCGGGCGCACTGCGCTCGTTCGCGCTGGCGGTGCTGGCCCACGCCTTCCTGGT
>CAIWNX010000143.1 GCA_903914175.1 uncultured beta proteobacterium | reverse complement strand
ACAACTATTGTGACGCGGGGTGTAAGTTGAGGTAGCAGCCAAATGTCGGCTATCGAGTAGGCAGGTTGAGCATTGCTACTTCCGGTATGTGTCTGTTCTTGACGGTGGCGGCTGTGTCGAGCAGTTTCTCCGGCCTATACCGGCTTCAGACACGTTGCGGAAGTTGAGATTACCGAACTGCCTGCCCGATACCCGACATTGAACACCCCATTCGAGGTTCTTGGAGCGACGATTCAGTCGGCGCGCTAGCTTTCGACAAAGCTGTTGCGCAGTGGGTGTCGGCCAATCCACACTGCTGGCACCGGGGGTGGGGATGGGGTTGGCAGCGCCGCAACAAGAGCGGGTGTTGATGAATGCCCGTAAAAAGGACTTTCAGTTCGCCTAAATGCCGAAATCAATTATTGAACGGCCTAGATTCTGCAGCTAATTGAAAGATTCCATTTACGGTGCAGAAAGCGCCTCAGCCTGACTGCTTGGCGAGTGCGTCGCGCGCCTGCTTGAGTTGCTTCCAGTTTGGCGCGTACTTCAGCGCCTCTTCGTACTTCATGAGCGCGTTCTTTGTGTTGCCTTGCTTCACCAGCACATCGCCCCAGGCTTTGAGCGGATCGGCAAAGTGCGGCCCCTTTTGATTAGCGAGTTGGAACTTCGCTGTTGCAGCGCTGAGATCCCCGTGCTTTTCCAGTGCCGTGCCCCATGCGTGGTAACCCCAGGGACTGCTTGGACTCAGTTTCACTGCCTTGGCGTACCACTCTTGCGCACCTGACCAGTCGCCGCGCAAGTCGAGCACGTCGCCCCTCGCGACGTAGCAATTGACGAAGGTGCGACCTGCGTAGGGCTTGAGGGCAGCATCTGCTTTCGCTGGCTGACCGGTCTTCTCGTAGCTCACGGCAGCCCAGCAAGATTCGTTGGGATACTCGGCCGCCACAGCAGGGACTGCCAATGCCTTCGCAACTACATCCCACTCCTTGGCAGCAAGTTTGAGATCCCCAACTTCCTCAGCCAGCGTCGCGCGCGCCTCTCCCGCGTTGATGACATCCCCATGGTTCTGTTCATCGATCCGTGTCACGTTCAGCCGCAACGCCGCTGATTCCGGGTCGTGCATAGCCACTTCTATGCTTGCAATCGTGAGATTGGAAGTGCCCGACGACGCGACGAACGATCCAACACCATCATGGGCTTCCATGTCTGCAATGCGGATGGCTCGCGCAGCAGAGTAATCCCCGCGCAGCAAACTGTAAAATTGGATCGCCTTCTCGGGGGCCGCCCCGGGGCTTGCGCCGCGGATCTGAGTCATCTGCTCGCCCGTTCGGACCGCTCCTTCTTCGTCTCCATAGTTCGCAAGGAATACCATGAGGTTGTTGTGCCCGGCCCAATAGTCAGGCTTCAGGCGTAACGATTCACGCACCAGCGCCAGTACTTGCGGCCCAGTATCCGCACCATCCTTATCCTTATCAGGGAGGGCGAGTGCCCATTGGGTGAGAAGATACGGCTTTTCGCTCGCATCGGCGCTCGTGTAGGCTGCCTTGGCAAAAGCGAGCGCCTCGTCAGCCCGACCGTGGTTATTCAGATAAGAGGCCCAGAGTGCGGGCTGCGCTTGACCATAAACATACTCTGCGGCCTCGGTCTGGATCTTCTCCAGATGACGCCCGTCGTCGGTAAAAGTCTTTGGAAGGATTCCCTTGCCACGCACCGTCAAACTCAACCCGCCTTTTTCGTTGACCAGCAGATCCCCACTGATATGCTGATCGTGACCAAAGCTCGATTTCAGCGTGTGCATAATCTGGCTGATCGAAAGGCCTGTCTCGGGAATTTCTACCTTCAATTCTCCGCTCCAGGCATTTGAAAGTTCGCGGCTCCGGGCACTCTTATGCAGAGCAGCCTGAATCCTGGTCAAGACATCGAGCACGCCCGCGGCAACCACTTGGCCACTCAGGCCGCTGGCCTCCAGCGATGTTGGCGCATCGAAAGGGTCGATGACAATGCTGTTGGAATTGACGGCCTCATGCACCATCATAGACAGCCCGACCCCAAGGGCTGTCGCCAACAGCCCTAAAAAGACTTGGAAACCGAGCCGCAGACTGAGGCCCGCGCGCCGCAGTTTGCCTTCACGGGAATTTCCCCTTAATTGACTGAGCTTGAGCGCATGTTCGTCTTCGAGATGCTTCGCCTGGATATCGACAAGCCGTGACTGCTTGCTCAGAAACTCCTCGGTCCTGCGTGCGACACCAGGATCTTGCCGCGAAGCTATAGCGGCGATTGCGGCAGCAAACGCATCCGCACCGGACGGTATTGCCTGCTCCTCACCCTCCGCCCCGTGGCCCCCTCCACCTAGAGTTGCATCAATCATCCCTTCAGCCATGTGCTGCTCTCCTTTCAGCGATCGTCTTGGTACTCACGTGAATCCCAAAAAATGGGGATCACGGCGAATGGGCGCTTCATCCACAGAATGGCCGCGGAACACAAGCGCACGTTACTGTTTTTGCATGCCATGTTGTGCCATGCCATGCCATTTTTACACGACTCGATGACATTGATGGGGCCGCCAGTTAGCGGCCACCGACGAATACCCGCAAACGCTGCTTATGAAAATATTTCCATAAGCAGCGTTATGCAAAGATCCCAGTTATGAGAAGTTCCGGATTGACGTAGGCTGGCAAGCCGCGTAGACGCTTGCGACTTGCGATGTTCTTGGGCGTCGCACTGGACATAATTT
>CAIWNX010000142.1 GCA_903914175.1 uncultured beta proteobacterium | reverse complement strand
CTGATCGTGGGTGACTTCATCAACTGGGCCAAGAACAATGGCTGCCCGGTGGGTCCCGGTCGCGGCTCGGGCGCCGGTTCTTTGGTGGCGTATTCGCGCAAGATCACCGATCTGGACCCGCTGCAATACAACCTGCTGTTCGAGCGTTTCCTGAACCCGGAGCGGGTCTCGATGCCCGACTTTGACATCGACTTTTGCCAGGGCAACCGTGACCGTGTGATCGATTACGTCAAGCTCAAGTACGGCAAGGATTCGGTTAGCCAGATCGTGACCTTCGGCACCATGGCAGCCCGCGCTGCGGTGCGGGATGTGGGGCGCGTGCTCGACATGAGCTACACCTTTTGCGATGGCATTAGCAAACTGATTCCGAACAAACCTGGCGCCACGATCAGCCTGCAACTGCCACCCAAGGAGCGGCCCAAAGACGACAAGACGATTTATGCCAGCGAGGCCGAGCCGCTGCTGGCCGAGCGCGAAAGCAAGGAAGAGGATGTCCGCACGCTGCTGGAGTTGGCGCGCAAGCTCGAGGGCATGACGCGCAACGTCGGCATGCACGCCGGTGGCGTGCTGATTGCGCCGGGCAAGCTGACCGATTTCTGCCCGCTCTACCAGCAACCCGGTAGCGACTCGGCGGTGAGCCAGTTCGACAAGAACGATGTCGAAGCGATTGGTCTGGTGAAGTTCGACTTCTTGGGCCTTGCGACGCTGACTATTTTGGAGATTGCGCGCGAGTTCATCGTGCTTCGGCATCCAGGCCAGGAAGACTTTGCCTTTGAGAACCTGCTGCTCGACGACGCCAAGGTTTACCAACTGTTTTCCGAGGGTAAAACCGAGGCCGTGTTCCAGTTTGAAAGTCGCGGCATGCAGGGGCTGCTCAAAGATGCGAAACCGACGCGTCTGGAAGACCTGATCGCCATGAACGCCCTGTACCGGCCCGGTCCGATGGACCTGATTCCGACTTATCTGGCGCGCAAGGCCGGGCGCGAAGAAGTGGTGTACCCGGACCCGCGCGTGGCCTCGATTCTGTCCGAAACCTACGGCGTCATGATCTACCAGGAACAGGTGATGCAGATGGCGCAGATCCTGGGTGGCTACTCGCTCGGTGGCGCTGACCTGCTGCGCCGCGCCATGGGCAAGAAGGACGCCGATGAGATGGCGCGCCACCGCCAGATCTTCCGTGACGGCGCTGTGCAGCAAGGTATTGCCGCCGAAAAGGCGGAGGCCGTTTTCGATGACATGGAGAAGTTCGCCGGCTACGGTTTCAACAAATCGCACTCGGCCGCTTACGCTTTGCTGGCCTACCACACGGCCTGGCTCAAGGTGCATTACACGGCGGAATTTTTCTGCGCCAACATGACGGTGGAAATGGATGACACCGACAAACTCAAGGTGTTGTTTGAAGACGCGATCAAGATGGGCCTCGGCTTCGAGCCGCCCGATGTGAACCGGGGCTTTGGCCGTTTCGAGCCGATTTCGGACAAGCAGATCCGCTATGGCCTGAGCGCGATCAAGGGCTCGGGCGGGCAGGCCGTGGAGGCGATTGTGGCGGCGCGCGAAGGCCGTGGCGTCGGGCCGCGCGCAACAGACAGCGGTCCGTTCAAGAGTCTGTTTGATTTTTGCGCGCGCGTCGATCGCACCCGCATCAGCAAGCGCACGGTGGAAGCCCTGATCAAGGCCGGCGCATTCGATTCGATCCAGCGTAACCGTGCCAGCCTGATGGCTTCGCTGGAGCGTGCGTTTGAATTTGCCGCAGCGACGCTGGCCAATGTGAACCAGGGTGGCCTGTTCGACATGGGCGGCGCGGACGACCATGGTTCAAGCACGCAGGAGCCGGAACTGGTGCAAATCACACCCTGGGGCGTGAAAGAGCAACTTGGCTTCGAGAAGACGGCGGTTGGCTTCTACCTGTCGGGCCATTTGTTCGACGAAGTAGCGTTGGAAGTGCGTCGCTTTGTCAAACGCCAGATCGACGATCTGATCGATACGCGCGAACCGCAACTGCTGGCCGGCATCATCACCGATTTTCGGGTCATCAATGGGCAACGCGGCAAGCTCGCGTTGTTCAAGCTCGACGATAAGTCGGGGGTCATTGAAGCGCGCGCCGATGAGGCGCTGATCAATGCGAATCGGCAACTGTTCAAGGACGATGAACTGGTGGTCGTGATGGGCAAACTGCAGCCCGATCGCTTTTCGGGCGGCATGCAATTGACGGTGAACCAGATCTGGGACCTGGAGCAGGCGCGTTGCCGCTTTGGCAAATTTTTGCGCGTGGCGGTGAACGGCAAAGCGCCCGATGTGGCGCGCATGATCAGTGAGTTCCCGGCCCGGCGTGAAGTGAGCGAGCAGGGCGAACTGGTGCGCGGACTGGCGGTGCGATTGACGCTGGCACGCCAGACCAACGGTGCTGCTGCCTCGGCCGAATTGCAACTCGGCGAGGCGTTTCGCTTCTACCCCAGCGACGCAGCCCTGGCCGGCTGGCGCGCGCAGGCCGATGCGGGCAAGGCGGAAATCGTTTACGAGTGAGCTTGGCCGACGGATGTAGCCCGTATGGAGCGCAGCGCAATACGGGTTGTCGTGCGTTGATCCCGTATTACGCCTTCGGCTTCATACGGGCTACATGATCAGAAATCGTTCGGACTCAGGCCAAGTTCCAGATCGGGCGGAACACGGCCGTCGGTATCACGCGGCAGCACCGCCATTTCAAGTGCAGCCACCACCGCGTCATCCCAGGCCTTAACGCCGCTGCTGTTAACGATCTTCAGGCTTTTGCCGATAACCGTTCCGTCGGGTGAGGTTGAAAACCTGACGACAACTTTCGGGTTGCCTGCGCCCAGGTAGCCGATTCTGTGCGCCTTGAAGTAGGCGGCAATCCGACCCTTGTAGCTCGCCGATGGCCCGGACGATTGCAGCGCGGTGCCGGTGGAGCCCTGGGCGCCGGTGGCGCCGGCTTTGCTCAACGCGTTATTGATGACTTCGTTTCGGCGAATTTCGCTGTTCTTGGCGTCCTGCTGTGCCTGCAGCGCTTGCTTGCGCTGCTTTTCTTTTTCCAGTTTCTGTTTGTCCAACGCTGCCTGTTTGTCATGCAGACGTTTCTTTTCCTGCGCCAGTTTCTCGGCCTTCAGGCGTTCTTTCTCGCGCTCAGCCTTTTGCTGTTTGTCGTGTTCAAGTTTTTCATTTTTCAGGCGCTGTTTTTCACGTTCGATTGCGATATCAACCTCAGCTGGCGTTGGTGTTGGCGCTGTCGGCGCGGCCACGGGCGGCGGCGCCGGTTCGGGTGCAACTTCAACTGGCGCCGGCGCGGCCTGCTGCGGTAGCGCCGACCACAACTCGGCTTCGGCTGTGACGGTAACGGCCTCGCGGCGCCACTGCACGCCCAGGGTCAGCGCGGCAACCAGGAAGGCGTGGGCCAGCACCGCCAGCGCGAACGAGCGCAGTGCACCCGGTGTTGGCGGTGGGCCGAATTCAAGGCGATCGCTGCTCACCGTGGCATTCATGACGCTATTGCGGTCAGGGGTTGGCCAGTTGCACCGACAGGCCGATGCGTTGCACACCGCCGCGCTGCAGAGTGTCCATGACCTTGACGACGGCTTCGTACTTGATCGCTTTGTCGGCACTGATGACGACGGCCGAATTGGGCTGCCCGCTTTGCGCTTGACGCACCTGGTCGGGCAAATCCTTCAGGCCTACCGAACGGGTCTTGTCCTGCACCTTCATCTCCAGCGCCTCGTCTTTGCCGATGACGATCTGGATCACCTGATCCGGTTGCTTTTTGGCCTTGCCGATACTGGGCAGGTCGATCACGCTGGGCGTGATCAAAGGCGCGGTCACCATGAAGATGATGAGCAGCACCAACATCACATCGATGAACGGCACCATGTTGATTTCGTTGATGGTGCGCCGACCGCGTCCGCGACTGACCAGGGAAGGCATGCTCGTTCTCCCCGTTACTGGCCGGAGGCCGATTGGGCGCCGACGTTGCGTTGCAGGATGTTGGAGAACTCTTCGATGAAAGTCTCCAACTTGATGGCGATGCGGTCGATGTCGCGTGCAAAGCGGTTGTAGGCGACCACCGCCGGACTCGCGGCGAACAGGCCGATCGCGGTGGAGACCAGTGCCTCGGCAATGCCCGGCGCCACCGTGGCCAGCGTGACCTGTTGCAGCGAGGCCAGTCCAACGAAGGAATGCATGATGCCCCAGACCGTGCCAAACAGGCCAACATAGGGCGAAACGGAACCGACCGAGGCCAGGAACGAGAGGTTGGTTTCGATCACGTCCATCTCGCGCTGAAAGCTCGCGCGCATGGCGCGCCGGGCGCCGTCCATCAGGGTGCTG
>CAIWNX010000141.1 GCA_903914175.1 uncultured beta proteobacterium | reverse complement strand
TTCCGCCTACTCGCGGTTTAACTGACGGGCATTAGATACCACGTAGGCCAGGCCCTTCATGTGCTCTTGAAGCGGTTTATACTGACTATCTTTAGCGCATCCAAGGCTGACAAAACCAACTTTTGGTACTTTTGTATTCTTGCTTATCACTTCGCTCATTCGCCCATTGTCCCAGCATTCACCGTCTCGTTCAGCGCTTGATCCCAAAAGCCCCAAGCATCTGACCGGTCTGCTTCTGCATTTGTTCCTGCATCTGTGACAGCAGAGCCTTAGACTGTTCCACGCTGCCGCCCATCATGCCCTGCAATACGGGGGACTGCAGGGCCAGAAACTGAGTCCAGGACTCTGGCGTCAACCCCTTGGACTGTTCGCTGAACTTGGTCTGCAAGTCCATCAGTGACTGCATGTTCTTCTCCAGGTACCCGCCCATCAAACCCTGCATCGAATTACCATAAAACCGGATCATGCTGGCCAATACTGGCGCCGTGAACATCGGTGAGCCGCCGGCCTCCTCTTCAAGAATGATCTGCAACAGAATATTGCGCGTGAGATCTTCGCCAGTCTTTACATCACGCACCACAAAGGACTCGTTGTCCATAACCAGGCGTTTAACCTCGGCCAGCGTGATATAGCTTGAGGTATCTGTGTCATATAGGCGCCGGTTCGGATATTTCTTGATGACGCGCGGCGTGGCAGTGTCATCAACAGTTTTCTTGTTTTGCATGTGAACTCCTCGGGCCCGGTCCCGGGCCGAAAAAAAGTGTGTTGCGGCGCAATACATTCTAGGGAACGCCCCTCGTAAACGCGCCAAGGTTTACCCTGAGAAAAAAGGAAATATGAAACAAATCCCGCACGGCCTTGAGAATCCGGGCGGTGATTGTGATCTTTACCGATGTTCCCCCCGCTATTCTGAAGACTGGTCATCTTCAGAGGGAGGAACTTGGTAGGCGCGATTGGACTCGAACCAACGACCCCCACCATGTCAAGGTGGTGCTCTAACCAGCTGAGCTACGCGCCTAAGGATTGTCCGAGAGCGCGAAGTATAGCAGCAGCGTTGACCTCACCCCTTTCAGCCCGATTCCATGCGGACCAAAATGGCAATCGGTCATAATTAACGTTTACGTCAACGTCAACTGTTACTGGAGATCAATATGGACATTTCAGGCAAGGTATTCATTGTCACGGGCGGCGCATCCGGCTTGGGGGAAGGTACAGCCCGCATGCTGGCCGCCAAGGGTGGGAAAGTGGTCATCGCCGACATGCAAACTGAAAAGGGCGAAGCCATTGCTGCGGAAATTGGCGGCGCTTTTGTCAAATGTGATGTCAGCCAGGAAGCTGACGGTGCAGCGGTTGTGGCCAAAGCGGTTGCATTGGGAAAACTAATGGGGCTGGTCAACTGTGCGGGCATCGCACCCGCAGAGAAAACCGTTGGCAAGAACGGCGCGCACAACCTGGGCGTCTTCAGCAAATGCATCACCGTCAATTTGATCGGCAGCTTCAACATGATCCGGCTCGCAGCCGACGCCATGTGCAAAAACGCCCCGGAAAGTACTGGCGAGCGCGGTGCGATGATCTCGACCGCATCCGTGGCAGCCTACGACGGCCAGATCGGGCAGGCCGCCTATAGCGCCTCCAAAGGTGGCATTGTTGGGATGACATTGCCGATCGCCCGCGACCTGTCTCGCAACGGCATCCGCAACATGACGATTGCACCCGGCATTTTCGGTACACCGATGATGTTTGGCATGCCCAAGGAAGTGCAGGATTCGCTGGCGGCCAGTGTCCCGTTCCCGTCACGCCTGGGAACACCGCAGGACTACGCCAAACTGGCGGTCCATATTTTCGAGAACGACATGCTCAATGGCGAGGTGATTCGACTCGACGGCGCTATTCGGCTGGCACCGCGCTAAATCAAGTTCCAGCGGCGCACCGAGCTGCGAGTTGACGGTGCGATGATGTAACTCGCCAAACTCCTCCTGAGTAACGAGTTCCTACAATCGCCCCATGTCCATTCCCCAAACGTTCATTCAGGAACTGCTGTCCCGCGCTGAC
Source organism: uncultured beta proteobacterium (assembly GCA_903914175.1). GTDB lineage: Bacteria > Pseudomonadota > Gammaproteobacteria > Burkholderiales > Burkholderiaceae_C > Rhodoferax. The sequence goes on along the minus strand of CAIWNX010000141.1, from coordinate 15,894 downwards.
GTGGTGGAGATCGTGGGCCGCTACGTGCAGCTCAAGAAGGGCGGCGCCAACTTCATGGGTTTGTGCCCCTTTCATGGGGAAAAGTCACCGTCGTTCTCGGTCAGCCCTAGCAAGCAGTTCTATCACTGCTTTGGCTGCGGCAAAAACGGTAACGCGATCAGTTTCCTGATGGATCACGCCGGCATGACGTTTGTCGAGGCCGTCAACGACCTGGCCCAGCAATATGGTCTTCAAGTGCCGCAGGACGATGCCAGCCCACAGGACCGGGCCCGTGCCGCCGAGCAACGACAAAAACAGACGACACTGAGCGACGTGCTTGAAAAGGCCGGCGAGGCCTATCGAACGCATTTGAAGGAAAGCGCCAAGGCGGTGACCTATCTGCAGGGGCGCGGACTGTCAGGCGAGATCGCCAAGCGCTTTGGCCTTGGATACGCACCAGCCGGCTGGCGCAGTCTGGCCAGTGTTTTCCCGAATTACGAAGACCCTCTGTTGGTCGAAAGCGGGCTGGTGATCCTGAGCGCCGAGGAAGGCGAAGAAGAAAAGCGCTACGACCGTTTTCGTGACCGCGTGATGTTCCCGATCCGCAACATCAAGGGTGAATGCATTGGTTTTGGCGGGCGGGTGCTCGGCGACGAAAAACCCAAATACCTCAATTCACCCGAAACACCAGTCTTCAGCAAAGGGCGTGAGTTGTACGGCCTGTTTGAGGCCAGAAACGCATTGCGCGAGCACGGCTATGCGTTGGTGACCGAGGGCTACATGGATGTCGTGGCGCTGGCCCAGCTCGGCTTCCCCAACGCAGTCGCAACCTTGGGAACAGCCTGTACCGCCGATCATGTACAAAAGCTGTTCCGTTTCACGGATTCGGTGGTGTTCAGCTTTGACGGCGACGCCGCAGGTCGGCGCGCAGCACGCAAGGCCCTGGACGGTGTTCTGGCCTTCGCCAATGATGTGCGCAATGTGAAGTTCCTGTTTCTGCCAACCGAACACGACCCCGACAGCTTTATTCGTGAATACGGCAAAGAGGCCTTTGCGCGCTACGTCAGCGAAGCTGTGCCTTTGAGTCGCTTCATGATTGACGCGGCGCGCGAAGGCTGCGATCTCAATACCGCTGAAGGCCGCGCACACCTGGCAAGCAATGCCAAGCCTTTGTGGATGCCGCTGCCCGATGGCGCCTTCAAACGGCAGTTACTGACGGAAATTTCCGATCTGGTGCAATTGGCGAGTCGAGAGTTAACCGACTTGTGGCTGCCCAAGCCCACCGAGAACCATCCCGAAAGATCAAAACGGCATCAAACCGGAAGCGCTTACCGCAATGACCTTCCGGTCTATGGACAGCATTACCCGGAAAGAACCGCATCGCCCGCCCGCTTGAAGGGGCGCCCCTTGCCGACCAGCCGTGCCGATCACGCGACACGTCTTTTGCTGGGCGACATGGCAGCCCTGGAAATCTTGTCGGCTGAAGATCACACCATGCTGTGCGAATTACCAGAGCCTTACGGACCCTTGTTTGTCTGGCTTGAGGTCCAGTTACATGAACACGGGGCACAACCCTGGGTTGCCCTGCGCGAAGGCCTGCGCGGGCATGCGTGCGAGGAAATTGCCGTGCGACTGATGAACGGACACGAAATCAACGATAACGACGAAGCCGACGCCAGTTCCAGTGAGTTGCGTGACTTGCTCAATCGCATGCTGGTTGAACGACTCAAGGCACTGGAAACGGCGGCCATCGATGAAGCTAAAACTGATCCAACGGCACTCCATCGCTACCGTGAACTGCAGGCCCGCAGACGCCAATTGGAATCAGCCCCCACAGCAGACCTTGATCGGGCCAACAACGCCTGAATTTGAAAATTTGAAATCCAGAGCTATAATCACGCCCTATTTTCGGCAAGAGCGACAGCAGCACCTCCGGGCCCAGCCAAACGTTGACAGAGTTCACAACCGGCTACCTAACCGCAAGGACTGCATACCAAATGTTCGCACCCACATTTTGCCAACGGGAAGTTAATTTCTCTGCGTTCCAAACGACGTCCGTTGTTTGAGGCGTTCGTCCGCCCTGTCTGTTTCTGCAAATTTGAGGTCATCACATGCCTGCTCAAAAACTCAAGAAGCCTGTCCCGGCCACAAAAAAGCCGGCCGCGAAGCCTGTAGCGAAACCTGCGCCCCGAACTGCTCCTGCGAAAGCTGCCGCGTCAGCAACAGCGAAGAAGCCCGCTGCCAAACCTGAATCGAGAACCAAACCAGTGCCCCTATCCAAGTCGTCAGCCCATGCGCCCAGCGCGGAAGCGAAGAAGATCGTCGCCGCCCCTGCACCGACCGAGCCGGTAGCCAAAAAGAAGCCTGGACGCCCGCCAAAAGCCGCCAGTATCGAATCGGGCGCAGTGCCAATTCCCGGCGCCAAGCGCGGACGCAAGCCAAAGCTGACAGGCGTCGCAGCCACGGCCGACAGTGCCGAGATGGCCGACATCGAAGCCGACTTGGTGGGTGAGCCGATCGTCACCGGCGAAAAGGTCAAGCCGCTGCGCATGAAGATCAGCAAGGCCAAAGAGCGCGCGCTGATGAAGGAATTTGGTCTGGACGAAACGGTGCTGTCAGAAGAAGACATCGCCAAGCGCCGACTGCGCCTGAAGGCACTGATCAAGCTGGGCAAGACTCGCGGTTACCTGACCCATGGCGAAATCTCGGATCACCTGCCCGACAAACTTGTCGACGCCGAGACGCTGGAAGTCGTTATTTCCATGCTCAACGACATGGGTGTGGCGGTCTACGAACAGACGCCCGACGCCGAGACGCTCTTGCTCAACAACAACGGTCCGACCGCAGCCACCGAGGAAGAAGCCGAAGAAGAAGCCGAAGCGGCACTGTCCACGGTTGACAGCGAGTTTGGCCGCACCACCGACCCGGTACGCATGTACATGCGCGAGATGGGTACCGTTGAACTGCTGACGCGTGAAGGCGAAATTGAAATCGCCAAACGCATCGAAGGCGGCTTGATGGCCATGATGGAAGCCATCTCCGCTTCGCCCGCCACGATTGCAGAAATTCTGCGTTTGGGCGAAGACATCCGCGAAGGCAAGGTGGTGATCACCACCATCGTCGACGGCTTCTCAAATCCGAACGAAGCCGACGACTACGTTGCCGAAGAAGACTTTGACGAATTCGACGCCGCCGATGATGACGATGGCAAGGGCGGCTCCAAGGCCCTGACCAAGAAACTCGAAGAACTCAAACGCGAAGCCCTCACCCGCTTTGACCGCTTGCGCGAGCTGTTCGAAAAAGTGCACAAGATCTATGACAAGGAAGGCTACGGCACACCCAGCTATGTCAAGACGCAGCGAATGCTGAGTGACGAGTTGATGTCGATCCGCTTTACCGCCAAGGCAATTGAAAAATTGTGCGACATGGTACGTGCCCAGGTTGACGATATTCGCAAGAAGGAACGTGAGCTGCGTCGCATCATCGTGGACAAATGCGGCTACCCGCAGGACCACTTCATCGCCAACTTCAGTGGCCGCGACAAGAACGGCAACAAGGTTGCGAGCCAGCTTTTGAATTTGCACTGGATCGAAAAGCAGGCCACCCTGGGCAAGCCCTGGAGCGCCATCATGGGGCGCAACATCCCGCCGGTGCAGGACCTGCAGCAAAAGCTCACCGACCTGCAATCGCGCGTGGTTGTGCCGCTCGATCAGCTCAAGGACATCAACAAGCGCATGAACGAAGGCGAGTCCTCTTCACGCGCAGCGAAGAAGGAAATGATCGAGGCCAACCTGCGTCTGGTGATCTCGATTGCCAAGAAGTACACAAATCGCGGCCTGCAATTCCTGGACTTGATCCAGGAAGGCAACATCGGCCTGATGAAAGCCGTGGACAAATTTGAATACCGTCGCGGCTACAAGTTCTCGACCTATGCGACCTGGTGGATTCGCCAGGCCATCACGCGCTCCATCGCCGACCAGGCGCGCACGATCCGAATCCCGGTGCACATGATCGAAACCATCAACAAGATGAACCGCATCAGCCGTCAGCACCTGCAGGAGTTCGGCTTCGAGCCCGATGCCAGCGTGCTGGCCGAGCGCATGGAGATTCCGGAAGACAAGATTCGCAAGATCATGAAGATCGCCAAGGAACCGATCTCGATGGAGACACCGATCGGCGACGACGATGACTCGCATCTGGGCGACTTCATCGAAGACAACGCAAACACTGCGCCGATGGAAGCCGCCATGCAGGCCGGTCTGCGTGACGTGGTCAAGGACATTCTGGACAGCCTGACGCCACGCGAAGCCAAGGTGCTGCGCATGCGCTTCGGTATCGAGATGACCAGCGACCACACGCTGGAAGAAGTCGGCAAGCAATTTGACGTGACGCGTGAGCGCATTCGCCAGATCGAGGCCAAGGCGCTGCGCAAGCTCAAGCACCCGTCGCGTTCAGACAAGTTGCGCAGTTTCACCGACAACCTCTAAACCGAAACAGCGCCCTCGCGTGGCAACACGGGGCGCGCTTCAGTCGACCAGTGTCGCGTACACCAGATTGCGAAACAGCATGCGGTAGTATTCGCGCTGGTTCGGCGCCTGCAACATGAGGCAGGCAAACAGGTCTTCCGCCGGATCAACAAAGAAGGTTGTGCCGGCCATACCACCCCAGAAGTAACTGCCGACAGATCCTGGCATGCTGGCAACGCCCAGTTCCTTGCGAACCGCAAAACCCAAACCAAAGCCATGCCCTGCGGGTAACAGCGCACGTGATGCACCAGCGTTGACCGGGATGTTACCCAGATGATCAGCCGTCATGAAGTTCACCGTTCTGGGCCCCAGCAGGCGCACACCGTCGAGTTCGCCCTGGTTCAGCATGAACTGCAGGAACCGCGCATAGTCGCTCGCCGTCGAAGCCAGCCCGCCGCCACCAGACTCCATGGCAGGAACTTCCCGCACATCGATCACGCGCATCTGCAAACCGCCTTCCGGATCGCTCGCAAAAGGTTCGGCGATGCGGTGCTGCTGCTGCAACGGTACTGAAAAACCGGTGTCGGTCATGCCCAGTGGTTTGAATAGCTGCGCTTGCAGGTACGCCCCCAGCGTCTGACCACTGGCGACTTCAAGCACACGCCCGAGCACATCGGTAGCGCGACCATATTCCCACGCCGTGCCCGGTTCAAACAGCAAGGGCAGGCCGGCCAGCGCGTGCGAGAACTCGGCATTGCTGCGTCCACGTGCGCCGATTCGGGCCTGTGCATACTGCCGCTGTACGGGCGAATTTCCCATGAACTCATAGGTGAAGCCGGCGGTATGGCGCATCAGGTCCTGCAACGTTGCGGGCTGTTGCAAATCGCGCAACTGAACCGATCCATCAACCAAGGCACCCACCTTCAGCGCCGCATATTCCGGCAAGTACTTTGCGACAGGGTCGCTCAAAAGCAACTTGCCCTGCTCCATCAACATCATGGTTGCAACCGAGACAATCGGCTTGGTCATGGAGTAGATGCGAAAGATGGCGTCATCCACCATCGGCGTGGCAAGCGCCGGATCGAGCGCACCAATACTTTCGAACAAGGCCAGTTTTCCGTGGCGCGCAATCAGTGCCACCGCACCGGGCAGGCGCTGGCGCTCCACCTCGGATTTCAACACCGTCATCAGGCGCTGTGTTCGCTGCGGACACAGGCCCACGCTCTCGGGCGCGGCAACCGGCAATGCCGGTGCTGAAGACTTTGTTCGTAATTGTCCCCGGCTCATATGAACGCCCTCTTTAAGAAAAAATAAAACAGATTGACCACCCAAGACTCAAAGAACATGGCAACTATCGCGCGCAACGCGTTGCCGCTACTGCGCCTCTTGCAGGATTCGCCACATCACTTTGCCAGCACCGCTCTTGGGCAAGGCATCGACAAACTGCACCACGCGAGGGCACTTGTAAACCGCCATATTGTCCCGACACCAATCAATGATGTCCTGCTCACTCACCGTGCCCTGATGCGCCGGTCGCAACACGATCACCGCCTTGACCGACTCGCCACGGTAGCTGTCCTTGGTCGAAATAATGCAGGCTTCTTGCACCGCCGGATGGGCAAACATCAGCGCCTCCACCTCGGCCGGCCAAACCTTGAAGCCGGATGCGTTGATCATGCGCTTGAGCCGGTCGGTCAGAAAGAAGTAACCGTCGGCGTCAACATAGCCCAAGTCGCCGGAGCGGAAGAATCGTTTGCCTTCAAACTCGATGAAAGCAGCCTCGGTCGCATCGGGTCGTTTCCAGTAACCCTGAAAAACTTCGGGGCCGTGAATGATGATTTCGCCCTGAGCGCCGACCGGCATTTCTGCCAGGGTATCCGGGTCAATCACCCTTGCGTCGGTGCTCATGAACGGAATGCCCAGGCACTGCTGCTTGGGCGCATCCGGCGGGTTGCTGTGTGACGGCGCCGCAGTTTCGGTCAATCCATAACCCTCAACGTAGCGCAGGCCGAACTGTTGGTATAGGCGCTGCGCCACCGCCTGCGGCATGGCAGCGCCGCCACCGCCGATGTAAACCAGGCTCTTAAGATCAAATTGCTCAAAGTTCGGACTACCCAGTAAATCAATCACCATGGTCGGGATGTTGGTCCAGTGCGTTACTTTCCGGGAGGAAATCAGGCGCCCCGCCAATTCGCGATCCCAGCGCGGCATCAGTATCAGCGTAGCGCCGGCCCGGATACTCGTGTGCATCAGGCTGACGATGCCCGTAATGTGGAACATAGGCACCACGACCAGCGACACGTTTTCTGCGCAGCCATTGCCCCACAGCCCGCTGGCAATCGCGTTGTGCATGATGCTGGCATGGGTATGCATGCAGCCCTTGGGCTGTCCGGTGGTGCCACTGGTATAGGGCAACAACGCCAGATCGCTCGGCCCCACGCTGAGCGCGGGCGCGCTTGAAGTGACACCCAGCGCCTGCTCCCAGGTATGAACCAAGCCATCCGGCAGGACCGGCGCTGCATGGCGCGTCAGAAGCCAGTCGAACCAAGCTGCCGGCCCCATCTCACCCGCCGCAGTTGCGGGCGCGGGGTCAAATGCATCGGTGAAATGCGTCAACAGCAAATGCCGCAGTCGCTGCGCCGGCGCCAGCGCTGCACTGGCTTTGGCTAATTCGCCTGCCAAGTCTGAAGTGGTGATCGCCACTCGGGCTTCGGAATCCAGGATGTAGTGCTTGAGTTCTTCGGCGCGGTTCATCGGATTGACCGGCACCACCACCGCATTGGCCCGCAGAATCGCGAAATGCGCAATTACCAGTTGCGGGCAGTTCTGCATGTTGAGCAGTACCCGGTCGCCCTTCTGGACACCCAGTTCGCTCAAAAAAGCGGCCAGTCGCTCGGCCTTTTGCAGGAGTTCGGCGTAGCGCAATATCTGCCCAAAAAATACCAGGGCAGTCTTGTCGGGGTAACGCCGGGCGCTGGTCTCGAGGTTGTCCCACAGCGAAGTCGCCGGTACCGTGAGAGTGTGCGGCAAGCGAACCGGCCAGAACTGATGGTGGGAACGAATTGCGGGATTGATCCGGGTGCCAGAGGATGAAGCAGACGGGTCCATTGTGTCTTCCTGATAATTTTTGAACAAACCAAGCCGGGCGGTGGGCGCAAGGATACGGGGCATCGCAAGCGGCTGGAAGTGCGCCATGTCACGGTCGGGACCAGCGACGATCACCGACCCTGCAACATTAAGCGCCACCCACTATGGCATGAATCCTGCGGTTCTGCGCTGTCAAACCCGGATGCCCTGAATCGGCGCGCAAGCCGTGCGCCGGATTTTCAATCGTAAACCCGGATGCCAGGGTCGGTTCGATGCTGTTAAAGTGCAGCCTCAGGAGGGCCCGTCCGGGAGGTCGGTTCACCCCTATCTGATCCAATTTTTAACTGGAGTAACGCAAATGCATATGAGTAAACTAAAAACCCTCGCCACCATCGTGGCCACTTTGGCTGCCGTGATGGCCGCCCCGGCCCATGCGGGCAAGACGCTGGACGGCATCAAGGCACGTGGCCAATTGGTCTGCGGCGTGAACACAGGTCTGGCCGGATTTGCCGCAGCCGACTCCAACGGCAAATGGTCTGGCCTGGACGTCGATGTCTGCCGCGCCTTGGCTGCTACCGTGCTGAGCGACTCTGAAAAAGTCAAGTACGTACCGCTCAACGCCCAACAGCGATTCACCGCGCTGCAATCCGGCGAAGTCGACATTCTGCCGCGCAACACCACCTTCACCCTGACCCGCGACGCCTCACTGGGCCTCAATATCACCGTGCCGAACTACTACGACGGCCAGGGCTTCATGGTGCCGCTCAAGAGCAAGATCAAGAGCGCCAAACAACTCAAAGGCCAGACCGTTTGTGTGCAATCGGGCACCACCACGGAGAAGAACCTGACCGACTATTCCAAAGCCAATGGCCTCAACATCAAACCCGTGGTGTTTGAGAAGCTTGAAGCCGCCGAGAACGCCTACTTCACAGGTCGCTGCATTTCCTACACAACGGATGCATCCGGTCTGGCTTCGACCCGCAACAAGGTCGCCAAGGATCCGAAAGAACACGTGATTCTGCCCGACCTGATCTCCAAGGAACCGCTCGGCCCGATGGTGCGGCGCGGCGATGACGAGTGGTTTGCCATCGTCAAGTGGGTCATGTACGGCCTGCTCGAAGCCGAAGAATATGGCATCACCGCAGCCAATGTTGACCAGATGAAGGCCAGCACCGACCCGGTCGTGCAACGCCTGCTGGGCGGCGGCAATGAAGACACCGGCAAACTGCTGGGTCTGGACAAGGAATGGCTGGCGCGCGCCGTCAAAGCCACTGGCAACTATGGCGAGAGTTTCGAGCGCAATGTGGGCCCGAAATCTCCGCTCGGCCTGCCGCGCGGCATCAACAATCTGTGGAACAAGGGTGGCCTGATGTACGCCTACCCGGTCCGCTAAACAAAGTCCCTTCTCTGCTTGACTGAGAAAGCGCTGCCGGTACCCAAGAGCGGGGCGGCAGCTTTTTTTGTTCCGGCTCTGATTCTTCCAGCCATCCATTGCTTTTCATCCGAAACGCCAACGTATGACCCCAAAGCCTCCCCCCAAGAAGAAGAACTGGTCCTGGCGCAGCCAGGCTTTCCGAGGTCTGATCTACCAGTTTGTCGCTATCGGCCTGATTGTTGCCGTCCTCTGGTTCCTCGCGCACAACACGCTCTACAACATGAAGGTCCGCGGCATCCAGAGCGGATTCGACTTCCTCAGCGGCCCGGCCGGCTTTGACATCGGCGAAGGCCTCTATACCTTTGATTCGGCGCAGCCCTACTGGCAGGCATTCCTGGCAGGCTTGAGCAATACTTTGCGCGTCGCCGTCATGGGCATCATTCTGACCACCATCCTGGGCACGCTTTTGGGCGTGGGACGGTTCTCGCGCAACGCCTTGGTGCGCGGACTTTGCTATGTCTATGTGGAATGTTTCCGCAACATACCCGTGCTGCTGCAGTTGCTCATGTGGTACTTGCTGTTCACTGAAGTTCTCCCTGCAGCCGCCGACGCGTGGGTAGTAGGACCCTTCTTCCTGAGCAAGGGCGGACTGAGTTTTCCCATTCCGGTATGGGCCACGGGCCAATTGTGGGCCGCGATCGGTCTGGTGGCAGGTGCCATTCTGGCTGTGTTGTACCGCAAATGGGCATTCCGGCAATTTGAAGCCACGGGCCAACTCAGGAGCATGTTCTGGGTTCCGGTGGCAATCACGCTGGCCGTGAGTTTGCTGGGTTGGGTGGCCGGGGGTGCCCCGACTGCATTTGACTACCCCCACAAAGGCGAATTTGCAATTGAAAGTGGCGGCTCGCTGACACCCGAGTTTCTGTCGGTCCTGGTGGGTTTGACCGTATTTACTGCAGCCTTTGTGGCTGAAGTGGTGCGCTCTGGCATTCAGTCGGTGGCACGCGGCCAAAGCGAGGCTGCGGCCGCACTGGGCTTGGACCCGGGCCAAACCATGCGCCTGGTGCGACTGCCCCAGGCGCTGCGCGTGATCATTCCACCCATGACGAACCAGTATCTGAACCTCACGAAGAATTCGTCGCTGGCAGTGGCCATCGGCTACCCGGACGTGGTCTCCATTGCCAACACGGCATTGAACCAGTCCGGGCGCGCCGTCGAGTGCATCGCCATCGTGATGCTGGTGTACCTCACGACATCACTCTCCACCGCAGTGCTGATGAACTGGTACAACAATCGTGCCGCCATCATGGAACGTTGAAAGTACTCACCATGACCGCACAAACTTTTCAATCGATCGAAGCGCGCAATCTGCCGCTCAAGACCGAAGGCGTCATCGGGTGGATTCGCATCAATCTTTTTGGCGACCTGATCACATCCATCATGACAATCGTCATCGGTGGCGCATTGCTCTACGTGATTCCGCAATTCCTTGGCTGGGCGCTGGTTCGGGCGTCCTGGATTCCCAACTTCGACGCCTGCCGTGTTGATGGCGTGGGCGCTTGCTGGGGCGTGGTGTCGGCCAAGTACCGACTCATCCTGTTCGGTCGCTATCCGTTTGAAGAACAGTGGCGCCCCTTGATTGCCACCAGCCTGATGGTGGGACTGCTGGTGATGAGTTGCACCCGCGCCTTTTGGCGCTCCTGGATGGTCATCGTTTGGGCCGTGGTGCTCTCGCTATTCTTTGCCCTCATGTATGGCAACGTCGCGGGCTTGAGCAAGGTAGAAACCGACCGTTGGGGTGGCTTGCCGCTGACCATTTTGCTGTCCACCTTGTCGATGGTGTCGGCCTTCCCGATCGCTCTGGTTGTGGCGCTAGGCCGGCGCTCCAACCTGCCTGCGATCCGGACCTTTTGCACCATCTATGTGGAACTGATCCGTGGCGTGCCGCTGATCTCGGTGCTGTTCATGGCCTCCTTCATGTTCCCGCTGTTCATGCCGCAGGGTTTCAGCATCGACGTGCTGATCCGCGTGCTGGTCGGCATTACGCTGTTTGCCGCCGCCTACATGGCGGAGATCATCCGTGGCGGCTTGCAGGCCATTCCCAAGGGGCAGATCGAGGCTGCAGCCACGCTGGGCTTGTCGTACTGGCAGACACAACGCAAGGTCGTCCTGCCGCAGGCGCTTGCGATGGTGGTGCCGAGCATCATGAACAGTTTCATCGCGACCTTCATGGACACCTCGCTCGTGACCATCGTGAGCCTGTATGAACTCACTGGCGCAATGTCCATGGCCTTGAACTCCGACTCGAACTGGCGCCCGTTCAAGATTGAAGGTTACTTCTTCATTGCCATCATCTATTTCATCTTTTGTTTTTCCATGTCGCGCTACAGCATCTGGGTTGAAAAACAGGTCAACCGGGGCGCACAACGCTAATTCATCATGACAGAACCCATCATCAAATTCGACAAGCTCAACAAGTGGTACGGCAACAATTTTCATGTGTTGCGCGACATTGAGCTCAGTGTTACGCCGGGCGAACGCATCGTGATTTGCGGCCCCTCGGGCTCCGGCAAATCTACCCTGATCCGCTGCATCAACCGCCTGGAAGAACATCAGGAAGGTCATCTCTACGTGGACGGTGCCGAAGTCACCGACGATGTGAAAGTCATCGACGACATCCGCAAGAAGGTCGGCATGGTGTTTCAGCAGTTCAACCTGTTTCCGCATTTAACGGTGCTGGAGAACCTGACGCTGTCACCCATGTGGGTCGGCAAGATACCCAAAAAGGAAGCTGTAGAAAGGGCCATGGTTCAGCTCAAGCGCGTGCGCATCGCCGAGCAGGCCAACAAATACCCGCTGCAATTATCCGGTGGCCAGCAGCAGCGCGTTGCCATCGCGCGCGCCCTGTGCCTGACGCCCAAGATCATGCTGTTCGATGAGCCGACATCGGCACTCGACCCGGAGATGATCAAGGAAGTGCTTGACGTCATGATCGAGATGGCCAGCGGCGGCATGACCATGCTGTGCGTCACGCACGAAATGGGTTTTGCCAAAGCGGTGGCAGACCGCGTGATCTTCATGGATGAAGGGCAAATCGTCGAGCAGAACAACCCGAACGATTTCTTCAGCAACCCGCAGAACGAACGCAGCAAGGATTTCCTCTCCAAGATCCTGGGGCATTGAGCCAGCGCATGAACCGTCCGCAACATCCTGGCGGCGCGATCACCGATGTCCTGGGTCTGGAGGTCGGGCACTTTACCGATACACGCCGCCCGACCGGCTGCACCGTCATCATCGCGCGTGACGGTGCCGTAGCCGGCGTCGATGTACGCGGCGCAGCCCCGGGCACGCGCGAAACCGATTTGTTGCACCCCGCCAATCTGGTTGACCGCGTGCACGCCGTGCTGCTGTCCGGCGGCAGCGCCTGGGGACTCGATGCCGCCGCTGGCGTGATGCGATGGCTGGAAGAAAACAACATCGGCCTGCCGGTTGGTTTCGGGCTGGTACCCATCGTCCCGGCCGCGGTCCTGTTTGACCTGCCGGTCGGTGACTTCAGGATCCGGCCTGACGCCAGCGCCGGGTATCAAGCCTGTCAGGCGGCGAGTCGCACTGCACCGACGCAAGGCAATATCGGCGCCGGTGCGGGGGCCCTCGTTGGAAAAATGTTTGGCCTGGCACGTGCCATGCGCGGCGGTATCGGCACGGCTTCGATCACGGTTGACGGCATCACGGTCGGCGCCATCATTGCCTGCAACGCCATGGGCGATATCGTGGACCCTGCCACCGGTGCTGTCATCGCTGGTGCCCGCACGGCGGACGGAAGATCCCTGCTCGACAGCCGCGCTGCGTTACTGGCCGGCGAAGGGCCGAAACCGGTGCTGGCCGGCACCAATACCACCATCGGCCTGATCGCCACCGACGCTATCCTGACCAAGGCACAGGCACACCGCCTGGCCGTGGTGGCGCACGACGGACTGGCGCGCAGCATCAACCCGGTGCATACGATGTCCGACGGCGACACGCTGTTTGCACTGGGCACCGGCCAATCCGGCAAAACGGCGGGCATGATGCTGCTAAGCACACTGGCAGCCGAAGTGACAGCCCGCGCCGTAGTGCAGGCAGCCCTGGCCGCCAAGGGCCAGACCTGCGGTGACATGCACTGGCCCGCTGCTGCGGACCTGGCGCCCTTGCCTACTTGAGCGCCTTGAAGCGCATGCGATGCGGCTTGGCGCCCTCTTCGCCCAGGCGCTTGCGCTTGTCGGCTTCGTATTCCTGGTAGTTGCCATCGAAGAACGTCCACTGGCTGTCGCCTTCGCAGGCCAGGATGTGGGTCGCGATGCGGTCCAGAAACCAGCGGTCATGGCTGATCACCATCAGTGAGCCGGCAAACTCCAGCAGTGCTTCTTCCAGCGCACGCAGCGTTTCCACGTCCAGATCGTTGGACGGCTCATCGAGCATCAAGACGTTGCCACCAGCAATCAGGGTCTTGGCCAGATGCAGACGTCCGCGCTCGCCACCCGACAGGGTGCCGACGCGTTTCTGCTGATCCGCACCATTGAAATTAAAACGGCCGCAGTAAGCGCGGCTGGCCATCTGGAACTTGCCGACGTTGAGGATATCCAGACCGCCCGACACATCTTCCCAGACCGTTTTCTCGTTGGCCAAGTCATCACGGTTCTGATCGACAAACGCCATCTTGACGGTCGAGCCAATCTTGACTTCGCCGCTATCGGGCTTTTCCTTGCCCGCAATCATGCGAAACAGCGTTGACTTGCCCGCGCCATTGGGTCCGATGATGCCGACAATGGCACCGGCTGGCACCTTGAAGCTCAGGTTGTCGATCAACATGCGATCGCCAAAGGACTTGCTGACATTAACGAATTCGATGACCTCGTTGCCGAGACGGTCGGCCACCGGGATGAAAATCTCGTTGGTCTCGTTGCGCTTCTGGTATTCAAAATCAGACAGTTCTTCAAAGCGCGCCAGACGTGCCTTGCTCTTGGCCTGACGTGCCTTGGGGTTCTGGCGCGACCATTCCAGTTCCTTCTTCAGTGCTTTGGCGCGCGACTCTTCGCCCTTTTGCTCCTGCACCAGGCGCTCCTGCTTTTGCTCGAGCCAGGAACTGTAGTTGCCTTTGTAGGGCATGCCAGCGCCACGGTCGAGTTCCAGAATCCACTCGGCTGCGTTGTCCAGAAAATAACGGTCATGGGTGATGGCAACCACGGTGCCCGGGTAACGTTGCAGGAACTGCTCAAGCCAGTCGACCGATTCGGCGTCCAGGTGATTGGTCGGCTCATCGAGCAGCAGCATGTCGGGTTTCGACAGCAGCAAACGGCACAAAGCCACGCGGCGTTTCTCGCCACCTGAGAGCACGCCAACCCTGGCTTCCCAGGGTGGCAGCCGCAGCGCATCGGCAGCAATTTCAAGCTGGTGCTCGGAGTCAGTGCCGGCCGTGCCGATGATGGCCTCGACCTTGGCCTGCTCGTCGGCCAGCGCGTCGAAGTCAGCGTCTTCTTCACCGTAGGCGGCGTAGATTTCTTCCAAGCGCGCCTTGGCCTTGAGCACATCGCCCATGCCGGCTTCCACGCATTCGCGCACCGTCTGGTCCGGGTCGAGTTGCGGTTCCTGCGGCAGATAGCCGATATTGAGGCCCGCCATCGGGACCGCTTCGCCTTCGAATTCCTTGTCGACGCCGGCCATGATCTTGAGCAGGGTCGACTTGCCCGAGCCATTGGTTCCCAGCACACCAATCTTGGCGCCCGGGAAGAAACTGAGGGAAATGTCTTTGAGAATGAAGCGCTTGGGCGGCACGATCTTGCCCAGGCGGTTCATCGAAAATACGTATTGAGCCATTGGAGTTGTGAGCTTCGCGAAAGAGGTAAAGGCAGCATTATCGACGCATCGATGCGCGCGCCAGCAATCATTTCAATACCATGCGACAATACACCCCGTTGTGGCGCGTCAGTTGCCCACAATGCCAGCAACTTGCTGGGAACGGGGCCTCGCGCCACTGTTCCAACTTTGTACCCCATCTGCCTTTGACTGATTCGGCGCTCCGGCGTCGTTACAGGCCGATGCCACAGCGCCCAGGATAGGCGCCAAACTATGAACTTCGAAGAACTCAATCTGGCTCCGGCCATTGTTAAGGCCGTGCTTGAGCAAGGCTATGAAACCCCGACCGCGATTCAGGCACAGGGCATCCCAGCCGTGCTGGCTGGCCACGACCTGCTCGGCGGCGCCCAGACCGGCACCGGCAAAACGGCAGCCTTTGTGCTGCCCATGCTGCACAAACTCAGCGCCGAACCCGCACCCAAAAACAAATTCGGCGGCGTCGGCATCCGCGCCCTGGTCCTGACCCCGACGCGTGAACTCGCAGCCCAGGTCGAGGAATCGGTGCAAACCTATGGCAAATACCTGGAACTGACATCGACCGTCGTCTTCGGCGGTGTTGGCATGAACCCGCAGATCAGCCGCGTCAAAAAGGGCGTCGACATTCTGGTGGCGACACCGGGCCGTCTGCTCGATCTGCTGCAACAAGGCGTGCTCGATCTCGGTCAGGTACAAATCCTGGTGCTCGACGAAGCTGACCGCATGCTCGACATGGGCTTTATCCATGACGTGAAAAAAGTGCTGGCCGTGGTGCCCAAGAACAAGCAAAGCCTGCTGTTCTCGGCTACTTTCAGCGATGAGATCCGCGAACTCGCCGCCACGCTGCTGAAAGACCCTCTGAGCATTCAGGTGACACCGCGCAACACCACGGTGCAGCGCATCACGCAGCTGATCCACCCGGTTGGTCGCGGCAAGAAAAAGGCGCTGCTGGCACACATCATTGCCGAGCACAACTGGAGCCAGGTGCTGGTCTTCACACGCACCAAGTTCGGCGCCAACAACGTTGCTGAATACCTGGTGAAGAACGGCATTCAGGCGCTGGCACTGCACGGCAACAAAAGCCAGGCTGCGCGCACGCAAGCGCTGGCCGGTTTCAAG
>CAIWNX010000140.1 GCA_903914175.1 uncultured beta proteobacterium | reverse complement strand
GTCTCCGAGTACCTGGTTGACGGGAACGCGGCGCAGGCCGCGATTCGGGCCGGGTACAAGCCGATTGGTGCGAAAGTGACCGGATGCCGACTATTAACCAACCCTAACTTGCGTGCGCGCCTGGAGGCTCTGCAAGCCGCTGACGCTACCCGGCTATGTCTTGAGCGCGAAGTCGTCTTAAATGGCCTCACGCAGAGCATAGAAATGGCACGTTTGCAGGGTAACCCGGCAGCCATGATCAGGGGGTGGTCGGAGATAGGGCGGCTGATGGGGTACTACGCGCCGGAAGTCAAGAAGGTTGACCTGGATGTGGGTTGCCAGGTCGAGATCGACCGCGTGAATCAACTCAGCGACGCCGAGCTGGTGCGGATCATAGAGACGGGGACAGCTTCTGAAACCAACGCCGCCGCTCGGGTTCGTTAACCGTGTGCAGCTTTTCGTACCGCTGCACACTCTCGGGGACCCGCTAGGTTCTTTACGTCGCGTACTACGGCGCAATCGCGTGAGTCGCGCCCGCTTTAGCGGTAGTGGGTTTGGTGGGTTTCGTGGGTTGATTTGCTACCGTTGTTATAGAAATTATGTTTGAATTATTTATCTGAGCATGGGCTGAAACTAACCCACCAAACCCACGAAACCCACCAACGTCTTCTACCCACCAGGTCCAGGTACCCTGGTACTGCGGGCCTTTTCTCAGGGCCAAGCCGTTGATGACGGTGTCGACGTTCGCAGCAAAGTAATTCCCTAGTCGCCGGGTGTTAATAGCCACAAAGAAGGACTTTCCGCTACCTGCAATTTCAGCGATCACTTCAGGTAGCTTTGGGTCCGTCGCGCCGCTGACCGGCGCAAACTGGGGCGAGCAGATTTGGCCAACAGCAGCGATCAAGGCTTTCACTGTGATCGCGCTAGTCGAACGATGACCGTACAAGACGTCGGAGGCCCAGGCTTCCAGCAGTCGTGCCAGCTGAAGGTGGTTTGGGTCCTCTTGGATCGCTTCGTTGATGGCATCTGCCGGGTCTGTCAGCTGAGGAAAGACGTCGCCACTTGGCGTAGACCCCGATGGCAGAAGCCCCTGCTTTTGGAGGCCATACAACCAACAGACAGGCTGGCGGACACAGTCATCCCACTCGCTAAAACTTGCCATGCTGCCGACGCCAGGGCGCTGTTGAACCTTGGCCGCTCTGTATCCCGCAATCAGTGTGAGCGCTGCTGCAACGAGTTCCTGCCGGTGAGCTGTGACCATATCCAGGGGATCGAAGTCAAAGCTGCGTTGGTGAGGATTCTCTGTGTTGGGATTGATGCGACACACGGGCATGCGCCTGGGCAGGTCCCCCTTCAACGTAATGTTGTTTCCGGAGGCAAGGACCAGCGTGTTGGTTGGCACATCGCCGACCTTTGACAATCCCAAGTACCTGTCACTGAAGTGCGGGGTCGTGAGGATCACCGCCAAAGTTGGCGAGTCAAACTCTCCGGTGACGTTATCGAAGGCAATGACCGGACTGCCCCCCAGGAGCTTGGCAAAGAGAGCCTTGCGCATCTCATCTTCGTGGTTTTCACCAGGGTACGGGGACATGGTCGGAACGGTTCCCGTCATGGCAGCCAACACCTTGACTAGCAGTGTCTTGCCGCTGCCTTGTGTTGGCGCATCAAAGACAAAGCCAGGTGCCGTTGGCAGCAACGGCCGCATGACGGCAGTCAACATTGCAGTCAACATGATGGCTTGATCCACTGGCTCGGAGAAGGGGAACAGCCTCACATACATCCACAGCGCTTTTAGTGCTGCCTCAATTTCATGGAGGGTTGGGTTCGTGACGACATGGCACCCGCTATCCGGGATGCAAGCGTAGATGCCAGTTTCCACGTCATACCCCGATGTGGAAATGATCCGCCCTGAGGTCGGTACCATGATCGGGGCGGTGATGACACTATGAAGCAACGGAAACATAGCAGTGAGCGCGCTTCTCAGGTATTTTGCGTTATCCAGCGGCATGTCGGTGGGTTGCCACTTCTTGTTCCTGTAGGCCTCGAACCGAAATGACCGGTCGAGTAGGTTCAGTACCGCGAAGTCGGAAAACTTCTCGATGCAGTGCTTATCGGTTATTGAGACGAGCCGACCGGCGCGTTGATAACACTCGCCACGTTCGTTCAGTATGGTGGCGGCGCGAGTCATGTAGTCGTGCCGTTCCCCGACAGTGAGTCGCAACGTAACTGTCGCGTGCGAAAGGTAGTAAACGCGACCGCCATGGGCAAAACTTCGGACGATGGGGCGCCCTGGCCCGTTAAGGTAAGCCCGTGCGATGCGAGAATCATCGTGATAGTAGGGCTCGGCCGGGTCGCAGAAGTTCTTGCCGTGCCAAAGTGCCTTATTGCTGAGTACATCGCCCACAGTGACTTCATCGCCATCCTCCGACCTGAGCATGAAGTCGGCTGAAAGGACTTGGTTTTCAAGCGCTTGGCGCACGATTTTTACGGCAACGTCATTATCAAGACCTTTGGCGACATACTCGGCCGCGCGGGATTCGATGTACTGCGCGCGAATCTGGGCAGCTTCGGCCGCCCTCATTGCCTTGGCCTGATCGACAAGTTGCCCATACATTGTTTCCTGGTCTGTCGTCAAGTCTGGAAGGGCAACGCGCGTGTCCAGAGTCAAGTGGTCGTCGCCGTGGAGTACCGGTTTGGGCTTGCGTTGCAAGAGAGGTTCTTCACAGATTGGGGGAGCGCAATAGTCGATCCGATTAGGCTGAAACACGGCTTCGTCGACGATGCAGCGCACCAGCAGCGAGCCAGCCTTGGACACCTTGATGTATCCAAATCCATTCAACCATGCGAGCTTGGCCAGCACCTTCGCTGCACGGGGGATGTCCGCAGCATCGGCGACGAAAACATAGACTCGTTGTCCCCGGATGCCACGCACTTCCTGTTTCGTTTTTGAATTGGTCAGGCAAGACGATGTGGATGCAGCCCAGACATGGGCAGCATCACGCAGCGGTGGACAGCACCGATAGAGGGCTTCACGCAGTTCGGTCGGCGTCAGGATGGTGTCTTCCGGGTCATAGTCCACCATCAGAATGCCTGGGCCGTCTGGCCAGGCCATTGCATCCGCGGTTCGAGGCATTGCGTCGTCCGGTCGGCCTGCAACTTCGAAATTGCTCTGGGTCATGACCCGCATGGCTTGAGCGTTGCGAGGCAGTCCGTAACTCAGGCAATCGTTCGGACCGATGCCTTGCAACAAGGTGACGAACGCTTTTGGACTGCATTCGTGCCGTGTTACCGTGCCAGCAGATAGCTGGGCGGCGGTCGATGTCTTCTTGATGCTGCCATCGTCGGCCAGGCTCAGCTGCTTGGTAACGGGTTGGTGCGCTGTCCACTTAGTGAACTTTGCTTTTTGCAGCAACTTCGATGTGCCCTGAATCAGGCGCGACGTTGTGGGGATTTTGGTGGTTTTCATGATCAGACTCCCAAGATGCGCTTGATGTCGGCAACAGCCCAGGCCAGTCGGCCACAGACACGGGTCGGACGCAGGGGGCCGTCCTCATGGCATGCCCAGCCCCGTGCGGTTTGAGCCCTACGGCCCAAGTGGTAACACATCACAGCAGTTGAGACGTGCGTGCGGGTTTCGAGGTGCAGCGGGATGAAGCCAGCGGGGCACCCGCTTGTTGCGGTGTGCCGCTGAATTTCGCCAGTAAGCGGGCGGGGCGGCGTAGGTGGGATGTCTACACAGTAGGTACTATTCATGTTATTCATGTCAGGGAGCTTTCAAATTAGCTCGGCGAACTGCTGCAGAAATTACAGCTATTGCTGAGGCTGAAACCAATCCTTGAATGAACAACTGAGCCGTGTTTTATGGGCGGTGGCACAGCAAGAAAACGCCGGAAACCCTTTGTTTACGCGGGTTCGCGGCGTTGATACCTATCTTGTGAAATTTTCCTCACTTGGTGTTTGTTCCATTTGTTCCATTTGTTCCACATGTTTCTTGGCGGTTGCAACTGACATGTTGTACGGCGGCGTCCACAACTTCCCGCTCAGGACGTGTGTTCGCAAGTACTCGGCATTAGGAAAAACTTTGAGGCTGTCCGTCCGCACTCCCTTGTTGATACACCACTGGGCGACCCAATCGCAAATGCCGCGTATTGTTGGATTTGCACCGCTGGCAGTGAGTCTCACCCATTGCTGGTAGGCTTCGGCTTGTACCAACATGCGCCAATCATGCTTCGGAGCGGCCAGGCCGTCATCCGACCGTACATTGCCCATCAATACAGAGTCTGACTTTGAGGTGCTGGGAGACTTTGTGACAAATGCCGCATCAAGAGACCACTCAAATGAAGGCAAGTCTTTATTGGTGAAAAGTTTGGGCTTCGCCGGTATGTAGTCACCTCTCAAGCGATGTGTCTCATCCTCGGAATACGTCGGACTGTCGGCATTGGTCAATGCTTCGATACCTTCCCTGATCTCACGGGTCGCCGGGTTGTTGTCAAAGTCCCATTGTTTGGCGATATTGCACCGCTCGCGGGGAGTCTTGCTATCCCATGGCCAAGGGGCAAAGTCTTGTTGAATGCGACGTTGAGCATCCGACGAAAGTTCTGCAAGTTGCTTGTGGTACTGCC
>CAIWNX010000139.1 GCA_903914175.1 uncultured beta proteobacterium | reverse complement strand
CGCATGTTGACTTTGGGTTGGTAATAGAGCACGAATTCCCGCTCGCTCTGGGCCAGCCGGATTCGCTCCAGGCTCTCAAAGTGCAAACGGATGTTGTGATCATGTCCGGCGTCGAAGACATGGTAGCGTTTCTTGCCGGCCAGCTTGGCCTGGTACATGGCCTGGTCGGCCTGGCGCAGCAATTGATCGGCGTCGATGGGCTGCGCCTGCGGGTAAAACGTCACCCCGATGCTGGCCGAGACCTGCAGATGGAGATCACCCAATTGCACCGGCTGTGCGGCAGCCTCCAGCAGGCGATTGAGCAAAGGCAAGCTGGCATCGCCATCGTCGAGATCAATCAGAACCGCCACAAATTCATCGCCGCCGATCCGCGCCAGCGTATCGCCTTCGCGCAGTCCCTGCTTCATGCGCGCGGCCAGGGTGATCAGCAACTGGTCGCCTACTTCGTGGCCGTGCTGGTCATTGACGCTCTTGAAGCCATCAAGGTCAAGGTAGACGACCGCCAGCGTCTGGGCGCGCCGCTCGGCACTGGCCATGCCCTGGTGCAGACGATCCGAGAGCAACAATCGATTGGGCAGACGGGTCAGGGCATCAAAGTGCGCCATGTGCTGCAACTGGTCCTGGTGCTCCTTGAGCGTGGTGATGTCGGTAAACAAGGCCACGTAATGTTGCGTCTTGCCGTCGCTGCCATAGACCGCCGTGATGGTCAGCATCTCGGCATAGACCTCACCGTTCTTGCGTTTATTCCAGATCTCACCGTACCAATGGCCCTTGTCGATCAGGTCGCGCCACATGGCGACGTAATAGGCATCGTCCTGGCGCCCCGACTTCAGCAGCCGCGGGTTCTGGCCCAGAACTTCCTCGCGGCCATAGCCGGTAATGCGCGTGAAGGAATCGTTGACGTTGAGAATCGTGCTGTCAGTGTCAGTGATGATGATGCCCTCACGGGCATAGGTAAAGACACTGGCAGCCTGGATGGAGCTCTCGGCCTTCTTGCGCTCGGTTACATCACGCGCTGCAGCAAACACGCCCAGCACCCGGCCCTGATCGTCACGGTAGACGCTGGCGTTGTAGAGCACATCGGTGATCCGGCCCGAGGCGTGTCGGATCGCCAGCGGGTAGTCGGTCACAAAGCCCTTGGCAAAGACCTGCTGGTAGCCCTCGCGGGCCTGCACCGGGTCGGTAAAGTAGTCACCAAAGTCGGTGCCAATCAGTGCCTCGCGCGCGACGCCGGTCGCCTTGACGCTGGCCTCGTTGACGTCGGTGATCTTGCCTTGGGCGCTGATCGTTACCAGTGGATCGAGACTCGCTTCGAGCAGACTGCGTGCGTAGTGGGCTGCTTGCTTGATGGCTTCTTTGCGATGTGCCAGGGTATCGACCATGAGATTGATGGTGCCGGCAATTTCAGAAAACTCGTCGGCGCCCTCACTCACGATCTTGTACGCCAGATTCCCACTGGTGACCCGATTTGCCCCTTCATGCAGCAGCGCCAGACGCCGACGGATCAAGCCGCCGATTTGCACCGCATTGAAAACGATGACCAGGGCGAGCAACAGCGCGAGCGCGCCAGAGACCACGACGAAGCGCTGCTGGGCCTGCTGCACCTGTTGCGAGCTCGAATTTTGCAGCACCTCAATTGCGTTGCGAAGTTCAGCGGCCTTCAACAGCAACTGGCTGTACAGCCGCTTGTCGAGTTCCTCAAAAACGTCCCGGTTGTCGGTGCCCGACTTCAGCGATGCGGTGTTGTCAACGACACGATTGAAAACAAGCGCAGAGTCGTCTACGGCCCGGCTTATCCGCTCTATCGCCTTTTGATCTGGCTCGTGGTGGAACTCAGACTTGGCCCGGCGAAGCAACTGGTCAGACTGCAGTTTGCTTTCAACCCACAGTAAACGGATGCGGTCTTCGCGGTGGAGAAAGTACTGATCCCTGAACGAAGCACGCTCAAAGAAATTGTCGTGGATCAGTTTGACAAGAACATTGTTGTTCTGTGTCTCAGCATAAACAGAGAAGTTCCAAACCAGCACCGGTACTAGAAAGGCCACGGCGGCGACAGTCGCCGCCGCGCTGAGCCAGAGTCGGGTCGCAATGCGCACAATATGCCTAGCGGTTTATCCTGACCGCTTCGGGCCTGACCGCCATGAGACTCTCGACGTGGACATAGTCCTTATAGTTTGGCATGACGGTCTTGTCGGTCAGCTTGTTCTTCATGGCCCATCGTGTCTCATCCTCCAGCGTAATCAGCAGGTTCTGCTCCAACCTCACTTGATAGTTGAATGCGTCCCACACTTCCCTGACCAGTTCCTTCTCAACCTTGATCGCCGCCGCCATGATGTCCTGCGCCTCCTGCGGATTTTTTGCCACAAAATCCTCAGCCTGGATCAGGGCGCGCAAAAAACGGGTGACGGCTTGCGGGTTTCGCTGGACAAAATCCTGCATGGCGGCGATGTTGAAGGTTTCAGTATAAATTTGCCGGTCGTAAAAGATGACCGCTTGCGCGCCAAGCTGGTGTTTGATCTGTGTCAACGTATAGTTCCAGCTCGAGATGGCATCAACTTTCCCGGTTTGCAGCGCGTCCTGCATTTCATTGGGCACGAGGGGGACAGGTGTTATTTCCTTGCGCGTCAAGCCCTGTGCCGTCAAGAACGAGTCAAGAAAAAAGTCCGACGTCGTGCCCGGCGTGAAGCCGATGCGTTTGCCCTTCAGGTCCGCGGCCTTGACGATGCCTGCGTCTGGCCTTGCCAGCACCGCGTTGTTCACGTTACTGGACTCGATATTGGCGATGACGAAGATCTTGTCACCCTTGAGCACGCTGAACATGACCGGCGTTTCTGCCACCGTCGCAAAGTCT
>CAIWNX010000138.1 GCA_903914175.1 uncultured beta proteobacterium | reverse complement strand
GATGTAATCCCTCTCGATGGATGTCGCCACTTTTTTGATCCAGTGCCTGAATGCGCTGCAATACGGTCTGCTGCTGTTTCTGGTGGCATCCGGCTTGACGCTGATCTTTGGCATCATGGGCGTCATCAATCTGGCGCACGGCAGCTTTTACATGATCGGTGCCTACATGGCTTATGCCCTGGCGCCGATCGTGGGCGCCACCTTTGGCGGCGGTTTCTTTGCGACGCTGCTGCTCGGTTTGGTGCTGGCTGTGCTGCTGGGCTACTTGCTGGAGTGGGCGTTCTTCAGTTTTCTCTACGAGCGTGAGCACCTGCAGCAGGTGCTCATGACCTACGGCCTGATCCTGGTTTTTGAGGAAGCGCGCAGCCTGCTGCTGGGTGACACCGTGCACGGTGTTGCGCCACCCGATGCGCTGGCAGGCACCATTGCGCTGGGCCAGATGATGACCTACCCGGTGTACCGGCTTTTCGTTTCGGGCGTCTGTCTGCTGCTGGCGCTGGGCATGTACCTGGTGCTCAGCCGCACGCGCATCGGCATGATGATCCGAGCCGGCAGCACGAACCGCGAGATGGTGCAGTCGCTCGGCATCGACATCAAGTTTCTGTACCGCATCGTGTTCGCCGCCGGCGTGGCGATTGCGGTCTTCGCCGGCATGATTGCCGCGCCGGTGTCATCGGTCTACCCGGGCATGGGCAACACGGTGCTCATCATCTGTTTTGTCGTGGTGGTGATCGGTGGCATTGGTTCGGTGCGTGGCGCACTGCTGGCGGCGCTGCTGATCGGCGTCGTCGATACCTTCGGCAAGGTGCTGCTGCCGCAGGCCTCCGGTGTGCTGGTCTATGTGCTGATGGCATTGATCCTGCTGTGGAAACCCGATGGCCTGTTCAAGGCCGGATAAAGCAGCAGCATGAAGCGATCCGAAGTTCTGTTTGTTGTGCTGGCGTTTGCTGCGCTGGCGCTGTTCCCGCTGGTGGCCGAACCCTACGGCATTGACCGCGTCACCAAGATCATGGTGTTCTGCATTTTTGCGCTGAGTCTGGAGTTGCTGGTGGGCAGCACGGGACTGGTGTGTTTCGGGCAGGCCGCTTTTCTCGGCGTTGGCGCTTATGCGGCGGTGCTGCTGTCGCCGCAGGACGGTCCGGCCGCGCTGTGGTGGCTGTTGCCGGTGAGCATGCTGGCGGCGGCGGCTTATGCGCTGTTCATGGGCGCGCTCTCGCTGCGCACACGCGGCGTTTACTTCATCATGGTGACGCTGGCTTTTTCGCAGATGGCTTTCTATGTTGTGCACGACACGCCGCTGGGCGGCGGCACCGACGGCATTTACCTGAACAACAAACCGGTGCTGGGCACGCTGCTGGACCTGGACCGGCCGCTGCCAATGTATGGTTTCACCCTGGCCTGCCTGCTGGTCGTCTTTGTGTTGCTGGCGCTGATCTTGCGCTCGCGCTTTGGCCGCGCGCTGGCGGGCATCCGCGTCAACGAGCAGCGCATGCGCGCCACGGGCTTCTCCACCTATCCCTACAAGCTGGCGGCATTTGTGCTGTCGGGCGCGATTGCGGGTCTGGCGGGTTTTCTGTTTGCCGTAAAGGACGGGTTTGTGAACCCGGAACTGATGAGCTGGCACTTGTCGGGCGAGGTGCTGATCATGATCATCCTGGGTGGGCTCGGGCATTTGCGCGGCGCACTGCTGGGTGCTTTTGTCTTTGCCATGTTGCAGGAATTTTTCAAGTCGGAAGCGATCTTTGGTGACTTTGCCAAGCACTGGCATCTGGGCCTGGGTGCTTCCATCATTCTCAGTGTGGCGCTGCTGCCGCGCGGTCTGGTCGATGTGCCGCATCAGGTGGTGCAGCGCCTGCTGGGTTGGCGCTCGAACGCGCCGGGCGGGAAGGGCAGGTCATGACCTCTGGCGAAGTGCTGTTGCGCGCGCATGGGCTTAGCCGGCGCTGGGG
>CAIWNX010000137.1 GCA_903914175.1 uncultured beta proteobacterium | reverse complement strand
GCCGGACTTGGTGAGAATGTTGTCATAGCCTCTTTAGAACCGAATCATGGTTCCGGAAAGGTAAATGTTATTATTCATGGCTCCGGAATTACAAAATCAGCCAATAAAATTATTGCCGGCAGTGAAACTTTTTATAACGTTACTTCTACTGATGGAAAAACACTTGCTTTTACGATGAATATTCCCGATATAATACCGGCCAACTCAGGATTAACCGTAGCCAGCAGTACCTATCTCCGAGCTCATTTTAATGAATATATAACGAGCGACTTCCCTGCCGTTAAATACCCCGTTTGTATTATGAACGATAACGGTATGAGTAACTGCGCCTTTTTTATTGCCGATATTTAATATCGAAATACAAAAATATGTTTTCAAAAATAAAAAAAATTTTTTCCTCAAAAATAACACTGGTATTTCTCTCTCTTGTGGTGAGTTTGGGAATAATTACCGGGGCTTTTTTATATAAAACAAATAGAGTTGGTGCGTATTGCACAACCAGTCAGGGGACACTTTGTTTTGGTGGTCCGATTCGTTCCGTCTATGTTTGTTGTAATGGATTAAAAATTACCGTCGGTCTGGCCGCTGCGGTCTGTGAGAGGGGTGGCGACGGGGTTCGCATACCAGGCATCGGTTGTGGCAGCAGTGGCTTTTGCATTCATGATGGGTTCCTAGGTCAATCGAAAAAAGTTAAACAGGCATAAAAAAACCGCCGGGGTGCGGCGGTTTTTGGAAGATCAGGACGTTTTCTTTGGGTACGTTCAGAACTCTCTACCGCCACAAGCGCTTGAGAACCAAAAATAGCTAAAGTAAAAACTGGCCGACTTCATGAGCCCGAATGTAGCACAGTCCGAAACCCTCATGCCGTGCCCCCGACGGTCAGACCGTCGATGCGCAGCGTCGGCTGGCCAACGCCCACCGGCACGCTCTGGCCTTCCTTGCCGCAGGTTCCCACACCGCTATCGAGCTTCATGTCGTTACCGATCATGCTGACGCGCTTCAATGCCTCCGGGCCGTTGCCGACGATGGTGGCGCCCTTGACCGGGTACAGAATCTTGCCGTTCTCGACCCAGAACGCTTCA
Source organism: uncultured beta proteobacterium (assembly GCA_903914175.1). GTDB lineage: Bacteria > Pseudomonadota > Gammaproteobacteria > Burkholderiales > Burkholderiaceae_C > Rhodoferax. The sequence continues at coordinate 15,476 of CAIWNX010000137.1, read as the reverse complement.
CTGGCTGAAAACACGAACTTGCCCGACGTGATATCAACCTGGCCACCGCCAAAATTGGTCGCATACAAGCCCTTCTTGATGCTGGCAACAATTTCCTCAGGCGCTTTATCGCCCGCCAGCATGTAGGTATTGGTCATGCGCGGCAGCGGAATCGACGCGTAGCTTTCGCGCCGGCCGTTGCCGGTTGGCGCCACGCCCATCAAACGAGCGTTCATGGCGTCCTGAATGTAGCCCTTCAGAATCCCGTCTTCAATCAGCACGTTGCGCTGGCTGGTGTTGCCTTCGTCGTCCACATTGAGCGAGCCGCGCCGTTGCGACAACGTGCCATCGTCGAGCACAGTGACGCCCTTGGCAGCCACGCGCTGACCGACACGCCCGGCAAATGCGCTCGAACCTTTGCGGTTGAAGTCGCCTTCGAGCCCGTGGCCGATCGCCTCATGCAACAAAATGCCGGGCCAGCCCGGGCCGAGCACCACCGTCATTTCGCCGGCGGGTGCCGCTCGTGCCTCCAGATTGGTGAGGGCCGCCTTGACCGCTTCATCCACATACTGCGTGATGATGGCCTCATCAAAATAGGCCAAACCAAAACGGCCGCCGCCACCGGCCGAACCCATTTCGCGCCGGCCCTTCTGCTCGGCAATCACGGTCAGGGACAAGCGCACCAGCGGTCGCACATCGGCAGCGATGGTGCCGTCAGCACGCGCCACCAGCACCACGTCGTATTCGCTGGCCAGCCCCGCCATGACCTGCGCCACACGCGGGTCTTTGGCGCGGGCCTGCTGCTCCACCTTTTCCAGCAACTTGACCTTGGCCGTGCTGTCGAGCGTGGCAATCGGGTCTAGTCCGCCGTACAGCGAGCGCGAAGCGGCGATCTTCTTGGCCACCACCCTGACACGGCCTGTCTGTGCCGAGGTTGAAATGGCGCGCACCGTGCGCGCCGCATCGAGCAGCGAAGCCTCCGAAATGTCATCCGAATAGGCAAAGGCAGTCTTCTCCCCGCAGACAGCGCGCACACCAACACCCTGGTCAATGCTGAAGGAGCCGGTCTTGACAATGCCTTCCTCCAGACTCCAACCCTCGGAGCGTGTGTACTGGAAATACAGGTCCGCCTCGTCCATTTTGTGCACCCTGATTTCACTCAGAGCCCGTGCCAGGTCGGACTCATCCAGGCCAAACGGCGTCAGCAAAAGGGACTTGGCAATGGCCAGGCGTTCGAGGGTAGGTTCGCGGGAGATCATGTTTTGATTCTAGTCAGTTGGTCTTCCCGCAGCCGCAGCGTGGTCGGGAATGGGCTGGCGCACTGACGTCTCAGCGCGCCCTGTGCTTGCAAGGCTTCAGGTTTGCACCAGCCGCTTGGACTTGGCAATCGACATCAGAATGCCAAGCCCCATGCCCAGCGTGACCATCGCCGTGCCGCCGTAGCTGATGAAGGGCAAGGGCACGCCCACCACTGGCAGAATGCCACTGACCATGCCCATGTTGACAAAGGCGTAGGTGAAGAAAATCAGCGTGATGCTGCCCGCCAGCAAGCGAGAAAAAAGTGTAGGGGCTTCCAGCGCCAGGGCCAGACCGCGCAAGATCAGAAACCCAAAACCCAGCAGCAGCAGCAGGTTGCCAAAGAGGCCAAATTCCTCCGAGAACGCGGCAAAGATGAAGTCGGTGGTGCGCTCGGGAATGAACTCCAGATGGGTTTGCGTTCCCTGCATGAAGCCCTTGCCCCAGAAACCGCCCGAGCCGATGGCGATCATGCCCTGGATGATGTGAAAGCCCTTGCCCAATGGGTCGCGTGTGGGGTCAAGCAGGGTGCAGATGCGCTGCTGCTGGTAGTCATGCAGCAGCGGCCAACGCACACCGTCGGCACACAGTTGCGGCTCAAACCCCACCACCAGCGCCACCCCGAGCACACCAAGCAGCACCGGCGGCGCGATCCACTTCCAGGACAGCCCAGCGAAAAAAATGACTGACAAACCGGCCGACAGCACCAGCACCGCCGTGCCCAGGTCCGGTTGACGCACGATCAGTGCAATCGGCAGCGCCAGCAACAAGGCCGCCACCGCGAAGTCGGACGGGCGCAGTTGGCCCTCGCGCTTCTGGAACCACCAGGCCAGCATCAGCGGCACAGCGATCTTGAGGATTTCGCTCGGCTGGATGGTGATGCCGACATTGAGCCAGCGCCGCGCCCCCTTCTTGGTGACACCAAAGATCGCCACCGCAATCAGCAGGGTCACGCCGGCCACGTACAACGGCAGCGCCAGCGCCATCAACCGCTGCGGCGGGATCTGCGCCACCACAAACAGAATGACGCCGGCCAGCAGCATGTTGCGGCCATGGTCCTCAAAGCGGCTGCCCTGGTCATAACCGGATGAATACATGGTCAGCAATCCGGCGCAGGCCAGCATAAAAATGCCAAAGGCCAGTGGCCCATCAAAGCCGCGAAACCAGGGGGCCACGCGTTGCCAGAGGGAGGGGCGCTCGAATACGACGGTCATGCGCGGATTATCCCTTGTCGCGCTCCTTTATGATGCAGCGATGCCTACCCCGCCCCCGATCACTCACCTGCTTTATCTGCACGGTTTTCGCTCGTCACCGCAGTCGGTCAAGGCGCGGCTGATGGCCGAGCGCATGCAACGCGAGCACCCTGCCCTGACCTGGTACTGCCCGCAGTTGCCGCCATCGCCGCAGGCGGCCGTGACCATGGTGCTCAAAGGCATCGCCGACTGGCCGCTCGACAGCATGGCCGTCATCGGCTCATCGCTGGGCGGGTTTTATGCGACATGGATCGCCGAACAGACCGGTTGCAGGGCCGTGCTGCTCAATCCAGCGGTAAATCCGGCACGCGATCTGGCCAATCACATCGGTGAGCAAATCAGTTGGCACGATCCGCAGGAACGCTTCTTCTTCCGGGCTGAATACGTGCAGGAATTGCGCGATCTGACGCTGCCCAGGCTCACGCAACTCGAACGCTACCTGGCCGTCATCGCCAAAGGCGACGAGTTGCTCGACTGGCGCGAGATGCACGCCCGTTATCTCGGCGCCAAACTGCATCTGATTGAAGGCAGCGACCACGGTCTGAGCGACTTCGAGCAGCATCTGCCAGTGATCTTGGCGTTTTTAGGTCTGCCCCAAGGTTCGGGAAGTTAGGGGAAAACGTCGTGCGACGGCTTATATACCGTTGTTGATTCGCGTGTGCTCTTTTGACACGATGTCGGCGCCACACAGCAGCGCGACTTCGGCAGCCAAATCCTGGTCCCGCGAAAAGATCTGAAACGTCAAACGCCTGGTTTGAGCAGAATCGCCCTGCGTCGTCACGATTTGGCAGACTGACTGAAAAGAGCCGTCGCGCAGATCCTGACCGAATCCCTCTACCTGGTATTGTCGATCGTCAACGACGATGCATTCCATCTTCTTGATTGCTTCCATGCGACAGTCCTTTGATACGAGTGAGAAGCGGCAAACGCCCTTCACGCTGGACCAACGATAGCCAATAGGGACAGCTGTTGTCTATCCCCCATTTGGGGGATATTGACGAGAAACGCAGGCTCAATAAGCCTTGCAGCCGACCCAAGCCGACGCGACGATCTCTACCTGGTACCCAGCCGCCGCACCAGTTCCGCTCGCGCCGCTGTGGCCTTGGCGTAAAACTGCTTCAAGCCCTGGCACAGGTAGTTCAGACCAGCCTCGCCCTCGGGCGTTTTGATGAAACGGTTCTTGGGGCATTCGCCCCAGCACAAATCGAGATAGGTGCAGGCCTTGCAGTACCGCGGCAGCGTATCGCTCTTGGCGTAGGCAAACTTCTTTTGCTGTTCTGAAAACGCCAGATCGCCCTCGTGCACCTGCAGGATATTGCCGAGCCGGTATTCGGGATAGACAAAGTGATCGCAACTGTAGAGGTCGCCGTTGTGCTCAATCGCCAGCGCCTTGCCGCAGATCTGGCTGCTCACGCATTTTTGCGCACCATGACCCAACATCTGCGAGATAACGTTCTCGAACTGGTCTACGAAGACCTTGCCGTAGTCACGGCGCCACCACTCGTCCCAGATGCGGCCCAGAAAATAACCCCAATCCTCAGCCGCCACCGACCAGTCGGTCACGACCGATTCGGCACTGCCAGGCGCGGCCTGCGCGCTGCCCAGCGCTGGGAGGCGCGAGGCGTCCCAATGCCCAGGCGCCACCGCGCAAAAATCCGCTGGCTCGACGCAGGGGATGAACTGGATGATGCGCGGGCGAACCTGATCGCGCAGGAAACGGTAGACGTCGATCGGTCGTTTTGCGTTCTTGCGGTTCACCACACACAAGGCGCCAAACGGCACCTGGTACTGGTGCAGCAGGGCCACCGCTGCCATGACGCGCTCAAAGGTCGGCGTGCCGCCCTTGCTGTAGCGGTATTCGTCATGCAGAACGGCCGGCCCGTCGATGGAGAGGCCGACCAGGAAGTTGTTCTGCTTGAGAAAGCCGCACCATTCTTCATCGAGCAGGATGCCATTGGTCTGCAGGTCGTTTTCAATCGCCTGCCCGGGCTTACGGTAGCGCGTCTGCAGTTCGATGACGCGGCGGAAAAAATCCAACCCCATCAGGGTCGGCTCGCCGCCCTGCCAGGAAAAAACAACCTCGGGTCCGGTGTGCGCCTCGATGTACTGGCGGATGTGCTGCTCCAGCAGCGCCTCGCTCATGCGCGACTTTTTCGGCTGCGCAAGCAAGTCTTCCTTGTGCAGATAAAAGCAATAGGCGCAGTCCAGATTGCACTGCGCGCCGCTCGGTTTAACCATCGCGTGAAAGCGGTAGAAATCGCCCTTGGGCAGACTCGGCAATTTCAGGCTCGGGCCGTCAGCAACGGCAAGCCGGATGGGAATGACAGGCATTTGGGGCATCAGCCGTATTGGATCACGAGTGGCGCATGCGCCTGCTTGGCGGCGCATGCGCGCAGCGACTCAAAAACGCCGGCTGGCGTTGATCTGCTTAACCCCCGCAGGCAAGCTTACAAAGTCGCCGTCGGCGCCAACGCGGATCGGCCCGTCATAGCGCTTCTCGGCGTCACCCAGGAAAGCCTTCTCCAAACCCGGCAGCGGCAAGGGAGGTGCAATGTGGTTGAGCAGCAGGTAACCCACTTTCGCGGCCTGTGCCGTTTCGGCTGCCTGCTCGGGCGAGCTGTGGTAGTCGACGATGTCGGCAAACAGTTGCTTTAGTTTCGGCCGCTGCGCCTGGGCTGCGGCGTCGCCGAGCATGGCCATCAGCGGGGTCGATAGCGCTTCGTGCACCAGCAGATCGACGCCGATGGCTTCGCGAGCGACGGCAGCTGACTTTTTGGTATCACCGCTGAGCACCACGCTGCGGCCTTTGTACGTGATGCGGTAACCCACAGCCGGGTGCACCGGCGCGTGGTCAACGGAGAACGCGGCAATCTCCAGATCGCCGTCCTTGAGCAGCACGACGCGACCCGTTGGTTCAGTGGCAAAGGGCAGTGCCTTGCCACCGGTTCCGCTGGACGGCATGACCGCCTCGCCATGGTGCGCCACGCGGTAATGCTGGTCCTGCGCATAGGCCTGCATCAAGCCCGCGACGACCGCCTCAACCCCGGCTGGGCCATAAACGGGAACCGGTGCGGTATTGGATGCCGAGACCCAGCGCTGCAGCATCAATTCACCCAGACCATCGATGTGGTCGGAGTGAAAGTGCGTCAGAAAGATGGCTTCGATGCGGCCGTGGTTAAAGCCCATCTTGCCGATGTTGCGCGCGCTCCCCGCTCCCGCGTCGAACACAAATAGTCGCTTGCCCGCCACCACCAGCGTGCACGGGCCCGAGCGCTTCTCATCCGGGAAGGGCGAGCCAGCGCCACACAGACCGACGTGCAAGCCATCGGGCAGTTCCGTCAGTGCATCAATGCCGAGTTGCCGTGCCGCTATCCGCTGCACCAAGGCCACGGCCAGCGGTGCCCTGAAGGCATAGCCTGTGATGGCAAGCAGCGCGATCAACAAGCCTGCTGTCAGCAGAATATTTCGTTTATGCATCTCTATTCCTTTGTGCCATTCGCACCGTGTCAACAATCAAAACCGCTCATCTCTGCCAGGTCGCCTCGCTCACGCAACGAATACCCGTGTCAGCCGGTCCATTGAGGACCAGTAGAAATCACGGCCCCAACCCGGGCTGGGAAAGACCACGCCCTGCATCTGGCCGCCGCAGCGCACACGAGCCAGCTCAGTGCCGGATTCAATCGCCAGCAGCACGACTTCCTCGCCCCCACGGCGGTAATCGTTGATGACCAGTTCACCGGTTTGCGGGTACAGCAGCAGGTGACTGGCACAGCCAAAGGCGCTCTTGTGCCACAGCGGAGTCAAGGCCTTTGACGCAGCGTCATAACGCCAGGCCTGCAGATGGCGATTGGCCGAGTCGTAGCCGATCACAATGCCGCGTTGCAAGTCGATCAGCGGCGGATTGGTGATGCTGCCCCCGGAGAGTCCGCAAACATCGAGCAACTGGTAATCGGTGGCGTCCGAGAGCGAGACCCGTATCAGCCGGTTCGGCGTCGCGCTGACACCGTTGCCGATCATCTTGATAACGTAGCTGTGGCGTCCGTTGTCCATGAACCAGGCGTTATCGCCATCGAGTACCACGTCCCAGCCATAGCTCTGCTGGCTCTGGCCAATGTAGTCAAAGCGCCAGTCGGCATCCAACACCAGCGCACTGAGATCATCGCGCCAGTGGTAGCGAAAAATGGAGCGCACGCCCACCACATAAACCGTGTTGCCGCTGGCGCTCAGGCGCGCGATCGACGGCTCCGGACACGCCATATCAGCGCAGACCGGCTGCAGCGTCTCGGGGTCGATCACGCTGAGGGTCGCCGGGGTTTTGTCCGACAGGTTTTTGGTGACGATCAATCCGTTGTCGAGAATGACAAAGGAGTTGTAAGGCTCGTCGATAAGCAAGCGCAGCTTGGCCCGTGGCTGGCAGGCGCGGTCCAGGCGGTGCAGGTAACGGCCGTAGACGACGTAGATGTCGCCGTTGCGATGCAACGCCATGCCGCCCGGCCACATCGGCCCGCCAGCCAGACGCGGCGAGCGATCAAGCGTCTTCAAACTCTGCGCGTCAATGCGCTCAACACAAGCCGTGGTGGGCAAGCCCAACCGGGCGCGCAGCGCCGAGTGCGTGAGCAGATAGACCTCGCCCGGGGCGCCCAGCAGCGTCATGGTTGACATCCAGGTGCGACGGCTGATGCAGCCCAGCTTCTCGCCCGCACGCAAGCCCAGAGCCGCACCGGAACGCGGAATTTGCAGGCGTTGCGGTCCGCCGTCTTCACCCGGCCACGGCGTGGCCAGGTAGCCCAAGGCGCTCATGCGCGTTTGTTCCGCCGGCGCCGGTGCGCCAGGCCAAGGCCCGCGATCAGCACAGCGAGAAAGATCAGCACCGGCTTGCGGTAGAACGGGATCCAGTAGTTCACAAAACTGTTGATCATCACCTGGCGCGTCGGGCTGTAGCCCTCGGGCATGCTCAGCACACCGTGCGACTGCGCGTAAGCCGCGTAATCGCGCTGCATGGACTGGAATACATCTGGCATCTGACGCTGCAAATCCTGCGTCTCGCCCGGATCGCGGCGCAGGTCGTGCAAATGCCACTGGCCATCGCCCACCGGCACCATGTTTTGCACCAGTTTCAGATCGCCCTTGAACAGCGCCAGATTGCCCGACAACTCATAGCCGATGGCCTCATCGGCCGGGTGCACCTGCTGCGCCTGACCTTTCAGCACCGGCAACAGACTGCGTCCCATCAGGGTCTCAATCGGCTCACCCCGGTAGCTGTTGCCCGGGTGCGCGACGCCGGCCAGCTCAAGCAAGGTGGGCGCAATGTCGGTCACGTGCGTCAGGCTGCTGTGCACCTGGTTTTGCCCAGCGCCGGGCACGCCGGCGATGATCAGCGGCGTGCGGATGCCGCCCTCACCCGCATAGAACTTGTAGCCGCTCAAAGGCGAAGCCGAAGCGCTGGCCCAACTCGGCCCCGTGATGGTGTAAGCGCCCTTGTCGCCCAATTTTTCGAGGGCCTGTGAGTACTGAGTCCAGAGCCAGGGCTGGGCGTCGGTGTAGTCGGATCCCTCAGGGCCGTTGTCGGAGAGGAAGACGAACACCGTGTTGTCATAGTCACCGCTCTGTTTCAGATGCGCGATCAAGCGCCCAACGTGGAAGTCCATGGCATCGGCCATGGCGGCATAGACCTCCATGCGCCGTTCCTGGTACTGCTTGTCACTGGCGCTCAGCGAATCCCAGCTTTGCGTGCTGCCCATGGTCGCCAGCGGCGTGTCTTTAGCAATCAGACCGAGCGCAGCCGCCTTGTCGCGCCGCGCCTGACGCAGCGCCGTCCAGCCATCTTTGTAACGCCCCTTGTACTTGTCGATAAAAGCGCGTGGCGCCTGCAGTGGCACATGGTTGGCCTGGAAGCCAACGTAGGCAAAAAACGGCTTGCCGCTACCGGCACCTTCACGCAGGTAGCCAATCGCCTTGTCAACAAAGAACTCGGATGAGTAGTAGCTGGCCGGCATGGCCGCAGGCTTGCCGTCCTCGAACCAGCTGACCTTGTCGGTATGCGGCAGGTAGCGCTGGTTCGGCTCCCAGTTGTCGGAGCCGGTGTCACCCTGAATCAAGGAGCGGTCAAAGCCGCGCCGATTGGGCAGGTTGTGCGGCTCGGTGCCGACATTCCATTTGCCAGCGATGGAGGTACGGTAGCCCTGGTCCTGCAGCAGACTGGCGACGGTGACGACACGCGTGTTGAGCGAGCCGAGGTAACCCGGTTTTCCCAGATGCGCCTGCGGCATGGTTTCGATCAGGTTGCCAACACCGTTGCGATGGTTGTCAACGCCGGTCAGCAGCATGGAGCGCGTCGGGGCGCAGGATGCGGCAACGTGAAAATTGGTGAAGCGCACGCCTTGCCGCGCCAGGGCGTCGATATTGGGCGTGCTGATCTCGCCACCGAAGGCGCCGACATCGGTGAAGCCCCAGTCATCCGCTACCAGCACCACGATGTTGGGCCGCGCCGGCGTAGCGGCCAGCGCAGCCACGCCGACCGTCAGCCCCATTGCCAGAATCAGTGCCCGGTATCTCATTGGTCGCATCCCGCGCTAATTGCGCCTGTCGGCCAGCGGCTTCCAGTGCAGCAGGCCGAAGAGCAGCGTCAGCAACACGCTGACGAGCAGCGGACCACGGTACTTGCGCACGTGCTTGAACATGATGACGACTTCGAGCGCGTGCAGAATCAGGAGCACGGCCGCAACGTTTTGCATCCGGGCCGACAGATCACTGCCAAGCAGGCCCGCCAATCCGGCCAGCGCCATCGCATAAGCAATCAGACACGCAATCTTCAAAATCAGAAACATCAAACTTGGCCTTTCAATAGCTCGTCTTCAATCGCCCACAAACGATCCTGTCCCCAGACCGCCGTCTCACGCAGGCGAAATGATGGCACGCCCCAGAGTCCGAGCGCGAACAACTCCACACGATTCTGCTCCGCCACCGCGCGCCAGGCCTCATCCTTCAAAGCGGCACGCGCTGCGGTCCAGTCCAGACCGGCGCGCTCGACGATTTGGCGCAAGCCGCCATCGCTGCCGGCATCGATGCCCTCGGCCCAGACGCCGTGCATGAATGACAGCACATAGTCCTGTGCCTTACCCGCGCGTTCTGCAAAAGGAATCAGGGCCAGCCCACGCTCCGCCGGGCGCCCCACCGGATCGTTCAGGCGGCCAAAGGGAATGCCGCGGACGAAAGCCTCGCGTGCCGCGTCCAGGCTGATGTAGCGACGCTTCTCGGATGGCACAGGTAGCCCGCGCATGACCATCGGCAAAAGGTAGCGCAGCCGCACCGGTGTGCCGGTCAGTCGGCCCAGTTCAAACACCCGCCTGGCAACAATGGCCGAGTACGGGCTGCGCAGCGAAAAATAAAAATCTATCGGCTCCGGATCTTTCAACAAACAGGGCGTTTTCAGATCAGTCCCAGGCGGGAACAGCAGATCAGTCACACCGTCCTTTTGGGCACCGAGTTCCTGCAACCGCCGCTCCAGATGATGCAGTCTGTCAACACCCCAGTACCACTCGCCGCCGTAGTAAAAAGTTGCGCCCAGGTAGTGCCCCAAGTCCTTGCGCAAGGCATCCGCTGCCGCCTGGTGCGCGCGTATTGCCGCTGGCGTCGATACATCAGCAGCCGCACCATTGAGCGTGCCATTCCACAGCGCCGCTGAGAGCGCACCCGCCACCGCCACAAAGCTGCCAGCCTCTGCAGCTGCCACGAGACGTGCCGCCGCACGCTGCACCGCCTGCGCTGACGGCTGCCTGCCGCTGTCGTGAAATTCCAGGCCCCAGCGCCCTGCCAGCAACTGCGCATCGCGCCGGCTGTAGGCGATCAGTTTCTCGCGCTCCGGTGCGGCGCTGTCTGGCGGCGGTCCAACCACATGGACTGCAATGTCGATGTCATAGCGCGACTGCAAACGCGGCAGCACGGCCGCTGCCAGTGCGCTGTAGGGATCGTCAACCTGATGGAAATAATGCAGCAGATGGCGCGCGCCCTTTTTAACCCGAGTGCGCTCAGCCTTGGCACGCAGCCTGAGCAGGCGCTCCCGGGAAAGAAAACGCTGACTGATGACAGGCATCAGCCAGCTTTTGATCGACATCGATCAAGCCCGTCGTTTACCAGGCTTTGACGAAACGCAACTGCAGCGCCTTGACCACAATGGCATTGCGTGCGCCGAAGGTGTCGCTGTACTGCAGATTGAAACCGGCGTCCTTGCCCGGGAGTTTGTAGGACAGGAACGGGCCGATGCCGTAACTGCGGTAACGGCTGCCGTCTGCCGGCGCGCCGACTCCCGTGTCATCGCTCACCTGCTGGGTCATCAGCAAATTGCTGCCGAAGGCCCAGTCACCCATGACCTTGACGACGCCGAGTTCCCCATAAAGGAAGTTGCCACTGCGGTAGTCGGTGTCCTTGTTGGTGGTGTTGATGCCGTATGACAATCGAGCCGCCACCGTGACGCCAGCGTCCCAGGCCGCGTCGGTGTGATTGGGGTTGAGCGCGTAGGTCACCGCAACACCCGGGCGCAGGGTGTAGAAATTGCCAAAGCCGGGGTTGGGACCACGCGTCTTGTCATAGAGGCCGGTGGGCACAAACAGGGAAACGCCGGCCGCTACTTTCAGGCGGTCCTGATGCCGCACCCAGACCATTGACAACTCGGTATCGCCAATGCCGGAGACTTCTGCGTTTTGGCTCGCCGTCGTCGCAGCGATGCCAGCTTGAACCGCCGCATTGGTTGCCGCCGCAACGCCGGCAATCGCGCCACGTGCCGCGGCCGGCAAGGCCGCTGGCGGCGTTGGTGACACGGTACCGGCAGCCTGCACAGCGACAAAGGTTCTGCTCTGTTTGATCAGAGGAACATTGATGGCAAAGGCCAGATGGCCGTCGCCATAAAGTCCCTCGCTCAAGTAACCGCCGACCAGATTGAGCTGCGTCTGTTTCTGATTGAAGTCGATGCTTCCGGCCGGAACATTGAGGGTGTAGGTTCCGTTCGGTATGGCGCCCCCGGTAGGCGTACCGGTCTGCAAGGGCAGTGCCCGGCCAGGCAAGACGATGGCGTCACCATTGCCATCCGTCACCTTGTAGATATTCAGGTAGGTCAGGCTTGCGGTGCCGAACAGACCCGGGTTGTCGGCCGACGCGGCGATTTCGCCGCCAAACGCGCCGACCGGCGGCTGACGCAACTTGGCGCTTTCAGCGGCGCTGGCGTTCATGCCAACGGCGACCAGCACCATGCATGAAGCAACTTTGAATTTGGCGAGGCCAGGGGCGCTGCGATGTGCGGTGTTCTTCATGGGGGTCTCCGATTTTTTTGTGGGCGGGAAAGCAATTCGCAAACTATTTTTGACACAGTGCTTACCCTGTGCTCCGTACATCTATGTATGGACGGGTTAATATAGCATCCACATCGAACTAATGAGTTGGGGTTTTCACTAGGTGTTGCATCTGCGACGTGAAGAAAAAAACAAAGGAGAGACATGGCATGAAGCCTGCAGCCAAGACAAGAAAGCGCTCCGAGACACCACGCCTGAATCGGGAAGACTGGCTAGCCGCCGCTTTCATGGCGGTGGTCAATGGTGGCTTCGACAAGGTGCGCGTTCTGATGATCGCTGATGCGCTGGGCGTCACGCGCGGCAGCTTTTACTGGCATTTCACCGATCACGCCGAACTGGTTTCTGCGCTGCTGACGCGCTGGAAAGATCGCGAGATCGAAATCGATCGAACCCTGAAGTCCGAATCAACGGCCGACCCGCAAGCCGATCTGCTGCACCTGCTTGATGCAGCACTGGCGCACGGCGGCACCGACCTGGAAAATATCCGTTTCGAGCTGGCCTTGCGCGGCCTGGGCCGGCGTGACCCGGTCGTTGCCAAGATGCTGGTTGAGGTCGATGAAATGCGCATGAGCCTGTTTGCGTACAAGTTTGAGCGCCTGACCGGCGACTCCAAGGCGGCGATCGAACTGGCCGCTTTGTTCTACCTGGCCATTGTCGGCAGCCACCAGGCCTTGAGCCGTCCGGTGAGTCCACCCCAGGTCAAGGAATTCCTCAAAGACATCATCGCCAACTACCTGATTCACCGGCAGACGCCAGCCCGCAAGAACAAGTGAACCTGTGAGTCGTCATTGCGTCCCCGGATCAGGTCCGGCATGACAACTTTGAATTTGTCATTGCGGGCCCCGACCCGCAATCCATGCCTTGCCGGCATCGCGATAACGAAAGTGGCTCAATAGTCAAAGGCAAAGTGATCCTTGTCGATCTGCATGACCGAGCGTGTGCTCGCCAGCGCGCTCTTGCGGTGACCATCGGCGCGCGGCAGCAGGCGCTCGAAATAGAACTCCGCCGTCTGTAACTTGGCACGGTAGAAGGCCGCTTCTTCGGCGCCTTTGCCGCTGGCCAATAAAGCCGCGGCACGTGAAGCCTGCAAGGCCCAGAAATAGCCCATCATCAAATAGCCTGAATACATCAGGTAGTCCACGCTGGCCGAGCCCACCAGTTCGCGGTCTTTGACGGCGCGCAGCATGATGCGCGTCGTCAGCACATTCCACTGCAGCGCACGTTTGGCCAGTGTGCGCGCCATCGCGCCGAGCGCTCCGCTGGCGAACAGATGCGGCTTCGCGAGTTGCCACATCTTCGCCGTGAATTCGCGCACGCAGCCACCGCGCGTTCCCAGCAGCACCTTGCGCCCGAGCAGGTCCAGCGCCTGGATGCCGGTGGTGCCTTCGTACAGCGTGGCGATGCGGGCGTCGCGGGCGATCTGTTCCATGCCGTGCTCGTGGATATAGCCGTGGCCGCCAAAGACCTGCATGCCGAGGTTGGCCGCCTCAAGCCCCATCTCGGTCAGAAAGCCTTTGAGGATCGGCGTGTAAAAGCCGAGTTCGTTGTCGAGCAACTTGGCCTGTGCCTCATCGCCCGCCGTCACAGCATTGAACATCTTGTCGGCCAGTTGCGCCGCGCTGGCAATCATGGCGCGCCCGCCTTCGGCCACCGCCTTTTGCGTCAGCAACATGCGCCGCACATCAGGGTGCCAGATCAGCGCGTCGGCCACCTGGTCCGCGTCCTTCTTGCCGGACAGGGCGCGCATGGAGCGGCGTTCCCGCGCGTAGGGCAGCGCGCCCTGGAAGGAGGCTTCGGCATGGCAGACACCCTGGATCGCGGTGCCGATGCGCGCCGTATTCATGAAAGTGAACATGGCTTCGAGACCCTTGTTCGGCTCGCCAATCAGATAGCCCAGCGCGGCATCGAAATTGAGCACGGCGGTGACCGAAGCCCGAATGCCCATCTTGTGCTCAATCGAACCACAGCCCACCGCATTGCGCGCGCCGAGCGCACCCTTGTCATCGACCAGCATCTTGGGAACGATGAAAAGCGAAATGCCGCGCGTGCCGGCAGGCGCACCGGGCAGACGCGCCAGCACGATGTGGATGATGTTGTCAGTCAGGTCGTGTTCACCCGACGAGATAAAGATCTTGGTTCCCGTGATCTGGTAGCTGCCATCGGGCAAGGGCTCGGCGCGGGTCTTGACCTGCGCCAGATCGGTACCGCATTGCGCTTCGGTCAGGCACATGGTGCCGGCCCATGTTCCCGCCACCAGCGCTGGCAGGTACTGCTTCTTTTGCGCCTCGCTACCGTAACGCAGGATGGTGTTGATGCAGCCCACGCTCAGGCCCGGGTACATATTGAAGGACCAGTTGGCGCTGCCCATCATCTCAGCCTTGAAGACGTTGACCGACATCGGCAGGCCCTGGCCACCATATTCCACCGGGAACGACAAACCCTGCCAGCCACCGGCGACAAACTGCGCATAAGCGGCCTTGAAACCGGTCGGCGTCGTGACCACGCCATCGCGCAACTGGCAGCCCTCCTGATCGCCCGACAGGCTCAAAGGTGCGAGCACTTCCTGGCACAGCGTGGCCGCCCCTTCCAGGATGGCCTCGATCATGTCGGGCGTGGCATCGGCGCCGTTGGTCAGACTGGCGTAATGCGCCGGGTAGTCCAGCACCTCGTTCATCAAAAAGCGCATATCGCGCAGCGGGGCTTTGTAATTCAACATGCTTAGCGTTCCACAATCGCGACCACACCCTGGCCACCCGCGGCGCAGATGGAGATCAGGCCACGACCCGATCCCTTTTGCGCCAGCAGCTTGGCCAGCGTGGCGATGAGGCGGCCACCGGTTGCGGCAAACGGATGGCCAGCTGCCAGCGAACTGCCGTTGACGTTGAGCTTGGTCGCATCGATGGCACCCAGAGGCTGCCCCAGACCGAGTCGCTCGCGGCAGAACTGCGGGTCTTCCCAGGCTTTGAGCGTGCACAGCACCTGGGCCGCAAAGGCTTCATGAATTTCGTAGAAATCGAAATCCTGCAGCTTCAATTGAGCGCGCTGCAGCATGCGCGGCACGGCATAAGCCGGTGCCATCAGCAGGCCCTCCTTCTTGTCAAAGAAGTCCACTGCCGCCACCTCGCTCCAGCTCAAGTAGGCCAGCACCGGCAACTTGTGCGCGTGTGCCCAGTCCTCGCTGGCCAGCAGCACGGCGGAGGCGCCATCGGTTAGCGGTGTCGAGTTGCCGGCGGTGAGCGTGCCCCGCTGTGGCGCCACCTTCTTGTCAAACGCAGGTTTGAGTGCGCGCAGTTTTTCCAGGCTCAACTCAGCGCGCAGATTGTTGTCGCGGCTGACGCCCTTGAAGCTCGTCATCAGGTCGGTAAAGAAACCCTCGTCGTAGGCCCGCGCCAGGTTCATATGGCTTTTGAGCGCCAGCGCATCCTGCGCCTCGCGGCTGATGCCCCACTCGCGCGCCATCAACTCGGCGTGCTCGCCCATCGAGTAGCCGGTACGCGGCTCGCCATTGCGCGGCAGCGCCGGGCGAAACAGCATGCCCACTCGCATGCGCGAGAGCGCGGCCAGGCGTTGCCCGGTGCTGCGCGCGCGGCTGGCGTCAAGCAGG
>CAIWNX010000136.1 GCA_903914175.1 uncultured beta proteobacterium | reverse complement strand
TACCGATGGCGACTTGCGACGCCTGGTTGAAAAGGGCATCGATTTGCGCAGTCTCAGCGCACAGCAGGTCATGCATCCCAAGCCCAGCACCATCGCCAGTGATGCACTGGCGGTTGAAGCGGCCGAACTGATGGAGTTGCGTTGTATCACCAGCGTGCTGGTGATCGATGCGGAAGGTCGCTTGTGCGGCGCCCTCAACAGCAATGATTTGATGCGGGCCAAAGTGATATGAGTTCGATTATTCCCGCGCTCAATTTCGCACCCGAGTTGCTGCTCAAGGCGCAGGGTATCCGCGTGGTCTTCTTCGATGTGGACGGTGTGCTGACCGATGGGGGCCTGCACTTTACCGAGGCCGGCGAGACCATCAAGCGCTTTCATACGCTCGATGGACATGGGCTCAAATTATTGCAGCGGGTGGGCATCGTTCCGGCGGTCATCACTGGACGCGATTCGAAACCGCTGCGCCTGCGACTGGCGGCGCTGGGCATCGACCATGTGCATTACGGTACCGAGGATAAGCAGCCAGCAGCCCGACAAACGCTCAATGATCTGGGGCTGGAATGGTCACAGGCCGCTGCGATGGGTGACGACTGGCCCGATCTGGCCTTGATGCGGTCCTGCGCGCTGGCGTGCGCACCGCTTAACGCCCATTGTGAGGTTAAGGCGGTGGCGCATTACGTGACCGGCGTTGGTGGTGGTTACGGTGCAGTCCGTGAGGTCTGTGATCTCTTGCTGATTGCCAGTGGCCACTACGTGAGCCTGCTGGCGGAGACGGTGCCGTGATTCGGCTGCTGCGCGCTGTTTCGGCGCAACTGTCGCTTTATCTGCCGATTGTGCTGATGGGGCTGCTGGCGCTCGGAACCTACTGGCTGGTGCGGAGCACGCCGCAGCTGCTGCCAAGCCTGCCTGCATTGGCACCGAGGCATGAACCTGATTACCTGATGCACAACTTTTCGGTGAAAACATTTGACGATGGCGGGCGCTTGAAAAGCGAATTAATGGGAAGCGATGCGCGTCACTATCCCGATACCGACACGCTGGAAATCGATCTGGTCCGGATACGTTCACTCAATGAAGGCAACCGGTTGACGACGGCCAGCGCGAGACGGGCCTTGAGCAATGGGGATGCATCGGAGGTCCAACTGTTCGGTGAGGCGCGCGTAGTGCGTGAGCCGGTGACGTTGAAGGCTGGAGCATCTGAACCGCGCAGCGAGTTTCGCGGAGAGTTTCTACATGCCTTTATGCAAACCGGACGGGTTCGCTCGCACCTGCCAGTGGAGCTGATTCGCGGGCAGGATCGGATAACGGCCGATGCGATGGATTTCGACGAGCGCAGCCGTGTCTTGCAGCTCAAGGGTCGTGTCAGAGGTGTGTTGATGCCCGGAGTTGCCCCGTAGGCGTCAACGTAACAGGCCATGGGCAGACTCGTCTTTATCACTGGCGCATCGAGTGGCATTGGTCAGGCGTTGGCTTGGCGTTATTACCAAGCCGGTTATTCCCTGGCGCTGGTGGCACGCCGCGTGACCGATATCCAAGCATGGGTTGCAGAACAACAGATCGATCCCGCGCGGTGTCAAATTTACCAGGCGGATGTTGCGCAAGTCGACAGCATCGTGGCGGCAGGAAAGACTTGTTTGGAACATCAAGGGCTGCCTGATGTCGTGATCGCCTGCGCCGGGATCAGTGTAGGCGTGGACACGGCGCTGCGTGCCGACCTGGATGTGATTGCCAGAACCTTCGCCGTCAATAACACGGGAACGGCAGCCAGTTTTCATCCTTTTATTGAAGGCATGTTGCAACGCGGCTCCGGTCGATTGGTTGGCATTGCCAGCGTCAACGGGATCCGCGGCTTGCCAGGCCACGGCGCGAACTGTCCGAGCAAGGCTGCCATGATCAGTTACTGCGAATGCCTCCGCGGTGAAATGCGGGGTAGTGGCGTCAAGGTTGTGACCCTGTGCCCGGGCTACGTTGAAACGCCTTTGACGCGCAAGAACGCCTTCCGCATGCCGTTCTTGTTGAGTTCGCAGGTGTTTGCGGACAGAGCATTCGGGGCGATTGAGTCGGGTGTCAGTTATCGCGTTATTCCATGGCAGATGGGGGTGCTGGCGAAAGTGCTGCGCGTGTTGCCAAACTCGCTGTTCGACAAGGTAATAGCAGGCCGACCCCGCAAGCCACGCAATCCCGATGCTTGAGGGTGCATCGAACTGGGGATTCAGTTAACGATTTAGCGATGCAACAAAAAAGGGCCACAAGGGCCCTTTTTTTGATTGGCGCAATGCCAGTCTGGTGCTTAGTAGCTGCTACGGCCACCGCCGTAACCACCGCCGCCGCCGCCGCCACTGCGACCGCCGCCAGCGCCACCGCCGTAACCGCCGCCGCCGCCAGCGCCACCGCCGTAACCGCCACCGCCGCTACGGCCGCCGCCAGCACCGCCGCCGAAGCCGCCGCCGCCAGTGCGGGGAGGACGTGCTTCCATCGGACGGGCTTCGTTCACCACGAGGCCGCGACCACCGTATTGTTGACCGTTCATGCCGCTGATGGCCGCTTGCGCTTCAGCATCGTTGCCCATTTCCACAAAGCCGAAGCCCTTGGAGCGGCCAGTGTCACGTTCCATCATGACTTTGGCGCTGGTGACGGTGCCGTGTGCGGAAAATGCCTGAAGCAGGTCTTCGTCACGGAATGTATAGGGCAGATTGCCCACGTAAAGTTTGTTGCCCACGAGAGGACTCCTCAAAATGACTCAAAACGCGATGGAGTCCAAAACCGCAATTAACCCGCTATCAACAAACAATGAAGACTTAAAGCAGACGCGAAACTGACTAAACACCGCAAACTTGTACTACCGATTTCCG
>CAIWNX010000135.1 GCA_903914175.1 uncultured beta proteobacterium | reverse complement strand
CGTCGTGACCGGCAGTTTGTCGGCACGCTTGGAACGAAATTCGATAATGCCAGTGATGATGGCGAACTGTGGGTGATAGAGCGGAATACCGTCGCCCCAGCCCGTCAGGCGACTCTTGTCACCCACTATGACCGCTCGATCGTTGCACAGCACCGTCCAGCCCGCAGTTGCAGACGAACGGTCGCGTTCGAATCCAGAAGTGGCCCCGGTTGTCTGAACAACATTTCCCCGAGTTTTAAGTGGACTCCGGCGGGTTGCCAAAGGTGCAGAGTTATCCACGGCGGCGAGCGTCGCTTGCGACGAACGCAGAGCCGCGGTGGGTAACTCGGGGCGCACCACAAATTTCATTCTACGCAGCCTGTGCCAGTTTGGGCAGCAAGCTCAGATAAACCTTTGCTGGCGTGACCCGATCCAGACTTGAATGCGGCCTCTCGGAGTTGTACCAGTCAAAGTATTGGGCAATGTTGGTGCGGGCAGTGGCTACGTTGTCATAGGCCATGAGATACACCCGCTCGTACTTCACGCTGCGCCAGAGTCGCTCGACAAACACGTTGTCACGCCAGGCACCGCGTCCATCCATCGATAGCTTGCAGCCTTGACTCAAGACAGCATTGACAAATTCTTCAGCCGTGAACTGGCTGCCCTGGTCGGTGTTGACGATCTCTGGTTTACCGTAACGTGCAAAGGCCTGCTCGATGATTTCCTTGGCATGGCAGGCCTCCAGTGTGATCGCCACCTTGTGGGCCAGTACCAGACGACTGGCGACATCAACCACGGCCGTGAGATAGACAAACCCCTTGGCCATGGGAATGTAGGTGGTGTCCAGTGCCCAGACCTGATTGGCGCGCACGATCGGGAGATTACGTAGCAGGTAGGGATAGATCTTGTGGCCCGGAGCAGCCTTGCTGGTACCGGGTTGCGGTGCCAGTGCTTCGATACCCATGCGGCGCATGAGCGTGCCGATGTGGCGCCGTCCCGCATGGATGCCGGCAAGTGCCAATTGGTCACGCAGCATGCGCGCACCCATGAAAGGGTGTTTGAGATGCAACTCATCAAGGCGACGCATAAGCGCCAGGTCCGCTTCGCTGACAGGCTTGGGCAGGTAGTACACCGAGCCTCGGCTCACATCGAGCAACTTGGCCTGGCGTGCGACGCTGAGTTCGTGATTACGGTCGATCATGGCTTTGCGCTCAGCAATCCCGCTTTGGTGAGCGCGCTGTTTAAAAAATCGTTCTCCAGTGCCAATTGGCCGATCTTGGCATGCAAGGGAACAAGGTCAGAAGTGGCCCCGCAAATTTGAACAATTTTTTAGGTGGAAACTCTGGGCATAAAGTCCTGGCTATATTGGTCAGGCAGACAGGAGTTTCCGATGGTCAAGAAATCAGCACGACGCACACGTCGTACCCACACACCGGCGTTCAAGGCCCGCGTGGCCCTTGCCGCATTGCGTGAGGACAAGACGATGGCTGAGCTATGCAAGCAGTTTGAACTGCACCCAAACCAGATCAGCGAATGGAAGAAGCTTTTGCTTGAGAACGCTGCCAACGTCTTTGGTGGCCACACTGGCAAAGACGAAACCGTGGACCTTGTTCCCTTGCATGCCAAGATCGGCCAATTGGCACTGGAGAACGATTTTTTAAACAGCGCGCTCACCAAAGCGGGATTGCTGAGCGCAAAGCCATGAT
>CAIWNX010000134.1 GCA_903914175.1 uncultured beta proteobacterium | reverse complement strand
AGCGGAGCCTTACAGTGTACCACCGAATGACTGGCTCGAACAATACTTTTTTTGATCCGGCGCACTATTGCCTCCGATTGACTCGAAGGTCACTTGGCGCCTTCGCATGCTACATACCTCTGCAGCATGCGAAGGCGCCAAGGCAGAACGAGGCTTCCTGTCGTGAAGGCATGTGGGCGGTCGTGCCGGTGCGCAAGCACAACCACCAGTCCAAAAAAACACCAGCCTTGAAGCCTGACTCAGGACGCACGAACTGGGCGGGATAATCCACCTCCTATGGCATTGTTAACATTTTTGAACGCCCAACTCGCTTTCGGTCACGTCGCGCTGCTGGATCACACCGACTTTTCTCTTGAAGCCGGCGAACGAATCGGCTTGATCGGTCGCAACGGATCGGGCAAGTCTTCCCTGTTGAAGATTCTGGCAGGGCTCGAAAAAGCCGACGACGGCGTCCTCCAATTGCAGCAGAATTTGCGTCTTGCTTACGTCGCCCAGGAGCCGGTACTCGACCCTAACGCGACCGTCTTCGTAGCCGCGAGCGCGGGCATTGCAGGCGTCATCGCCCTGATCGATCAATACTGCGAAGGTATTGGCAACCTTGACGAGTTGCAGAGCGCCATTGAATCGCAACATGGCTGGAATTGGGAGCAACGGGTCACTGAAACGCTGCACCGTCTGCACCTTGACGGAGACGCGGTGGTCAGTACGCTCTCCGGAGGAACTCAAAAGCGCGTGGCCCTGGCGCAAGCACTGGTATCCCAACCTGACGTTCTGCTGCTGGACGAACCAACCAACCACCTGGATCTTGACTCCATCGAGTGGTTGGAGGAAATGCTGGTTGCTTTCAAGGGCGCACTCGTCACGATCACGCATGACCGAACCTTTCTGGACCGCGTGGCAACCCGAATCGTTGAACTTGACCGAGGAATCCTGCGATCTTATGCCGGCAATTTCTCCCAATACGTGATGCTCAAGGACGAGCAGTTGGCGCAGGAAGCCGTGATCAGCGCTAAAGCCGACAAACTACTGGCGCAAGAGGAGATCTGGATCAGAAAAGGCGTCGAAGCCCGTCGCACCCGCAGTCAGAGCCGGATCGTGCGGCTGGAAAAGTTGCGCGCCAGCCGGGCCGCCCATCGCGAAGCGCTGGGCAATGTGCGCATGGATGTGGCGTCCGGGGCGCTCAGCGGGAAATTGATCGCCGAACTGACCCTGGCCTGCAAGAGTTTCGGCGATAAAGTCATCATCAAGGACTTTTCAGCCACCGTCATGCGCGGGGACAAGATCGGCTTGCTCGGACCCAGTGGCGCCGGAAAAACAACCTTGCTCAAACTCATACTGGGCGAACTGCAACCCGACAGCGGCAAGGTGCGACAAGGCGCCAACCAGCAGGTCGCCTACTTTGACCAGATGCGCAACGCGCTGGATCTGGACGCCACCCTGGAAGACTTCATCAGCCCCGGCAGCGAATGGATTGAGATCGGCAACCAGCGCAAGCATGTCAAAAGCTATCTGGGCGACTTCCTTTTTTCTCCGGCCCGCGCCAACTCTCCAGTGCGATCGCTGTCCGGCGGCGAGCGCAACCGCCTGCTGCTGGCACGTCTGTTTGCCCGCCCCGCCAACGTACTGGTGCTCGACGAGCCCACCAACGACCTCGATATCGAAACTCTGGAACTGCTAGAAGAACTGCTGCAAAGCTACGACGGCACCGTGTTCCTGGTCAGCCATGACCGAACCTTCCTCGACAACGTGGTGACCAGCACGATCGCCTTCGAAGGCAACGGTCTCTGGCGCGAATACGAAGGTGGTGTGCAGGACTGGCTGATTCAGTCCAAACGCAGTCGTGCCATCTCGATGGCAGCCGGTGCGAGCACCATCAACACACGGACGGCCGCAAGCAAGTCAGAAAGCACTGCCAACAGCGTCAGCCCGCAAAAACCCGTTTCCGCCCGCAAGCTCAACAACAAGGAACAACGCGAACTCGACAGCCTGCCGACCAAACTGGCACAGTTGGAACAGGAGCAGGTAACACTGCGCGCCGAACTCAACGACGTCAACCTCTACACCAAAGACCCCCTGAAAGCCGGCAAACTCTACCAGCGTGACGCCGCCATTGAAGACGAGATGCTGAGCCTGCTGGCCCGCTGGGAAGCACTCTCGGAAGTTTGACCAGCAACCCCCATGAACAGCATTGAATTCACTGCCCTGTTGGTGCTCAGCACCGCCACCAGTTTCAGCCCAGGTCCCAACACGACCCTGTCCACCGCGTTGGCAGCTAACCTGGGCCTCAAGCGCTCCCTGCGTTTTGTCATGGCAGTGCCGGCGGGTTGGGGTTTGCTGTTTTGCATCTGTGCCGGCGGCGTCGGCGCGCTGGTCGTCGCCCTGCCGCCTCTGCGAATGGCAATCAAGGCACTCGGCGTTGGCTACATGTTGTGGCTGGCCCTCAAACTCTGGCGCTCCGGCACGCTGAGCCAAGTCAACGCAGCACAATTGAAAGTCACCTTCTGGCAAGGCGTGATGTTGCAGTTTCTCAACATCAAGGCCTGGATGCTGGCCCTGACGGTGGTTGCGGGATGGATCGCGGGCCACACAGACGCATGGTCGCGTTTTGCGATCATTCTGCCGGTGATGCTGTGTTTTGGTTTTTTTAGCAACCTGAGCTACGCCCTGATCGGTTCCCTCCTGCGCGCTTGGCTGGAAGGGCCCAACCACACTGGTAAACGTCTGCGCTGGTTCAACCGCTTCATGGCGCTGGTGTTGGTTGTCACGGCCGCCTGGATGACAACTTTTTAAACGCCGAGTCTCTTGCGCTACCCATTCGAATTCCGCAGAAACACACCATGAACACAGTCGCACCGTCAACCTCACCCTGGCGCCTGGCCCAACGCACAAAGCGAATGAACCCCTCCGTGATACGGGAAATCCTCAAACTCACGGAGAAACCCGGCATCGTCAGTTTTGCCGGCGGTCTGCCCTCACCCAAGACCTTCCCCGTAGCGGAGTTTGAAGCGGCTTGCGCCAAGGTCCTTCGCGACGACCCGCAGGCGGCGCTGCAATATGCCGCCAGCGAGGGCTTCGGGCCGCTGCGTGAGATGGTGGCCGCCATGTTGCCGTGGCCGGTCGATCCGGCTCGCATCCTGATCACCACAGGTTCACAGCAAGGGCTTGATCTGGTAGCCAAGGTGTTGGTGGACGCCGGCAGCAAAGTTCTGGTCGAATCCCCCACCTACCTGGGCGCTGTCATGGCGTTCATGCCGATGGAGCCGGAGATTGTCAGCGTCGTCAGCGACGACCAAGGCGTGGACATCGCTGACCTGCAGGCTAAAGCCAGCGGTGCGCGCTTTCTCTACGCCCTGCCCAACTTCCAGAACCCGAGCGGCCGCACCATGAGCGAGCAGCGCCGTGCCGCCCTGAGCCAGGCCGCAGCCAGTCTGGGTTTGCCGATCGTGGAGGACAACCCCTATGGCGACCTCTGGTTTGACGAAGCACCCCCACCACCCCTGACGGCCCGCAACCCGGACGGCTGCATTTACCTCGGTTCGTTCTCCAAGGTGCTGGCGCCCGGCCTGCGTCTTGGCTTCATCGTAGCGCCACAGGCGGTCTACCCGAAGCTGCTGCAGGCCAAGCAGGCGGCCGATCTGCACAGCCCGGGCTTCAACCAGCGTCTGATCGCCGAGGTGATGAAGAACGGTTTTCTGGAGCGCCATGTGCCCACCATTCGCGCCCTCTACAAATCACAACGCGACGCCATGCTCGAAGCGCTAGCGCGCGAGATGCCGGTGGGCGACCCCGATTCGACACTGACATGGAACAAACCCGCCGGCGGCATGTTCCTGTGGGCTCGACTGCCGAGTGGCATGAGCGCGGTTGACCTGCTGCCTTACGCGATCGAGCAGGGTGTCGCCTTCGTCCCTGGCGCTCCCTTTTATGCCGCCGACGGTGATCCGCGCACCCTGCGCCTGTCCTTCGTCACACCCAGCGTGGCGGAGATAGAGCGCGGCGTGGCCGCTCTGGCTCGCGCCTTTACCATCTATTCCAAGAGCCTGAAACGATGAAAGCACGTGCCTATCAGCAGGTTGATGTCTTCGGATCTGCACCGTACCTGGGCAATCCGGTCGCCGTGGTGCTCGATGGCAGCGATTTAAGCAGCGAGGAAATGCAGCACTTCGCGCAGTGGACCAACCTGTCGGAAACCACCTTCCTGCTTGCACCCAGCACACAGGGTGCAAGCGGTGGCGCTGACTACCGCGTTCGCATCTTCACGCCCGGCGCCGAACTGCCCTTT
>CAIWNX010000133.1 GCA_903914175.1 uncultured beta proteobacterium | reverse complement strand
ATCACCTCGTCATTGATATCGCTTGCCAGCACGGTCGCTGAGGCGAACTGCTGCTCCCCAAAAACACGCTGCATATCATCGCGCAACGTAAAACTTACATAGACGGAGAAGATGCCGATGCCCAGCAAAAAGATGCCCACGGTCAACAACGTGACTCGGACTTTGTGGGATATGAAAGGAAGGAAGTTGAGCTTCACGGGGCAACCCAGCTACCCTTCCAGTCAATCTAGGATAGGGCCTGCAGCTTTGCGTCTGCAGATTCCTCTGCATTTGCCGATGCAGCAGAGTCTAGTCGCTTAACGTGGCATTTGCAACGGGGTTAGCGCACTGTTAATTATTATTTCTTGATGGCGTACATCCTTTGTTCAACCCTTCAGCCACCGCGATGTTGCCGCTTGGGTCGATAACGAACTGCGACTCAGTCGAGGCCAAGCTCGCACTAGTGGCTTGCCGGTAAGCTGACACCGACGACCGGCAGTAACCGCTGCGATCCGGCTCAACAACTTTCTACAGACCTGTCGCTCATTCTTGGCCGTCGGCTTCCGAGAAAAGTCACAGGCGGTCACAAACGCAAAGTGGCCGGTCAGATTTTACAAACTGTCCTCCCTGTAGCAACCGTTGGAGATGACAGGCTGTCCATCTGCCCGCCCATCAGCTCAGCCAGTTTTCGTAAGAGGGACAGGTCCAGGCTGGTGCCAGCGCAATTACGTGTCGTAGAGACGGCGAAGAGGCAAAAAAAGACCCAGCCACTGGGGCTGGGGTAAACCCTTCCGGGCCGCGCTCAGGGAGGCCAAGCGCGGGGGCAGTTAAGCCCTGTATAACTTTAGCACGAACGGATGCCGCACCTTTGAAATCAAGAAGCCACGCAGCGTAATAGGCGGCACCGGTTTTTGCAAAAAATCAATACACGCGGCGTGAGCTTGCTGTCCGAGTTGTTCATCCGTCTCCGCACTGATCAAACAAGCTGGAATTTGGCTGCCAACGAGTTCGCGGACAAGCCGTATTGCATTGATGCCGTTGTACCCGTCGTTCAACTGATAGTCGCTCAGGATGATGTCTGGAGCCTGATCCTGCCGGACTTTGTCACAGGCCATTAGCGCCCCGTCGGCCAGTGTGATCTGACATCCCCATGCTGTCAGCAGACACCCCATGGCTTTTCTGACCAAGGCATTGTCTTCGATCACTAATACCCGTAAGCCATCCAGACAGGACTCTGGTTCTGGTCTTGCGTAACTTCGATGCGAACTACGGTCGCCCTCAATATCGACATGATTGTTGCTCATATTTGTTCCTCCTGGTGCGACATCTTGAAGCGCCGAGCAGGAAAAATCTATCCCCCGAACGGGGGATATTGAAGAGATTTTTGTCGTGCAGCCGGTGGCACAACGCCCACAGCTAGGCCAAACGTCTGGGTTGGACTACCAGTAAGCCGGCAGTAGCGACCGGCAGCAACCGCTGCGAAAGAGCCTGACAGCGGAAAGTCTCGATTTCGGTCGTCGAACGACTGCTGCCGATTTTTGCGTCAATCCAATGACCGTTATCGAGAAAAAACGTGACCGTCCCTTGTTGGTCGTAAAGGGCCGGTGGACATCTCAGATTGCTCGCCCGGCAGCGGTCGTAGAAAGTTTGGGCGGCTAAGAGGTTGACGACACGCGCAGCACGCATGGCGCTCCATCTTCCTAGTTTCAACGTTGT
>CAIWNX010000132.1 GCA_903914175.1 uncultured beta proteobacterium | reverse complement strand
GCTATGAAATGCACGAGTGGCCGGTCGACGGCTTAGAGGCGCGTGGCAACGGTCGCATCGTCTGCTACGACCCGCGCAACGGCAGCACGCGCACCGTGCTGCGTGGCCTGCGTTTCCCCAATGGCATCTGTGTCGCGACCGACCGCCAATCCATCTTGTTTGCCGAAACTTGGGGCTGCTGCATCAAGCGCTACTGGTTTGACGGCCCGCGCGCCGGTCAAGTCGAAATGGTGCTTGACAACCTGCCGGGCTACCCCGACAACATCAACCTCGCCTCAGACGGAAACTACTGGCTGGCTCTGGTGGGAATGCGCGCTCCGGCTTATGACCTGGCCATGCGCATGCCAAGCTTTCGCAAGCGAATGGCGCAACGCGTGGCACTGGACGAGTGGTTGTTCCCCAACATTAACACCGGCTGCGTGCTGAAGTTCAACGAGCGCGGTGAGGTGTTGGAAACTCTGTGGGACCTGGGTGGCGAAAACCATCCCATGATCACTTCTATGCGCGAGCATCAGGGCTATTTGTATTTAGGTGGCATTTCCAATAACCGCATTGGCCGCTACAAGCTCTCCGGTGCAGATCCTGGGTTTTCCCAATACGAACAACGCTGGAGGACTGCATGATGCCAAGTTCTATTCAACGGTGGTGGGATCGCCTGCTCGGGCGTGGCACAGCAGCAATTACCGTGCCCATCATGGACGGCGCCATCAAGCCCAATCGTGCGCTAGACGAGGCCGCAGTGGTCTTGAACTTGCCTGGTATTGACGACATTGCAAGTGACGGTCAGCGGCTGTGGATCAGCGCAGGGCCGGTGCTCTACCTCCTTGACGGCCAGCATGCCCTGGAGGTACGCCGCTTCGACACGCCCATTACCGCCCTGGCGGCAGATGCAAAGGGCCACCTTGCCGTCGCTTTGGGAGGGCGTGAGCTGCACTTGATCAACGCTGAGGGCGCTACCGTGACGCAGACCCGTGCGCTGGGTGGTCGCGCCTTGTTTA
This sequence comes from uncultured beta proteobacterium, assembly GCA_903914175.1. Classification (GTDB taxonomy): domain Bacteria; phylum Pseudomonadota; class Gammaproteobacteria; order Burkholderiales; family Burkholderiaceae_C; genus Rhodoferax. The sequence continues at coordinate 1,903 of CAIWNX010000132.1, read as the reverse complement.
GTGCCAACGCGCTGGCCTTTGAAGGAGCCGACAGCCTGCTGGTGAGCGACGGCTCTGAGCAATTTGGCCCCGACCAGTGGTGCCACGATCTGATGCACCACGGCAAAACCGGCAAGGTCGGACGCTGGAACTGGCAGTCAGGTGAAAGTTCGATGCTGGCTCAAGGCTTGGCCTATGCCTTTGGCGTGTTGGCCGACGGCGGCCTAGCGCGCTGGAGCGAGAGTTGGAAACACACGTTGGGTTCGGCCCACGGCAGCGCGGTCGCCTTGCGCGCCACAGTGGCTGAACTCCCGGGTTACCCCTCGCGCATGGCGCAGGCGCAGGGCGGCGGCTTTTGGCTGACTTGCTTTGTATGCCGCACTCAGTTGGTGGAATTCGTGCTGCGCGAAGACGCGTTCCGCAATCGAATGATGCAAGAAATTCACCCCAGCCAGTGGGTGGCGCCTGCCCTGTCTTCGGGTAAGAGCTTTCTGGAGCCTCTTCAAGGCGCCGGTGTCAAGTCCATGGGTGTGCTCAAACCATGGGCGCCGCCGCGTTCGTATGGCATGGTATTGCGCGTAGCCGATGACGGGCGCGTGCTGTCGTCCCTGCACAGCCAGGTGGACGGTCAGCACCATGGCATTACTGCAGTAGCGGAACATGCCGGGGCCTTATACCTAGTCTCCAAAGGCAGCGCGCGCCTCTTGCGCGTGGAACTCAATTCCTCAGGAGATGTGGCATGAACGTTCCGCAAACCTTGCCCGACGTGGTGCTCGAACTGCGCGAGGCGACCAAAAAATACGGTGGCGTACCAGCCATTGAAAACGTCAACTTCACTCTGCGCCGGGGTGAAATCCACGCTTTGGTGGGCGAAAACGGCGCAGGTAAATCCACACTGACCAAGGTGATGGCCGGCGTGGTGGCACTGTCGTCGGGCCAGATGCTGGTCGAAGGCAAAGCCATTGAGATGAAAACGCCGCTGGACGCGCGTGGCCACGGCATTGCCATGGTGTTCCAAGAAACCAGCCTGGTGCCCACCATGACGGTGGCACAAAATCTGTTTCTGGGCCGCGAGAAGTTTTACAACCGCCTGCGCGGCGTCTATATCTCGGCGCAACAGTTTTTGCAGTCGCTCAACTTTGACGTAGACCCCACCGCCAGCGTGAGCCTGTTGGGCGCAGCCAAAAAGCAGATGGTGGAAATCGCTCGCGCTGTGCTGCACGACGCTCGTATCATTATTTTTGACGAGCCCACGGCCAGCCTCACGCCCGAAGAAAAGAAGTACTTCTTTGACTTGGTGTTCAACCTCAAGGCGCGCGGCGTCTCAGTCATCTTTATCTCGCACGCGCTTGAAGAAGCCCTGCTGCTGGCCGACCGCATTACCGTATTGCGCGACGGCCAGCACGTAGTGACTGACGACAAAGCCAACTTTGATCGGGCGCGCATCATCCAAGCCATGGTTGGGCGCGACTTGTCACAAACCCTGTACGGCCAAAGCAAGACGGTGGTGCGCAAGCAAGGTGAATGCGTGCTGTCGGTGCGCAATCTGCGCATGGCGTCCATGGTGAAAAACAACTCCCTGTCGGTGTTTGCCGGCCAGGTCACTGGCGTGTTCGGGTTGGTCGGATCGGGCCGTACTGAGACCTTCAAGGTGGTGGCCGGACTGATCAAGCGCGACTTCTTTCACGGCGGTGAGGTGCTGCTGCGCGGCAAACCCATTCGCTACCGGGTGGCGCGCCAAGCGGTGGAAGACGGCATCGCATACATCACCGAAGACCGCAAGGTCGAGGGCTTTTTTGAGACCATGTCGATTGCCCAAAACATTTACATGGGCTTGCTGGGCAAGCTCGGGCACATTCGCGGCGTGGTGTCGGGGGCCAAGGCCACCGAGGTGGGCGACTTCTGGAGCAAGCTGCTCAAAGTG
>CAIWNX010000131.1 GCA_903914175.1 uncultured beta proteobacterium | reverse complement strand
TGGGGCCGAAATCGACGGTTTCCTTGTCCAGATCGGCCAGCAACTCGTGCGCGATCTTGGCCATGCGGATTTCCGTGTAACGCATGGCGGCTGCGTTGTCGCCGTCCACCGATCCGAAATTGCCCTGACCGTCGACCAGCATATGGCGCAGCGAAAAATCCTGCGCCATGCGAACAATGGTTTCATACACCGCGCTGTCACCGTGCGGGTGGTACTTACCGATCACGTCGCCAACGATACGCGCTGACTTCTTGTAGGGTCGGTTCCAGTCGTTGTTCAACTCGTGCATGGCAAACAGCACGCGCCGATGCACCGGCTTGAGGCCGTCGCGCGCGTCGGGCAGGGCACGCCCCACAATCACGCTCATGGCGTAATCGAGGTAGCTCCGGCGCATCTCCTCTTCAAGACTGATGGGCAGGGTTTCTTTGGCGAACTGGGTCATGGGGCGGGTGTGGCTGGAACGGTGTCGGAGGCAATGGGCGATTCTAAGGCTTTGGCGTCGCGCTTGTGGCGCTTGTGCAACGGTACATCCATTTTTGCGGGCAATTTGGTGATTGCTTTTCGGTCCACACGTCTACGGGTTTTTGGGGGGTTTCAGTCTGAATATTGCTGTGGCACAATAAGCTGAACGTTTTAGGTGATGGGCATTTAGAGCGTTGCATAATAATTCGCCGCGCTGCTGCGGCTTTTCCCTCTAGGAGAACCATGAAAAAACTGAACAAAGTGGCAATGCTGATTGCTGCCGCAGCACTCACAACCGTGGCTGGCGCCCAATCGATTGACAACTGGCGCAGTGCGTCTGGTGATGTCTGGAAGAGTGGCGTTGGCCAATGCTGGCGTGATGCGACCTGGACGCCTGCTACGGCAGCCGCTGGCTGCGATGGCGCCATCGTGGCACCGGCACCGGCACCCGCACCCGCTCCGGTCGCCGCACCGGCACCGGCGCCGGCACCGGCTCCGAAGGCCGTTGTTGCACCCCCACCCCCACCCGCACCCGCTCCCCCGCCTGCAGCCACCAAAGTAACTTACGCAGCCGATGCGTTCTTTGACTTTGACAAAGCCGTCCTGAAGGCTGAAGGCAAGGCCAAGCTCGACGATCTGGTTGGCAAGGTCAAGAGCATCAGCCTGGAAGTCATCATTGCCGTCGGCCACACCGACTCTGTTGGTGGCGACCCGTACAACCAGAAGTTGTCGGTCAAGCGTTCGGAAGCCGTGAAGGCGTATCTGGTGTCCAAGGGCATCGAGAAAAACCGCGTTTACACCGAAGGCAAGGGCGAGAAACAACCCGTTGCTGACAACAAGACCAAAGAAGGCCGCGCCAAGAACCGTCGCGTGGAAATCGAAGTGGTCGGTACCCGCGCTAACTGATAGCCGGTTTTTTTTACCAGCTGCGGTCTGTCTAGGCCGCATCAAAAAGCCCCGCTTGTCGGGGCTTTTTGCATTGGGGGCGTTGCCTGAGCCCCCGGCGCCGATTGGGTATTGCCGGCTTGTCCGATAATCTCACCCCATGACTTCTACCTTGAACGCTGACCCGGCCGAACTGGCCAAGTTTTCTGATCTTGCGCACCGCTGGTGGGATACACAGGGCGAGTTTCGCCCGCTGCACCAGATGAATCCCTTGCGGCTGGAATGGATCAACAGCCTGGCGCCGCTGGCTGGGCAGCAGGTGCTCGATGTGGGTTGCGGCGGTGGCATCCTGACCGATGCCATGGCGCGCAGCGGTGCCCAGGTGACCGGTATCGATCTGGCCGCCAAGCCCTTGCGCGTGGCGCAGTTGCACGCACTCGACGCCCAGACCCCGAACGTGCAATACCGTGAAGTCAGTGCCGAAGCGCTGGCGCAGGAGCAGCCGGGCGCCTTTGATATCGTGACCTGCATGGAAATGCTGGAACACGTGCCCGATCCGGGTTCCATCGTGCGCGCCTGTGCCGCACTGGTCAAACCGGGTGGCTGGGTCTTTTTTTCAACACTGAACCGCAACCCCAAATCGTTCCTGTTCGCCATTGTTGGCGCCGAGTACGTGCTCAATCTGCTGCCGCGTGGCACGCATGAATACGCCAAGATGGTTCGCCCCAGCGAGTTGGCGGGCTACTGCCGCGCCGCTGATCTCGACCTGCGCCACACGCGTGGCATGGGACACAACCCGATGACGCAGCGCTTCTGGCTCAATGCGGACACCAGTGTGAATTACCTGATGGCGACGCAAAAGTCGGACCTGGCCAGCGTTTGATGGGAACGCCCGGCGTGTTCGCGCAGGTGCGGGCGGTGCTGTTTGATCTGGACGGCACCCTGATCGACAGCGCGCCTGATCTGGGCGCCGCTGTCGACAAGATGCGACTCGACCGTGGTCTGTCGTCACTGCCGCCGGCGCGTTATCGGCCGGTCGCCGGTGCCGGTGCACGCGGATTGATTGGCGTCGCATTTGACATGACCCCCGAGCACGCCGACTTTGCCGCCATGCGCGAAGAATTCTGTGTCAACTACGAGCAATGCATGACGCAGAACACTTATGCTTTTGCCGGCGTGCCTGAACTCATTTTGGACCTTGTGGCGCGGGACCTGCCCTGGGGTGTGGTGACCAACAAGGCAGCGCGTTTTTCCGTGCCCCTGACGCGCGCCATGCCCCTGTTTGCCTCCGCCCGCACCGTTATCAGCGGCGACAGCACAGCACACGCCAAGCCGCATCCTGAGCCGCTGCTGGAGGCGGCCCGCCGCCTGGGTATCGCGCCGGCACATTGCGTGTATGTGGGGGACGATGAACGCGACATTGTTGCCGGTCTGGCGGCTGGCATGGCAACGGTTGCCGCGACCTATGGGTACCTTGGTCACGAAGCCGATCCGACCCGCTGGGGCGCTCACGCCAGCATTAATTCTCCGGGTGCGCTCTTGCAATTGCTGGGCTAGGCCTAAAATGCGAGCCTTGGGGCTGCACTGGTTTCGACGTGGGTACGGAATCGCTGTGGTGCATGTCGAGCTGAATGCGCTCGTAAAACAGATTCAAAAAAACTAACTGCAAACGACGAACGTTTCGCACTCGCTGCTTAATAACCAGTGAGCCT
>CAIWNX010000130.1 GCA_903914175.1 uncultured beta proteobacterium | reverse complement strand
GGCGATGCCAGCTTGCCTTTGCTCAATCGCCTGCTGGAGGCTGCCGCACAGCCGGTGCATTTGGGTGATCTCCATCTGCAGGTGTCGGCCAGCATCGGGGTGACGTTTTACCCGCAGGCGCAGCCCATCGACGCCGATCAATTGCTGCGTCAGGCCGACCAGGCCATGTACCAGGCCAAGCTTGCCGGCAAGAGACGCTACCATGTCTTCGACGCCGGACATGATCACAACATCCGTTTGCACTTTGAGAGCCTGGAGCGCATCCGGCTGGCCCAGAGCGAGCGAGAATTCGTGCTCCATTACCAACCCAAGATCAATATGCGAAGCGGCAAGGTCGTTGGCGCTGAGGCTTTAATCCGCTGGCAACATCCGCAGCGCGGCCTGCTCGAACCATCGCTGTTTCTGCCTGTGATCGAGACCGATGCGCTGGCCGTCGTGATCGGGGAGTGGGTAATCGAGACCGCACTGACACAGGTCGAGCGCTGGCGTGGCGCCGGTCTGAATATTCCGGTCAGCGTCAACGTGGGGGCGCGCCAATTGCAGCAAGCAGACTTTTTGGACCGCCTGCGGCTCATTCTGGCGGCCCATCCACAGCTCACACCATCGTGCCTTGAGCTGGAGATTCTGGAGACCAGCGTGCTCGAAGACGTGGCACAGGTGTCCAAACTGATCGAGTCCTGCGCGCAGCTTGGGATTGCCTTTGCGCTCGACGATTTTGGCACCGGCTATTCATCGCTCACCTATTTGAAACGTTTGCACGTCAGCACACTCAAGATCGACCAGAGTTTTGTGCACGACATGCTTGAAGACCCCGATGATCTGGCGATTCTGCAGGGCGTGATTGGTCTGGCTTCGGCCTTCAAGCGCCAGGTCATCGCGGAGGGCGTTGAGACCGTAGCGCAGGGCACGTTGCTGCTGGAGTTAGGCTGCGAACTGGCGCAAGGCTACGCCATCGCGCCCCCGATGCTGGCCGACGAGTTGCCAGCATGGGCTGCGGCCTGGCGGCCTGATGCCGCTTGGGCCAGGGATGCGGGGCGGGTCGCAAACTGACAGAAGTAGACACTCAGGCGACGGTCAACTTTTCAATCTGCCTGCCCGATACCCGACATTAGGTCTTACTTTCTTGGGGGGCGCACCCATTTTCAAGTCTGGTTGTTGGCTCGAAAGAACAAAATTCCATGTGGTTCAGAGGGTGTGTCATATGGTTATTGACACCATCTTTATATATGGTTAAAGTGACCATATGAAGGCGATGCGAATCTTCTACGACAAAGCCGTGTTGCCGGATGGGTCCATCGTTGAAATGACCATATGGAAGTTACCGCAGGCATCAGCAGAACGCGCCCACGGGCTCAAGTACAGCCTGTTTTATGGACGCGATGGCAAAAGAATTGTTGGATATGACAACGAACGCGGCAAGAGTGATCACAGGCATGTGCATGAGGTTCAAACGCGATACAGGTTTGTGAGTGTCGAGCAGTTGGTGGCCGATTTTCTGGCCGATGTTGAAAGTGTGAAAAATGAGCACCACGAATAAAGTTCAAGTTGACGTTGGTAGCTTGGCCGATATGGGCAAGCGCTTTGCTAGCGCATGGAATCGTGCTGCGGCCGGAGAACCGGTTTCCGAAACACATGTGACCTTCCTGGACGTGCAAACCATGTTGGACACCCTTTCCCCTCGTCGCCTGGAATTATTGCGTCATGTGCGCCAACACGGCGCCGCCAACGTACGTGAGCTCGCGACGGCCCTGAACCGTGATTACAAGAACGTGCATCAGGATGTGGCCATGCTGGAGTCCGCCGGATTGTTACTGCGTGACGGCAGGAAACTGACGGCTCCGTGGGATGAGTTGCAGGCGAATGTTTCGTTAACGGCAGGAACCTAGAGAAACTACCAAGCCTGACATGGTTGCGCATTGAGCTAATGGGACCCTATGTTTGCTGCCAGTGTGTTTCGGCCAATCGTGACCGCACGTTTTGGTTTGTGCCAGAACATATGGTCGGAAACAGGGGTGGAAACGTCAACAGAAGACACTAAGCGGCTGTCCACGACTGTCAGCTTTCCTGTGGTCCAGTTCAACGCCGTAAAGAAGCAGTTCGTGGCGACCTGCAAAGTGCCCAAAGCCGACATCGATTGCGTTACATAGCGGTCATTCGGTTGGATCAAGCAGGATCGCCGCATTTTCATAGTGATCGAAGTTTATGCATGCAGTCTGCTAGATTCCAATGGTGCTGCGCAAGCAGTCTTACCAAAATGATGAGTTGATGAGCACCTTCGATCTCTCTGTCCTGTTCTTCCTGCAAATGGCTTTCATCCTAGGGGTCTGCCGCGTCGTGGGCATTCTGTTCAGCAAAATGGGACAGTCGCAGGTGGTCAGCGAAATGATCGCCGGTGTTGTGATGGGGCCGTCGCTGATGGGCTGGCTGCTCCCGGCCTGGAGCGCCTACGTTTTCCCGCTTGAATCCAAACCCATTCTGTTCGCGCTCAGCCAGCTTGGCCTGGTGCTCTACATGTTTTTGATCGGTGTCGAGTTTGATCTCGGCTTGATCAAGTCGCGCTGGCGCAGCGCCGCATCGGTTTCTAGCGCTGGCATTGTGGCGCCGTTCGCACTGGGCGCAACACTGGCCTGGTTCCTGGTCGGTGACGCAAGCCTTTTTCCACTCAAGACCACGGCCGCGCAAGCCATGCTGTTCATGGGCGCGGCCATGTCGATTACGGCGTTCCCGATGCTGGCGCGCATTATTTTTGAGCAGGGCCTGTCCAAGACCTCACTCGGTACGCTGGCGCTCGCAGCCGGATCGATAGACGATGCGGTTGCCTGGTGCGTACTGGCCGTGGTGCTGGCCAGTTTCCAGGGCAATCCGGCGATTGCCCTCTACGCCATCGGCGGCGGCGTTCTGTTCGGACTTGTGACCCTGCTCGTCATCCGTCGCTTGCTAGTGCCGCTTGGGCAACAGGTGGCGACGGCCGGTGAGATGGGGCAAGGCATGCTGATCTTCGTGTTGATGCTGGTCATGATCGGCGCCTGGTTTACCGACTACATCCAGATCTACGCCGTCTTCGGCGCCTTCATCATGGGAATTGCCATGCCGCGGGGCAAGTTTGCCGCAGAGTTGCACCGAATCATCTACCCGTTGACCACCGCATTCCTGCTGCCGGTTTTCTTCGTTTATTCGGGCCTGAACACCAAGATCGGCCTGGTCAACACCCCTTATCTGTGGCTGCTCACCGCTGTGGTGCTGCTGGCAGCCACGCTCGGCAAAGGTGTTGCCTGCTACGGCGCCGCACGCTGGCATGGCGAACGCCACCGTGAAGCGCTGGCCGTTGGCACCCTCATGAACGCACGCGGCCTGATGGAACTGATCATTCTCAATATCGGCCTGCAGCGCGGCATCATCGCGCCAGCGCTGTTTGCCATCATGGTGATGATGGCCATCATCACCACGCTGATAGCAACGCCGATCTTCGAGCGCGTTTATGGCAGCAAGGCCTCACGCGCGGCCCGGGATGAGGCTTTATTCCTGTAAAGCCATCACCGCATGGGCTGGTTTATCCTAATAGGCAAGCTGCCGCATTGCACTAAAATGGAATCCTTTCCAATGCCACGTCGCCACTGGTAGTTTTAAAACAGGAACCCCACATGCCCAGTTTCAGGGTCAGCGCAATAGCGGCCAAATTTTTAGCCCTTATGGCAATCCTGCATGTCTGCAGCCTGGCGCAGGCCCAGCCACAAACCCTGTCGATCGCTGCCTACCCGGCAGTGGACGAGATCATCAAGGCCGCCATTCCGCAGTGGAAGAAGAAGCACCCTGATGTTGAAATCAAGCTGGTCAGCCGCGCCTTCGATGATCACCACACGGCGATGAGCACCGCTCTGTCCACATCCTCGAACCTGCCCGACGTAATGGCGCTGGAGTTCAGCTACGTAGGCCGCTTTGCCGGCGGCGGTGGCCTCGAAGACCTGGCGCTGGCGCCATACCGCATCAAGGAGACCCAGGCGCGGTTTGTACCTTTCGCCTTCAAACAGGCAACGATCAGCAGCGGCGCCGTGGTCGCGGCGCCAACCGACATTGGCCCGGGCACTCTGCTGTACCGCAGCGACCTTCTGAAAAAAGCTGGCGTCACCGAAGCCGAGTTGACCCAGTCCTGGGAATCCTTTGTGCTGTCGGGCGTCAAGATCAAGGCCGTCACCGGCGCCTACCTGATGGCACACGCCCGCGACATCAAGAACATCCTGATCCGCGCCAACATCAAACCGGGTGACGGCCTGTACTTTGATGCTGCCGGCAAGGTGCTGGTCGATTCACCCCGTTTTGTTCGCGCCTTTGAGTTGGCACGAAAGGTACGCCAGCAAAAACTCGACGGCAAGATTGGCGCCTGGTCGACCGAATGGACGCAGGGCTTGAAGGGCGGCAGCATCGCGACCCAGATGTCGGGCGCCTGGCAGGCCGGTCACCTCGCCAACTGGATCGCGCCAAACACGGCTGGCCAGTGGCGCGCCGCGCAGTTGCCAGAGCAGGCATGGGCGGCTTGGGGCGGTACGTTCTATTCCATCCCCAAGGCGGCAAAGAACAAGGCGCTGGCCTGGGAGTTCATTCAACTCATGACGCTCAACCGCGAAGTCCAGCTGAACGCCTTCAAGGGTCACGACGCCTTCCCGGCCCTGCTCGAGGCGCATACCGATTCTTTTTATGAGCAGCCCATCGTGTTTCTGGGCGGACAGAAAGCACGACTGCTGTGGCGCGATGCGGCCCTGAAGATCAACGCCATCGACGTGCACAAACTCGACCCGATCGCCGACGAGATCATCAACACCGAACTCGACAAGGTACTCGACCAGGGCAAAGACATTGCCGTCGCACTGGCCGATGCCAAGAGCTTGCTAGAGCGACGGGTCCGCCGCTGAGTCCCAAGCGGTTCGCTCCTTCACCCTCCCCGGCACAGCATGAAGCGTCCCCAGCTCCCGTGTCTGTCGCCGAAATGGGCGCCCTACGTTTTCCTGAGTCCGTTTCTGCTGCTATTCCTGGTCTTCGGTGTCTTCCCGCTGGTCTTCTCGCTCTACCTGGCGTTCCAGTCCTGGGAGCCGGCAGCGGGTCTGTCCACCATGAAGTTTGTCGGTCTGGAAAACTTCAGCTTCGCCTTGCAGGACGAATGGTTCTGGAAGTCACTGAAGAACACCGCCTGGCTGGCGATCGCCACCGGCGTGCCGCAGCATCTGGTGGCAATCCCGCTGGCGGTCTTCATCCATGGCGCGTACCGGCGCTCGCGCAACGCCATCATTGGCATTTATTTCCTGCCCTACATTACCTCGACCGTGGCCATTGCCATGATGTTTACCACCCTGTTTTCAACCGACTACGGCGTCATCAACCAGGGCCTGCGTGCGCTCGGCCCGCTACCGGGCCTGGGCTGGCTGCTGCCGGCACAACCGATCGACTGGCTGAACCATGCGGAAAACGTCAAGCCCGCCATCTCACTGGTGGTGTTCTGGCGCTACCTGGGCTTCAACACCGTGCTGTACCTGGCTGCGTTGCAAACCATTCCAGCCGATATTTATGAGGCAGCAACCATGGACGGCGCCGGACGCTGGCAGCAGTTCTGGTGCATCACGCTGCCTTCGCTGCGACCGATGATCTACTTCGGCGTGATGCTCTCGGTGATCGGTGGCATGCAACTGTTCGAAGAGCCCTTCATCCTGACCGGCGGGCGCGGCGGCACCGACCAGGCCGGCATGACCACCGCCATGTACATGTACCGCACTGCTTTTGAATTCAATGATTTCGGCACCGCCAGCGCCCTGTCATGGCTGTTGTTCATTTTTGTCGCGCTGCTGACCTGGCTGACCAAGCGCGCGTTTCGGCAAGCGCAACCACAAGGGGATGGCACATGACCCGGCCTGAACCGATGTCACGCTGGGCCGCGCATGTACTGGTCGGGTTTGGCCTGCTCCTGATGATCGCGCCCTTTTACTTCATGTTTGTGTTTGCCAGCCACGCGCGCAGCGACATCTTCAGCCTGCCGCCGCCCCTGTGGTTCGGCGATGACTTTCTTCTGAACTTCGCCATCCTGACCGAGCGCATTGCGTTCTGGCGCAGCCTGGGCTGGAGTCTCTACGTTGCACTGGCCTCCACCGCGCTGACCCTGCTGTTTTGCAGCATGGGCGGTTATGCCTTTGCCATGTTCGAGTTCCACTTCAAGAAGCCGCTGTTTGCGCTGGTGGTGGGCACGCTGCTGCTGCCCTCGTTCCTGGGCATGATCCCGACCTTCATGATCATGGACGCGCTGGGCTGGATCGACCAGCCGCGCGCGCTGTACATCCCCGGGGCGGCCAGCGCCTTTGGCATCTTCATGATGCGCCAGTTCATTTCGTCTGCCATTCCCTACGACCTGGTCGAGGCAGCACGCATGGACGGATGCGGCGAGTTGGGCATCTACTGGCGCATCGTGCTGCCGCTGCTGCAACCGGCCATGGGCACACTCGGACTGATCACCTTTATTGCGTCCTGGAACAACTTCATTGGTCCGCTGATCGTGATGCGCTCGCCCGAGATGTACACCCTGCCGCTGGCACTGCGCAGCCTGCAAAGTCCGGCCAACACCGAATGGGGCGCACTGATGGCCGGAGCTGCCATTGCAACGCTGCCGCTGCTGGTGCTGTTTGCCATTTCCTCGCGCCGCCTGATTGACGGTCTGACCGCCGGTGCGGTGCGCGGCTGATTACTTTTTAATCTCTATCGCCATGAGCCCCCTCTCAATCAACGACTTTCCCGAACACTTCACTTGGGGCGTTGCCACCAGCGCCTTTCAGATTGAAGGCGCAGCCGATGCCGATGGCAAAGGCCCCTCCATCTGGGACGACTTCTGCCGCGTTCCCGGCGTGATCGCCGATGCGAGTGACGGCCGCCAGGCCTGCGAGCACTACCAGCGCTGGGCCGATGATCTGGACCTGGTCGCCGATCTTGGCGTCGATGCCTACCGTTTCTCGATCTCCTGGCCACGCGTTCAGCCGCTGGGTTCGGGTGCATTCAACGAAGCCGGCTTTGCGTTTTACGAGCGGCTGGTGGACGGCATGCTGGCGCGTGGCCTCAAACCGTTTTTGACGCTGAACCACTGGGACCTGCCCTCTGCCCTGCAAGCCAGGGGCGGCTGGGAAAACCGCGACACCGTGCAGTGCTTTGTCGATTACGCCTGCGAGGTGGCACGGCGCCTGGGTGATCGTGTGACATCGATCTGCACGCACAACGAACCCTGGGTGATTGCGGTGCTGGGCCATGAATCCGGTATCTTTGCCCCGGGCATCAAGAGCCGCGCCGCCGCCATTCAGGTGGCGCACCATCTGTTCCTGAGCCACGGCCTGGCGCTGAGCGCGATGCGCGCGCAGGGTTGCAAGGCTGACATGGGCATTGTGTTGAATCTGGCACCGATCAATGCCGCGACCGACGCTGAAGCCGACCAGGCCGCCGCACGCCGCGCTGATGGTGGCGGTTTGCGCTGGTATGTGGAGCCCCTGCTCAAGGGCGAATACCCGGCCGACGTGCTGCAAGAACTGGGGGCTGACGCGCCCCGCATTTTGCCGGGCGACATGGCCAGCATCCAGGTGCCGCTGGATTTTCTCGGCGTCAACTACTACATGCGCAGTGTCGTCAGCGCGGGTGAGCCCTGGGATCTCAAGACCAGTGGCAACGAGATCACCGACATGGGCTGGGAAGTCTATCCACAAGGCCTGACCGAATTGCTGCTGCGCCTGCACCGCGACTACACGCTACCGCCGATCTTCATCACGGAAAACGGCGCTGCCTTCCCGGACGAAGTCATCAACCAGCAGGTGCACGATAGCCAGCGGCAGCGCTACATCGCCAGACACATCGCCGCCACACTGGAGGCCATGCGCCAGGGTGTACGGGTGGATGGCTACTTTGTCTGGAGCCTGCTTGACAATTTCGAGTGGTCCAGTGGTTACGCCAAGCGCTTTGGCATCGTGCGAGTGGACTACGACACGCAAGCGCGCAGCCTCAAAGACAGCGCGCTGTGGTATCGCAATTTTCTGACGTCAAAAAGAAAGCCGGGTAACTGACATGGGACATCTGGCACTGCGCGGCATCCGCAAGCGCTTCGGCGAAACAGCCGTCATCCACGGCCTTGATCTGGACGTACAGGACGGCGAGTTTCTGGTCTTCGTCGGGCCTTCGGGTTGCGGCAAGTCCACCATGCTGCGCATGATCGCGGGGCTGGAGAGCATCACGGAAGGTGAGTTGCTGATAGACGGCCAGCGCGCCAACGATATACCGGCAGCGCAACGCGGTGCGGCCATGGTGTTCCAGAGTTACGCCTTGTACCCGCACATGACGGTGGCGCAAAACATGGGCTTCTCGCTGCGCATGGCCGGCGTCAGCAAGTCAGAACGCGAGCAGGTGGTGCGGCGCACGGCTGAAGTGCTGCAAATCTCCCACCTGTTGCCGCGTCTGCCCAAGGCCCTGTCGGGCGGCGAGCGCCAGCGTGTGGCGATCGGGCGTGCCATTGTGCGCAAGCCCCGGGTGTTTTTGTTTGACGAGCCGCTGTCCAATCTGGATGCCGCGCTGCGCGTGACCATGCGTATCGAGCTCTCGCGCCTGCACAAAGAACTCGGCACCACCATGATCTACGTGACGCACGACCAGGTCGAAGCCATGACCATGGGCGACCGCATCGCCGTCTTTAACCAGGGCCGCATCGAGCAGCTCGGTGCGCCGCTCGACCTGTACGCCCAGCCGGCCAATGAGTTTGTCGCCACCTTCCTCGGCGCACCGCGCATCAACCTGATTGCGCGCCCCGTGACGGGGGGCTCTGCTGCGCATCTGGCGCTCTGGGCCGCAGCCGGGCCGCTGGCACCGGATGTGAAAAAAATCGGTATTCGCCCGGAGCATCTTCAGCTGGGCGGTGCGGGCCCCGCCGTTGCGGCCCAGGTCATGCTGGCAGAGCACCTGGGCGACGCATCGGTGATTCACCTGCAGGTACAGGGCCTGGACGCCCTGCTGACCGCCAAGGTGTCGGCGAGCGACGCCAGACTGCCGATCGGGCAGAGGGTCGCAGTCGGATTCGATGCCACCCATGCGCTGGCTTTTTCCGCTGAAGGACTGCGGCTGCCGATAGCGCATTGAGGCGATCTGTAGCGTGGCAGTCACAGCTTGCCAGCAACGGCGCCGAGCCCTTCAGTCACCAACTCGATCATGCGCTTGTAACCCGCTTCATTGGGATGAACGCCGTCCTCTGAGTAGGCTTTTTTCAATCCCTTGTTCTCGTCCACCATCGGTGTGTAGTAGTCAACATAGACCAGCCGCTTGCGACGCGCATAGTCCTTGAGCCGTTCGTTGATGGCAACAATTCTGTCGGCCGGTTTGATTTCCGGATTCCAGTAGTAACGATTGGCCGGCAGCACGGCACACAGCACCACCTTGATGGCGTGCGCCTGCGCCAGTTCGACCATGGCAAAGATATTGCCGACGATCATGTCATCGCTGGCCAGGCCGGTATTGCCGGCGACATCGTTGGTGCCAGCCAGAATCACAACCGTGTCGGGCTTGAGATCAATCACGTCCGCTCGAAAGCGCAGCAGCATCTGCGGCGTGGTCTGCCCGCTGATGCCACGGTTCAAATACGACTGGTTCCAGAACGACGGCGTCCAGAATTCGGTAATCGAATCGCCCATGAAGACGACGCGCCTGGCCTCGCTCACCTGCGCTGCCAGTGCCGAGCCCAACGCCGGATCCGTGGTGGACGCCTGCCCGGTTTCCATGCGCCCAGCAAAACGGCGGCTGAAGCTCGGCAGCTCGGCCACACACACGCTGAAATCGTACCAACCGCCGCTGGGCTTGAGCGAGCAGCGGTACGTGACTTGCGCTTGTGCTGCGACGGCATAACGCACCGGCGCAGCGTCAAAATAGGCGTTAGCCCGGAGCTCGAAGGTGCAGGCCACCGTGCCGCCGTTGTGCAAGCGTGCCGTCAACTCAGCTGTAGCCGGATCAAAGCCCAGTTCAAGCTCCGGCGCGGGCGCTGGCGACTGCGATGTCAGTGCCCCCGTGAAGTGCCGGTGAAACCCGTTCGGGCCGAGCAGCCACAAGTCGTAACCCGGTTGCGTTTGCGCAATCGGCCAGGATCCATGCAAGCTCTTGCCCGGCTCCACGGTGTAGCGGCGCGGAATCTGCGCCAGATTGCGCTGGTCATAAACATGAAATACCGCCGCTGCCGCACCGGTGTTGACAAAGGCCAGCGTCACTGCCTGCGCTCCGGGCTGGCACACGCTGTTGACCTGCAGTTGATAGGGCAAGGCACGCGAGGGCCGTGTGCCCGGGGTCTGGGCCGGCGCGACTGCCGCCACCGGTATCGTCGGCATGGTACGCGCTGGCAAAGCGCGTGTGCGTGCAGCCCGTGCCGCTGTCACCGGCAACTTCGGCAGGGCCGAGCGATTGGGTCGTGCAAAGTCCAGGGCGCTCGTGAGGTCGCCGCAAACCGCGCGCCGCCAGGCTGAAATGTTGGGTTCCATCACCCCAAATCGGCGCTCCATGAAACGGATCACCGAGGTGTGGTCAAAGACCTGCGAGTTGATCCAGCCGCCTCGGCTCCAGGGCGAAATCACCAGCATCGGCACACGGGGACCGAGTCCATAGGGTTGGCGCAGCAACGCCCTGTCCTGGGCACTGCTGCGGTAGCTGACCAGGTTCTCGTGGTACTCGCCACGCGTATCAACGGTCGAGGCACCGGCAAACTGGCGCTGCGCCGGATCGTTGTTCCATGCGATACAGGATGGAACAGCAGGCGGCGGCACATGGTCGAAGAAGCCGTCGTTCTCGTCATAGTTCAGTATCAGGACCGTGCGACTCCAGACCTCGGGGTTGGCGGTGAGCGCTTCCAGCACGCGCGCCGTGTAGTCAGCGCCCTGCGCCGGACTCGACTGACCGGGATGCTCCGAGTCCAGTTCGCTGGCAACAATCCAACTGATCTGCGGCAGCGCATTGGCCAGCACGTCGGCCTTGAGCTGCTCAAGATTTCGGGTGCTGCAAGCGCGCGCCTTGAGTTGTTCAGAAGAACCGGGCACACCTGCATAAGCGTCGCGAAACACCTTGAAGAACGCCAGCGGGTTGTCGTCGTAGTTGTCCTTGATGTCCTGATAGACCTGCCAGCTGATGCCGCCAGCCTGCAGCCGCTGCGGGTACGTGGTCCAGCGGTAGCTGTCACGCCCGCTCTGCGCTGCAAATGTGGCAACGTCATTGAAGGTGGCCGGCCCGCCACCCTGCGCATGCGGATCGTTGCTGCCGGTCCACAGAAACAGGCGGTTCGGTGTCGTGCCACCCTGGAAGGAACAGTGATAGGCGTCGCACAGCGTGAATGCATCGGCCAGCGCGTAATGAAACGGTAGGTCGGTCTGGGTGAAGTAGCCCATGGAATGGGCGCCTTTAGCCTGGGTCCACTGGTTCAGTTTGCCGTTAGCCCAGGCCTGTTGGGCATCGGGCCAGGTATGGGCCGTTCCCTCGCAGCGCATCAGGGCAAAGTTGGCCTGCGTGTCCAGATGAAATGGCTGCGCTGCGCGGCCACCCTCGATCGGAATCGCAAACCGGTCCGAGAAGCCACGCACGCCACTGCAACTGCCGAAATAGTGGTCAAACGAGCGGTTCTCCTGCGTCAACACGACGATGTGCGCCACGTCCTGCAGGCTGCCGGTCCGGCTGTCGGCATCAATCGCCAGTGCCTTGCGAATCGCCGGCGGCAGCATTGACAACGCAGCCGCAGTGCCCAGCGTGCGGGCACCGGTTTGCAGAAAGTGACGGCGTTCCATGCCAGCTCGGCTCAAAGCCCGGTGCGCTCAGGGCGCACCAGCCCAGACAAAGGTGGCAACGCTCGCAGCCGGCATGCTGTGCTCGAAACTCTGGCCCGCCGACGTGACGGTGAAGCGCCGCTCGGCAGTTGCCGAATTCACCACGACCAGTGCCATCGAGTGGTCATCCGAATTCTGGAACGCCACGCTCTCGATTCCGTCCAGACCGCTTGTTGAATCGATGCGACGCGCGCCCGGGCGCACAAAGCGGCTGACATGTGCCAGCGCGTAGTAATCAAAATTTCGCGTCACCGTGCCGGTCGCGGAGTTGATCGTCACCACACCACGGCAGTCGGTGCAGCCCCCTGTGTGCGGGCCATGATTTTCGTCGAGTGCGATATTCCACAGCAAGACACCCTTGGCCCAACCCCGGGTCGTACCGATAATCAGATTGCGCATGTACCAGGGCAATGTTTCTGCCCAGTAGGGTTTCCAGTCGCCACCCGAACACTCGGTGAAATAGGTTTCCTTGTCCGGATAGGCGTTGTGCACCTGCGTCTGTGCCGCCACATCACCGGCATAACAGTGCCAGGCAACGCCGGCCACATAAGGGTTTGCCGTGGGATCAGCCAGAACCTGCAACGGGGCCTGCGGCTCATCCCAGTTGTGGTCCCAGTCCAGAATCCGAACCGGCGTTTTGCGCGCGGCGAGCAACGGCCCCAGGTTCTGGGCAATCAGGCGTGCCCGCATGGCCGGGTCCAGTCGCATGCCGGGGTAGTCTGGCGGCTCGAAATGGGGTTCGTTCTGCAATGTCAGCGCAAACAGGGGAACGCCTTCGGCCTCCATGGCGTCAGCAAACTTTCCAAGATAGGCGGCAAACGCGCCGTAAGCCTGCGGCAGCAGCGTGCCCTGTATCAGGCTGTTTGTGCTCTTCATCCAGGCCGGCGCACTCCACGGGCTTGCCATGACGCGCAACTGCGGGTTGACTGCCAGCGCGCTCTTGAGTACTGGCAGCACATCGGCGCGCATCGGGTCGATGGAGAAGTTGGCCAGCAGGTAATCGGTCTGCCCGGGCGCGACATCATCAAGCGAATAGTGCCGCAGCGAGAAGTCGGAGGCGCCAATCGTCAGTCGCGTAAAACTCAGGCCGATACCGGGCGCCTTGCCGAACAGGTCGGCCATCAAGGCACTGCGCTGCTGCGCGTTCATGCGGTTCTGAATCAGCCAGGCCGAGGCGTCGCTGATATTGGCACCAAAACCGACGATTTCCTGGTAGCGCTGGAGCGGATCAACCGCAATATTGAGTGGCAAGGTCGATTGCTTGTTTGTAAAGTTCTTGCCCGCTTCCAACGACAGAAGCTTGGACTGATCGGTCAAGGTAACCCAGGTCTGAACCGCCGGGCCGATAACCGTCGGCTGCGTCTGACCGGCACCACCACAGCCTAGCAACACCATCCCGACCACCACTGGCGTTGACACACGCCACTTCAAGCTTTGCATCATCGTTTTGCCTTTGCCCATCAAGAAGTCCATCCGATCATCGTCCGCGCCGTCCTAAAGGCGCTGCTCTGTCGCCCGGTCAAACAGTGAAATCCGGTCTGCATCAAGCGAGAAACGGACTGTGTCATCAACGCAAAATCTCAACGCGCCCGATACCACACTGGAGAGCAGTTTGCCGTCGAATTCGAGCCACACCACGTAGTGATTTCCCATCGGCTCGATCAGGCTGACTGTTGCCTCAAATTGCCCATCAGCATGAATCTGCAGGTTCTCGGGCCGAATGCCCAGAACCACTTCCCGATCTGCGCCCGCCTGGGCGCGCAAGGCATAGGCCCTCACATCGAGCGACAGACCGTGCGACTCGAAGCGGACCGAGTCGGCATCCGGTTTGAGGTGCCCGTGCAAGAAGTTCATCGCCGGCGAACCCAGAAAGCCCGCGACAAACAGGTTCTCGGGCCTTTCATAAACCTCGGAGGGAACGCCGATCTGCTGAATCCTGCCTGCATACATCACCACAATGCGTGTGGCCAGCGTCATGGCCTCGACCTGGTCGTGGGTCACGTAGATCATGGTTGAGCGCAGATTCTTGTGCAGCAGTTTGAGCTCGCGTCGCAGTTCAGCACGCAGTTTGGCGTCCAGATTGGACAATGGCTCATCGAACAGGAAAACGCCCGCCTCACGCACCAGGGCCCGGCCAATGGCCACGCGCTGGCGTTGCCCGCCTGACAACTGCGCAGGCTTGCGCTGGAGCAGCGGCTCCAGGTGCAGCATGTGCGCAGCACGCTGAACGCGGCGCTCAATTTCCGCCTTGGGCGTGCCCTTGATGCGCAAGCCAAACGACATGTTGCGCTCGACGGTCATGGTGGGATAGAGGGCATAGGACTGGAAAACCATGCCGATATTGCGATCGGTCGGGTCGGCCCATGTCATGTCCTGCCCGCCAATGTCGATGCGCCCGTCGTTCACGTCGATCAGGCCCGCAATGCTGTGCAGCAAGGTCGACTTGCCGCATCCCGAAGGCCCGAGCAGCACCAGGAACTCGCTCTGCTGCACGTCGAGATCAAGATCCTTAATGACTTCGTTTGCACCGAAGCGGACACACAGTTTTTGGATGCTGACGCTGCTCATGGATTAGCCCTTTACCGCACCGGCGGCGATACCGCGCACGAACCAGCGCCCGGAGAGGAAATAGATGGCAAGCGGCACCAGCGATGTCAGTATCGTCGCGGCCATGTTGACGTTGTAGAGCCGCGTTCCGGTGGTCGTGTTGATCACGTTGTTGAGCTGCACCGTCATCGGCAGGTTCTCGCGGCCGGCAAATACCAGGCCCAGGATGTAGTCGTTCCAGACCCCGGTGACCTGCATGATGGCCGCAACAATGATGATGGGCGTTGACATCGGTAGCATCAGCTGCAGGAAGATCCGGACAAATCCGCCGCCATCAATTCGCGCCGCCTTGAACAGCTCTTGCGGAATGGAGAGGTAGTAATTGCGAAACAGCAGCGTCATCACCGGCATGCTGAAGATGATGTGGACCAGCACGATGCCAGACAGGGAACTGAACAGTCCGAGCGTGGCCAGGATGCGCACCAGCGGGTACATCATGACCTGCACCGGAATAAAGGCGCCCATCATCAGGATGGCGAACAGCACATTCGCACCACGCGGTTTCCAGAACGACAGCGCATAGCCGTTGAGTGCGCCCAGCAATATCGGCAGGATGGTGCTGGGGATCACGATCAGCACCGAGTTCCAGAAACCGCCGCGAATGCCTTCGCAGGCAACGCCGGTGCAGGCCGCGGTCCAGGCCGTAACCCAGGGCTCGAGCGTGATCTGTATCGGGAACGCAAAAATATTGCCCAGCCGTATTTCATCCATCGACTTCACCGACGTGACCAGCATGATGTAGAGCGGCAACAGAAAGAACGCCGCCGCCGTCAGCAGAAATGCATAGACGCCGATGCGCACCGGACGCAACCGGTAACGGCGGCGAAGCGGCTGCGTAACAGCAAGCGTACCGCTCATGATTTCCCCGCCTGCACCCGGGCCGACCGGCTGCGCACCAGCATGAAGGGCAGCACCAGCAGCAAAACCGTCAGCAACAACACAATCGAGCCGGCCGAAGCCAGTGCGATGTTGGCGCGGCCAAACAGGTGCTCCATGATGAACTTTGCCGGCACCTCGCTGGCGGTGCCGGGCCCGCCCTGCGTCATCGACACAACCGAATCAAACACCTTGACCACCGCCGTGAACAGCAAGACAAATACGGTGGCGACGGTCGGGCCCAGCATCGGCAGGACGATCGAAACATAAACGCGCCAGGTCGGAATTCCATCGATGCGTGCGGCCTTCCAGATCTCTTCGTCAATGCCACGCAAACCGGCCAGCATCAGCGCCATCACCAGGCCCGAGGCCTGCCAGACAGTGGCAATTACGATGGTGTAAATCACCATGTCCTGATCGATGATCCAGTCGAAGCTGAAGTCTGCGTAACCCATCTGCCGCACGGCTTGCTGGATGCCGTTGCCGGGGTTGAGCATCCACTGCCAGACCAAGCCAGTGGCAACAAACGACATGGCGTAGGGGTACAGAAACACGGTACGCAAGGCGCCTTCGGCCATCACTTTCTGGTCGATGAAAACCGCCAGCAGAAAACCCAGCACCATGCAGGCCGCAATGAACAGTACGCCATACAAAGCCATGTTCTGCAGGGACAGCAACCAGCGGTCATTGTCAAACAGCCGCTGGTACTGCGCCCAGCCGACATACTGGTCCGACGGAAAAGTCCGCGAGTTGGTGAATGAAATCTTCAGCGACCACAACACCGTGCCCAGATAAGCCACCAGAACCGTGCTGGCCAAAGGCAGTAGCGCAGCCCAGGACACAAACTGTCGCAACAGCTGTTTGGGCTTTATGGTCATGACCGCACGCAATACATCGTCAATTCTTCAAGGCCGAAGCAATGTCCTTTTGTACTTTTTCCACCGCTATGTTCTTGTTCCAGTATGCCGTCAGAATATCCGATAGCGAACCATTCTGATCCGGGTTCAGATAGACCTCGCCATTGCCGAGCTGGCGTGACTTGTCCTTCATGATGGCCAAGCCCTGCTGGGCGCAGACGTCCATCTTCGACACATCGACATCGGTGCGAACCGGAATCGAGCCCTTCTTGTTGCTGAAATCCACCTGTGTGGCCGGCGCCAGCATCAGGCCGGCCATCATCTTCTGCGCCTTGATGGCTTCGGCATTCGTGGTTTTTGGAAACACGAAAACATCACCCTGGATGATGTACGGTGACTTCGGTCCAAAGCCGGCGATGCAACCGTAATCCTTGCCCGGCAGTTGCCTGGCCTGCGCGAATTCTCCTTTGGTCCAGTCGCCCATGATCTGCACGCCCGCTTTGCCGGTGATGAGCAGCGCGGTTGCGTCGTTCCAGTTGCGCCCCGGGGCGCCCTTGTCCACGTAGGCCTGCAAACGCTTGAAGGTGAGCAACACGTTCTTGAAGGCATCGCCCTGAATTGCTTTGGCATCGCGGTCACGCAGCACCTTGAGGTACAGATCGGTTCCACCGACGTTGGCCAGCACAGCCGTGAAGACGATGTTTTCCTGCCAGGGCTGCCCACCATGGGCCAGCGGTATCAAGCCGGCCACCTTGAGTTTGTCGAGCGCGGCAAACAACTCGTCCATCGACTTGGGCTCAGCAGCAATTCCGGCCTTTTTGAACGCCGCCTTGGAGTACCAGAACCAGGTCGGCATATGGATGTTGACGGGTGCTGCGTAGAAGTGTCCTTTAACCCGCACCACGTTGAGCACCGGCTCGGGCAGGAACTTGTCCCAGCCGTCGCGCAGCGCGACGTCATCCACGTTGTTGAGCATGCCCTGTTCGACCAGGTCGAGAAACTGCTTCGAGGTATTGAACTGCGCCGCAGTCGGTGGATTGCCACCAACAATGCGGTTCACCGCCACCGAGCGTGCCTGCTCGCCAATCGAGATCGCCGTATCGACCCAAACGCCACCGGCGGCGTTGTAGGCATCGGAGAAAGTTTTGACGGCGGCCGATTCGCCACCCGAGGTCCACCAGTGAATCACTTCTGCCTTGGGGCCAGCCGCATGGGAGAGCGCGCCGATTCCGAGGGACAAGGCCAGCGTCAGCAGTTTGAGTTTCACAGTTCGCCTTTCAAAAATGACCGGTACCATTTGCCGCTGAGTTTGAGCCGGCGTTGCTGTGTATTGAAATCCACATGCGTCAGACCAAAGCGCCGGATGTAACCCTCGGCCCACTCGAAGTTGTCGAGCAGACTCCATGCAAAATAGCCCTTGATCGGGATGCCCTTGGCAACAATCTCCTGCAACGCCTGCAGATGACGCACCAGATAACGCCGTCGCTCGACATCGTCAACCTCACCCGTGGGTGACACCACGTCTTCGTAACTGGAGCCATTTTCGGTCAGGTAGATCACTGCCGGCTGGTAGTCCCTGGCCACGCGGTCAAGCAGCGCAACCATGCCGTCCGGCGAGACCTCCCAGCCAAACGCTGTGCGCTCCACATTGGGAGAATCGACCACCCGAGTCGCCATCACGCCCCGGCCCGGTGCATCGGCAACTATTTCGGGAAAGTAGTAATTGACCCCCAGGAAATCGGTCGGCGTGGCAATGGTTTGCAGATCACCATCCTCTACCAGCGGCGCCTGGTCACCCAGAATCTTCCAGACGTCGGCCGGATAACCGCGCCCGTGCAGCGGGTCAAGAAACCAGCGGTTGCGCAAGCCATCATGGCGCAGCGTTGCCGCCACGTCTTGCGCGCTGTCCGACGCCGGGTAAAGCGGATGCAGACTCAGGGCGGCACCGACTTTGGCGTCGGCCACGTTGCGGCGGATCACCGGTATCGCCAGCCCATGCGACACCAGCACGTTATGACAAACCTGCAGCGCTGTGCGGAAGTTCTTCAAGCCCGGTGCATGCCCGCCTTCATAGTTGCCGATAAAAGCAGTACACCAGGGTTCGTTGTGCGTGATCCAGTGTTTGATGCGGTCGCCCAGATGCCGGCTTACGACATCGGTGTATTCGACAAAAGCGGCCACCGTTTCCCGATTGGCCCACCCGCCCTGCTCCTGCAAAGCCTGTGGCAGGTCCCAGTGGTAGAGCGTGACCCAGGGTTCGAGCCCGCGTTCGAGCAAGCCGTCCACCAGGCGCGAATAGAAGTCCAGACCCTTCTGATTGGGAAGGCGACCGCGGCCTTCGGGAAAGATCCGGGGCCAGGCGATGGAGAAGCGGTAGGCATTGGTGCCGAGGTTGGCGGCGGTGTTGAGATCCTGCGGCCAGCGGTGGTAATGGTCGCAGGCCACGGCACCGCTGGAGGCGTCGCGAATATGACCCGGCGTGGCACAAAAGCGATCCCAGATCGACTCGCCGCGGCCATCCTCCTGCACCGCGCCTTCGATCTGATACGAGGAGGTGGAACAGCCCCATCGAAAGTCTGCGGGGAAGTCGCTGCGTTTGAGAATCGGCAGATCGTTGGTCCTGGTGTTCGTCATGGTTCTATCGCTGCAATAACCAGTCATTTGGAAAGCTTTCCAATTCTAGACAAAAAGAAGTCGCTGCCACATCCGTAGCTACCCTTAGTCGAACATCTTTAGTTCTTGGCCCGTGCGCGACTTTTGCGTGCCGCGACTTGGGGCTGCACGGTGCCCTGTGCCATGACGACCGATGCGCGCCAGGTCACACTGACCGGAAATTTCCGCTGCACTACTTGCGTCTCGCCATAGCAGTGGTTGAGCAGCCAGCGCAGGCCATTGAGAGTGATCTGACGCCAGGGAATATGCACCGACGTCAGCTGGGGCGCCGAGTATTCAGCGTTATGGGTATCGTCGTAGCCCAGCACCGAAATGCTTGCGGGTATCGAAATTCCGGCTTGCTGAAAAAAGGCCATCGCCCCGACGGCCATTTCATCGTTGGCACAAAAAAGCGCTGTGAATTCATGGCCTGACGAGGCCAGGGAACGTGCCGAAGCCCATCCGCCCGCCGGAGAAAAGTCGCTCTCCAGCATCACCACCTGCGCCGGGGCAATACCCTCACGCTGCAGTTCACGCATAAAGCCGTCGATACGGGCAACGTTGTCGGGTGAAGTCCGTGGGCCTGCGATGACGGCAATTTTGCGATGCTGCATCTTGAGCAGTGCCTGCGCGGCCAGCATACCGCCGCGCTCATGGTCGGCGGGGAAACACTGCTCAGCGAACTTTTTGAAATAGTGGTTGAGCATCACCAATTTGTCCCGCTTGGGGCCTAGCGCTTCAATGTCCTGCTGACGCAGTGCGTTGCTCATCACCACCAGCCCGTCGCAACCACGCTCAATCAGGAATTCGATCCCTTCGATCGCCTGCTGCCTTGCATCGCCATCGCCACAACCAAAGGCAACCACCATGTGCCGGCCCGTGGTGCGCAATTCGTTGTCAATGGCACCAAGAATGGGGGTATAAAACGTCCCGACGAGCATCGGTATGTAGACGCCAATCATCTGCGAGGAACCCGACAGCAGCGACCGCGCCGCGTGTGATGGCCGGAACTCAAGTTCTGCAATCGCCTTGCGAACGCGCTCGGCCGTGGCTGGCGCCACCGACCCTCGGCCGCTGACTACCCGCGATGCCGTTCCAACCCCGACACCCGCCAGGCGCGCTACGTCCTTGATTGTGGCCATTAAGCTGTTCTCCCCTAATTGGAATAAGCCCTGAGCTGAGGGCATGTCAACACATCAGCATCCAGTGCAGCGCCCGCCACCAGACCAATATTGGCAAACGCCGCCGCAAACGGGTGGGACGTTAACACACTGAAGGGCACGGTCACACTGGAAAAATCCGACGTCCGGCGCGAAAAACAAGCCAGCGCTATCTTGACCGTGTGCCGGCTGTTCAAGGCCCAACTGCTGATCACATTGCCGAGGTCCACTTCGCCCTGGCACACGCCAGCGCAGTCCATGGTCAGCGTGACCCGCCCTTGCGCTGCCTGCAACACCACGACATCGAACTGCAAGACGCCCTGATCGCGGGCGTAGGCTTGCAGATCAGCGCCCTTGGCAGCCCCGGCATAAAACCGCGCCGCACCACCGAACCAGCGCACCAGCTTGGCATCCTGCTGGGTAGTGACTTGCGTGGTCTGCACGCGGATCACCGGCTGCGAAGCAGGCAAATCGAGCGTGGCATTCAAGTCATTCCCCACCGTTTGCCCGACCCATTGATTGGCCGCGCTGGCAATTTGCAAGGCGTAAGGCACCCGGTCCGACTGGTTGAAGATCATGGCGGTGGACGCCTGCGCACAGCCCGCGGGCCGCAGCGTGTCATCCAGCCGCGCCAGTTTTTCCCGGCTGGCGTAATTCAAGCCGTAGCCGGGTGCAAACAAGGGCGCATCTTCGGACGCAGCGAAGTTGATGCCGCTCTGACAAGGCGCCTTCGGCCAGAAAAACGGCAGGCGCCCGGTGAAGTCGTGTCGGATGCCGCCCGCTGCATCGCGAAACAAAACATCGGCAAGCCCTTTGCCCTCGGTGCCAGGTAACCAGGCCACAACAAACGCATCCGACAAGTTGAGTAAATCGTTGGCGTACACCGGTCGCCCCGAAACCAGCACCGTGATCAGCGGCGGGCCCTGGCCGGCCACGGCCTGCAATGCGCGCAGGTCTTCGGGGTAACGGCTGCTGTGGCGCAGCGTGCCGGCCGCAGGGATGTCGCCGCTGCCTTCGGCATAGGGTGTCTCGCCGATGACTGCAATCACCGCGTCGAAGGCACGCACATCCAGACCCTGCGCACTTTCGCTAAACACCACGCTGGCAGCACCGACTGCTTCCTGGATGCCCGCAAGAATCGTGTCACCTGCCGGGAAGTGGCTGTTGGCATTGTGCGTTCCCTGCCAGCCCAGCGTCCAGCCACCGGTCTGGTTCTGCAGGCTGTTGGCAGACTTTCCGACGACGAGAATTTTTGCCTTGCGCGCCAGCGGCAACCGCGCGTCGTTATTTTTCAAAAGCACCAGTGACTCCCGCACGGCGCGACGTGCCAGCGTTCGCGCCTGCAGCGCCTGCGGCTGGCCGGCATAAACACCCGCCGAAGGCCTCTTGCCAAACAGGCCGGCACGCAGCTTGACGCGCAGGATGCGCGAGACCGCATCGTCAATCCGGGCCATCGCAATTTCACCGGCTTGCACCTGCTCGATCGTGTTCGCAATGAAAGCGCGCCAGTTGTCGGGAACCATCACCATATCGACGCCGGCATTGATGGCCTGCGCGCAACCTGACTGATTGCAACCGGGAACCTGGCCTATACCGTTCCAGTCGGACACGACAAAGCCGTCGAAGCCCAACTTCTGTTTGAGCACCTCTGTCAGCAAAGCTTTGCTGCCGTGCAGTTTGCCGTAGTCGACGCCCGCTGCGACGTCATGCCAACTGTTGAAAGAAGCCATCACGGTCTGCACTCCTGCGGCCAGCGCGCCGTAATAGCCCTGGCCGTGAATGTTGATCATGTCCGATTGCGTGACCGTGGCAAGCCCCTGGTCCTGTCCGCCGTTGGTCGCGCCGTCTCCGATGAAATGCTTGGCCGTCGCGATCACGTTGCCATCGTCTGAAAAACCACCCTGCATGCCACTGACATAAGCCTTGGCGTAATCATGGACCAGGCTGGCATCTTGCGAAAAACTCTCATAGGTCCGGCCCCATCGCAGATCACGCGCAACGGCCAGCGTAGGCCCGAACACCCAATTGATCCCCGTGGCACGCACTTGTCGACCCACCACGGCGCCAATGTCCTTGATCAAGGCCGCGTCATGCGCCGCACCGAGCCCGATGTTGTGTGGAAACAGACTGGCACCGTAAGCGTTGCCATGCCCATGTATGGCATCGGTGCCCCAGATCACCGGCACCTTGACCTTCATGTCGGTTGCCATCGACGCGTCGTAGTACTGGTCTGCCAAACGCACCCAATCCAAGATGGCCGAGAGCTTGTTGCCGTTGGGCCAGTAACCGCCGCCATTGAGTACCGAGCCGATGTAGTACTCGCTCACCTGAGCCGGCGTCACGCTCTTGATCTCGGGCTGCGTCATCTGGCCAACCTTCTGCGCCAATGTCATACCGGCCAGAATGCGCGCCACTTCGGCCTCGACCTCTGGGCTCTTGGCGATCGCACTGGTAATGCTGGGCCAGTCGGACAGATTCGCAGCGGGCGATGTCACCGAAATTTTCCCCGGCACAGCGCAGGCAGTCAGGCACGACGCAAGCACAAGCGCCAGCACGCGACGGTAGGTCAAGGTGATGCCATGTGAGCCGGGTTCAGCCAAAACTAAGCCAGGGGCTGCGCGGCGCAATGCTGGGCAATGTAGGTCTCATGCGTTGGCATGACGTCAACACACTTCCTGACAACCGATTCGATATTGCCAAGGTAGGCCCTGATTTCCTCCACCGACCGTAAATCGACCAATGGGTTGTAGCTCTGCGGGCGGATGCCCTGGCCATGCATCACCTGCACCCAACTCACATCGCCAAACAACTCCATGCCATCGCGGAAAATTCGCCCATTGCTGCTGAACAGATCAATCTTGTGCTGCAGCGTTGCCGGTATCTCCATGGTGCGGCAGTGATTCCAGAACGGCGAATCGTCGCGCTGCGTGGCTTTGTAATGCAGCACGATAAAGTCGCGAATGCGCTCGTATTCAAACTGCGTCTGGGTGTTGTATTCGTCGATATCGGCCTGTTGAAAACCCATCGCCGGAAACAACTTGATCACGCGCGCGATAGCGGTCTGGATCAAATGAATATTGGTGGACTCGATCGGCTCAAAGAAGCCGCTGGACAGGCCGATGGCCACACAGTTTTTATACCAGGTCTGCTGGCGCCGGCCCGGCACAAAGGGGATGTAGCGCGGCTCGGCGAGTTGCTTGCCATCCAGGTTGTTCAGCAGAATCGACGTCGCTTCGTCCTGGCCCATGAAACGGCTGGAATAGACGTGGCCGTTGCCGATGCGGTGCTGCAGCGGAATGCGCCACTGCCAGCCCGCCTTATGCGCTGTGGAGCGCGTATAGGGAAGCAGTGGCTGCACCGATGCGCAGGGTACGGCGATAGCCCTATCACAGGGCAGCCAATGCGACCAGTTTTCGTATTCGCGTTGGAGGGCGCCACCGATCAGCAGCGCACGCGTGCCGGAGCAATCAACAAAGAAATCGCCGGAAACTTTCTCGCCACTGGCCAGAACGACGGATTCGATGAACCCGTCCGCTTCCCGCAACACCGTTTCAACGATGCGGCCCTCGGTACGCACCACGCCGCGTGCCTCGGCGTAGCCGCGCAGGAATTTGGCGTAGAGACCCGCGTCAAAGTGAAACGCGTTGTTGATGTCCCCCAGCGGCGAGCCCGCCATTTCGGGTTCGCTGCGAAGGTATTTCGAATACCGGGGTGCCAATGTATTGATCGAATAGTCGCCCAAATCCGATGCTTCACCGGCCTGATGCATCTTCAGCCAGTACTGGTAACAGGCAATGGGACCGAGGTCATGACCAATTTTGCCGAAGCCGTGAATATAGGAATCACCTATCTTGCCCCAGTTAACAAATTCGATGCCGAGTTTGTAAGTGCCCTGCGTCGCACGCAAGAACTCGTTTTCATCAATTCCCAAAGCCAGATTGAAATCCTTGATCAAGGGAATCGTCGCCTCGCCGACACCGATAGTGGAAATCTCGTCAGACTCAATCAGTCGAATCTGGTAGTGAGCCCCCATCAGACTAGAAAACGCCGCGGCGGTCATCCACCCTGCCGTACCGCCGCCCACGATGACGATGCGCCTGAGTCTGTTCCCGTCCATGATGACTTCCTTTGTTAATCGCAAACCTGCAGCGTAGCAAAAAAAAAGCCCTGCCGACTTACATCGGCAGGGCCTTGTTTCATGGCCCGGTTCAGAACTTGTAGGTCGCGCCCAGCAATACCGAGCGTCCGAAATTCTCGTATTTCCAGGGCAGTTGACCGGTCGAAGACCCGGCGCTGCCAACGACTTCCGGACCCTGGGTTTGCACGGCTGGCGCATCCGTCAGGTTGTTGACCTGCAACAGGAGTGACAGGCCTTTGTAGGGACCACTGCTGAATGCGTAACCCATCTGGAAGTCCACTTGTTTTTCCGCTTCGATGTGCGTATTCGACTCGGTGTTCAGCAACACGCTGCGTGTTGACGCAGTAAACGGCGAGCGATAGCGCTGGCTGATCCGTGTCGAAAAACCCTGTGCTTCGTAATAAAGCGTCAGGTTGTTGACGATCCCTGAAAATCCATCCAGATTAATGGGGTTGCCGTTCTTGTCGTTGGGAAGGCTGTTGCGCGTGATGGACTCACTCACGATCATGCCAAAATTCTTCAATTCCGGCGTCAACAAAGCGCCCTCCAGCGAAGCGCTTATCTCAATGCCCCATACCTTGCCACCCTGACCGTTGGCCTGTGTAGTGACTGTACCGAGGTTGGGATTGCAGTTGGGAGTCGCAACCGAACAACCAGCTGTGAGCGTCGTCGAGTAGTTCGTGAACATGGAGAAGTCACGCACCGTATCCTGGCTATAGATGAAGCTGTCCAGCGCTTTATAGAAGGCTGCACCCGCCACGTAGCTGCTCTTGGCAAAGTATTTTTCCAATGAAAAATCAAGTGCCTTGGCACGCCATGGCTGCAAGTCCGGTACCCCACCACCTCCGGCAACCCAGTGACCGAGCGCACTGCCTGGCGAGTTTTCCACCAGTTTCGGTTGATCGGCGCCCGCACGCATGTCATCCATGCGCGGACGTGCCATAGTCTTGGCCAAACCAAGCCGCGCGATGAGATCGGGCTGCAAAGTGAAGGCAAGATTTAAGCTCGGCAGAAAGTCGTTGTAGCTGGTTCCGCCGCTGACGGGTATAACCAAGCCGCTTCCCGGTGCGCCCGGTGTTCCGCCGCCATCGTTCCATTGAAAACCATCGGTACTTTGCTGAGTATGAACCGCCTGCACCCCGACGTTACCGCGCACTGGCGTCTTGCCCCAACTTGAATCAATATCGAGCTTGGCGTAGCCGGTGGTAACTTTTTCGTGCACGGCATATTTGTTGGTATTGGCCGACCACGGGTCTTTTGCAGCTGCCGTGTACAGGCCCATCACGCCGGGCACATCCCACGACAGGATGCTGGTATTGATACCGCCAACATTGATGGCCGCCGGCCCGCGCAAGGCGCTGGCCGGGATTGCCACATTCGAGCTTGCCAGGGTCAGACTGTAGGCGTCAGACTGGACGCTCTTGTCGCGCTGGGTGTAGTTCACGCCAGTTTCGAATTGGGAGAACAGGCCGCCGTGCAGTTCACGCTTGCCCGACAGTCGGAACGACTTGATTTCGTCCTTGTAGGTCGGCGTGCGCATTTCAGCCCAGTTCGGATCATTGGTCAATTGCACGTTGCTGGCATTGGCCAGATCCTGGGTTGTTGACCACGCCTGACCACCGCTGCTACCAAGACCCGAGAATGTGAGAGGACCTCCAGCCAAACCCTTGGCGACGGACTGAATGTATTTCTCGTCCCGGTTAGCGCGCGAATAGCCCAGATCGGCCACCGCGGTCCACTTGTTGGCGAGCTTCAACTCATTTTTCCAGCCGAGGGAAGTGAGTTCATCAGTACGGTGGAGGTTCTTTTCGTAAACCAAGCTGCGTCCGCCATCGACCGTGCCGCTGGAAATAATCGTATTGCCGTTAACAGCGGAAGTGCCGACATTCGAAAACTGGGCGCCGCCACTCCAAAGCCCGATGTCACCCGCCCAATAGTTCGAGACGCGATCCTGTTCGAACTTCGAGTAGTACAGGTCCACCACGCTGTGAAGGTCTTTGTTCGGCTTGAATTCCAGCACCGCCATCAAGCCATCGCGCACCTGTTTGCTCGATGTCACGCTGGCTTCAAAACCCTGTGCAAACTGGGCCTTATTACCACCCGCAAGCGCCGGCACGCCGGTAGCGCCAGCACCCCACTGGCCGGCGTAGTCGCCAGATTTCCAGGCTTCGTATTTTTTGGATTCCCCGGGGGAATCAAGGTGGGCGAAACCAAGCGCCAGACCAATGGTGTTGTCGGCGAACTGATTGATGTAGGAGGCGCTGACCCGGTTGCCCATGCCACTGCTGCCCTGAGGCGACACACCGCCATTGGAATTTTGCTCACCCCGCACGTTAACCACAACTTGACGGCCACGCGAGTCCAAAGGCATCACTGGACGGATGTCGATCGTGCCGGACAGGCCCTGCCCGATCAAGGCAGCATCGGGCGTCTTGTAAACAATTACCTGGTTGATCAACTCTGATGGAAACTGATCGTACTCAGCCGCGCGGCCGTCACCAGAGCTGACGACTTCACGACCATTGAGCACAGCGCCGGCGTAATCCGGACCCAA
This sequence comes from uncultured beta proteobacterium, assembly GCA_903914175.1. Classification (GTDB taxonomy): domain Bacteria; phylum Pseudomonadota; class Gammaproteobacteria; order Burkholderiales; family Burkholderiaceae_C; genus Rhodoferax. The sequence continues at coordinate 6,144 of CAIWNX010000130.1, read as the reverse complement.
CCCGCGAATCGAGATCGCCGAAGCGCGGCCGTCGACGCGCTGCGCGGCCAAGCCCGGCAGACGCGCGATCGAATCGGCAATGCTGGCATCCGGCAATTTACCGATGTCTTCTGCGGAAATCACTTCCACGATGGAGTCCGAATTGCGCTTGACGGCAATCGAACTCTCGATACCAGCGCGGATACCGGTCACGGTAACGGCACTCAGATTGGCGCTTTGCGCATAGGCTCCGCTCATCGCGAACAGCAGGCTTGAACAAGCCGCCGCAATCGGACTGATGCGCAGAACAGCATGCTGCCGAACGGCTTGGTGACTACGCGGTGAAGCGGAACTTTTCATTCAAGTACTCCTAGGATCTCGGATTAATTTGTAGGTTCAAAAAACTGGAAACGTTTCCAGTTTGGGCGACTTTAGCATCCGAAAACTGCGAAAAACACGCGTAGAAACCCTAGGTTTTGGAAATATTTAATCCGATTTCTGCCATCAGTCCGGTTTGAAAGGCGTGGGCGGAACGGCGCTGCCAATCCATTTGACGATACCCGGATGGGGCTCGTAAGCTACGCTGCCAAACTGTTTGAACAAGCGCTCAATCTCCAGCAGCGGTGCTGTCGCAAAATCCAGTGCTGGCACTTTGTCAGCGACCGAATTGGTGACCACACCCCAGTTGCCTTTACCCTGCCCGCCCGCGTTGCCCATCATCTTGTAGGACCAGAGCGCCGAAGCCCAACCGTAGCTGGCGTAGGCATCAAAGCTGACGCGGGTGATCTGCCCGCCCAGTTCGTTGTCCATATCGGCCCAGGGCTGAAATTCACCGACAAAAAACGGCGTGTCCAAACCGATCAGGCGCGCGTTCCACTCACAGCTGCCGTCGCCTTTGGCAGCACATTGGAGCCAGTCACGGTGCACCTCCAAGCCGGGCTTGCCCCAGCCAAAATGGCCCGGATAAAAATGCATTTCAAAAGCGACGTTGTGCAGGCCCTGCTCCTTCGGTTTGCCGTAGGCATCAATGCCGCTGTGGTGCCCCGGAAAGATGATGACGTGGTTCGGATCAACCGCGCGCACGCTGGCGTAGAGCTTTTTCATCACGGTTGCCATTTGTTCAGGCGTGCTGCCCCAGGGCTCGTTGAGCAAGCTGTAGCCAGCGACAGCTGCGCGGTTTTTGTAGCGACTTGCGACCTGCTGCCACAACCATTCGGTTCGTTCCTGATAGGCGGGCGTGCGCCAGTAAAGGTTCTGATTGGCACAGCCGCTGTGATGCTCCGTGCCCTGGCTGCCAACGGCGCCATGCAGATCGAGAATGACGTAGAGGCCGCGCGCCTCGGCTTGCGCAATGGCCTGGTCTAGGTAATGCCAGCCATCGGCGCGCACATGGCGCGGGTTCTTTTCATCCTCGACCAGACTCCAGATGAAAGGCAGGCGCACCAAGTTCAGGCCCAGGCTGGCTAGCGTGTCCCAGTCTCGCGTCGTGATCCAGTTGTCACGAAACAATTTCATCAGCCGCTCGCGCTCAGCGTAGCCAAAGCGCTTGTCGAATGTGGCTTCAAGCGTGCATTGGTCGTTGATGGCCTGTGTTTCCTGGCCCATCATCCAGAATTCCAGCATCAACCAATTGCCCAGATTGGCACCTTTGAGATTGACCTGCTGACCCTGGGCGTTGACCCAACGGCTGCCCTGCGCGTGCAGCATGGCCATATCGGCCGCAGCACTACTGCGGTAAGCCATCAACGCCAGCAACTGAACCAACACGAGCAGAATGCGCGCCATCTTGTACTCCACCGTCATGGGAAAAAGCTAAACCACCAGCGCCAGTGCGCCAAAGTCGCCGACACGCTCCGCCAGGCCGGCCGGCACGAGTTCACATCCATCGGTCAGTGCCGCCAGCTTGCCCTGAATGTGGGTCTGCAGGCGGGGCAATAGCCAGTCGCGGTTGTTCCAGAAGACACTGCCACCAACGCTGATGCGTTCCAGATCAAGCGTAACGATTAGGTTGTAAAGGGTTCGACCCATGATGCAGCACAAGCCATCCGCAATGGCCACGGCCTGATCATCGCCCGCATAGACGGCCGCTAACAGGGCTGCGGAGTCAACATAGCCGCGCTCGGCAAAGCGGCGCGCAATGGCGTTGCCGGCGATCAGGCCTTCCACATCCCCGACGTTGCCGCAACCGCACAGCGCGTCGTCGTTGTCGCTGACAAACAAATGGCCGGCGTGACCGGCATTGCCGTTCTTGCCGCGCAGCACGTGACCATCAACGCACAAGCCAACGCCAATGCCAGTGCTCCAGGTCACGTAAGCGCAGTTGGCAAATGCCTGGCCGTTGACCTGCAGTGCACCCCAGCGCCGCTCCGCTTCCAGCGCACCAATGGCATCGTTTTCAACCCGAACCTTGACAAAGTGCTGGCGCAAAGGCGCTTCGAGCAAAGCGGTCTGCCAGTTGTTGGGAAGGCCACGCGCCTCGCCCGCCATGCCACCGCAGATATTGGGCGCGGCCAACTCCACCAGCCCATCGCGCAGCACAAACGGGCCGCAGGCCGACACACCGAGCGCCGCCAAATCGACGTTAGCAATACCCGCAGCATCGCAGCTTTGGCTGACCATGCGGATGATTTGAGCGGCCAGCGCATCGGGAGCGCCCTGCTTGGCCGTGGGCTCGACCAGGCGCCCACGTACACCTTGCACCGAGGCCACGCTAACCGCCACTTTGGTTCCACCAATATCGACACAGGCCACAGGCGCCGAACCCGAGGGCAAGCTAAATTCTCTGTTCAGGATGTCTTTGTTCATGTCGTCCGTTTCATCACGATCGCTGGCGGACCATGGCGCACTGCCATCAAATTGGCCAGCGCATTATGCGCGGCTTGCTGAGCGAACAGGATGCTCTTTGCATTTTGGCGAACGGCTGATTGAATTCCAACTCAAGAACGAAAGACTGCTAGATAGAGGAGAGCCAGTTCGAAATACCCGCTTCTGGTCGGGTGCCGTCCGCGGCACTTTTCCATCGACCGTCAGCTACGAGCTACATAACGGCCATTCCGTAAGCCAAGTCGAGCATTGCCCAAGTTACGATTAGACAATGAACCGCTCGGACCTCATTGGCGAATTGGCAGCGCGCTTTGTCAACCTGACCAAGAACGACACTGAATTTGCCGTCAACACTCTTCTGGATGCCCTACAAGATGCATTGGTTGCCGGCCATCACATAGAAATTCGTGGCTTTGGTAGTTTTTCGGTAACCCACCGTGCAGCCCGCATTGGCCGCAATCCCCGCAGCGGAGAAAGCGTTGCGGTTCCTGAAAAAAGAACGGTCCGATTCAAACCCGGCAAGGCGCTGCGCGAGGCTGCAGACCTGAATTCCTCCAAATCTGATTGACAAACAGTCTCAAATCTCTAAAATACACACATATACGTGTGTACAAAGGATTTGCCATGCAAACAGCCATCAGTCGAGTCTTCATGAACGGCAACAGCCAGGCCGTGCGAATTCCGCAGGAGTTCAGGCTTGTCGGCAGCCGGGTTGAGATCTTTCGCAATGCCGAAGGGGACCTGGTGCTGCATCCCATGCCCACAGACCGTGGTGCCGCCCTACTCGATGCGCTGAGCGCCTTCGACGACGAATTTGTCGCCTTGCTTGAAACCGGACAAACAGAGCAGCCGCCAATGCAGGACCGGGAGTCGCTGTGACCTACATGCTCGACACCAACATCCTGATTTACCTGATCAAGAATAAGCCAGCCAGCGTTGCTGATCGAATCAACGCTTTGGACAGCAGCGTCGAACTGTGCATGTCATTTTTTACCTTCGCCGAGTTGCTCAAGGGCGCTGAGCGCAGCACCCGTAAACCAGACGTGCTGCGCCGCCTGGACGAACTTACGCGTGTGATACCGGTGCGCTACGCTGTCGATCGGGATCTGTGTACGCACTACGCCGTGCAGTTCACCCAACTGCGCGCAGCCGGTACACCCATCGGCGCAAACGATCTCTGGATCGCTTGCCACGCGCTGGCCATTGAAGCCACCCTGGTTACCAACAACACCAGTGAATTCAAACGCGTGACAGGGCTCCAATTGGAAAACTGGGCCAACTGAGCTACAGATTTTTCGGGAGCATGAGCTCAGACTTCAGCAATAAGTCCTGGAACTCACCACCCTGGCCGCCCCCTGCCCTCGTGCAATGTGCATCGCCACCGTGGCCACACGCTGACTGAACACAGCCTTGTTGATGCCGGCCAGACCCGGATCAGACCAAGCCACTCCCGGCATCATCTGCAAAGTTGCCAAGGCACCCTGAGCGATCTCCTGCACATAAGGGCTCGCCACATCGGTCTCGATGCTGCTGGCGTTGAAACTCGGCGCCAATGCCATGTCCACCTCGATGCTGTCACCCCGTCCTCGCAGTGGATGCACATCCAAGGTCAACTTGTCCTGGGTGAATGAGAAATCAGCGCCACTGCCTTGGCGTACCAGCTGCAAGCCACGCTGGGTATCCACCAAAAGGTATTCCAACCCGTTGACCGCCACAGCCATCAGCTTCACAGCCTGTGTCTGACTCGGCAAATCCAGATCAAACCGGATATCCATCCCATTGGCTTCAACCGGATCGAGCGTACGAACCCAGCAAAGCGTCCTTCGACAGAATTCAATGGCAGCCTGCCTGATATGCAAGTCCAGTGTGGGGTTCGGACACCCTGGCACACTGGGCAGCACCCAGGAGTAGAAGTCAGACCAGATCATGGCTCTTCATACTGGCGCTGCAAGATGTAGCGCAGCTGTTCACGAATCTTGGTGTCGGTCATGCTGTCGAGCGACGACCTGGCCAAACCGCGTTGATGCGCCAACTCCCGCAGAGCATCACCACTAAGCCGATTCGGAAAATCCCGCTCCGTTGCCCGCACCGGCACAGATTCCGCCACCACGGCAGTTTGAACCTGCACCCCAGGGGTTTCCCCCTGCGGCTCCAGCATCAGTTGCTCCAGCCCCGGCTTCTTCAATTGAAGAATCTGGCGCTTGCCCATGCTCAAACGGCATCAATGTTCAAAGGCGGTGGTGCCACCATCAGGGTGACCCGAATCCGGGCCCCAACCGTCAGCGTAGCGGCCGCGGCCTTTACTTTCAGGCCAAAGCCCCGGTCACTCAGGCTCGGTGCACTGAGCAGCCCTGCGGCCACCGCAGCGTGTGCCACGCCACCGGCCTGCCCCACCGTACTGGCCGCAATGAACTCAGCCCCGCAGGTTCGGCTTGAATCTGCCTTGGCATAGTCACCGCTCAAAATGCCGGCGTCCAGCACCAGGGTCGGTGTGGCATTGCTATCAATGTCTTGCGTTGAAACAATCAGGTCCAGCGCAATGGTGTCGGCCGGATAAGCGCCGAACTCGATCACGTCGTTCACCGCCAGCGTGGCCGGAACCACAAACTCACCGGTAATGGCCATCAGGTCGTTGGCTTCGTCTGCACTGGCAGCGCAAACACCGGCCTTGACTTGTTTGGATTGGTAGAGTGCCATGTCAATTCTCCTTAAACAGCGGCGGTAAAAGCAGAATCGACGGTGATCATCCCGTAATCCATGCCGTTGAACTGGGTCTTGTCGACGCCAAAGATCATCTCGAAGAACAGGATGTGATCGTGCTTGCGATCATCGGTGTCCTCGTCCAGACTGACCGACATGCCGTCGGCCATGCCCTTGGTGCCATGCGCCGTTACGACAGCGTTGGAGCCCAGAAACAGGGACCGAGCTGCCGGCAGATCACCCCCACTGCCAAAGTCCGAGAACTTGACGCAGGTTTCCATCTCATCGACCAGGATGCCGTTGTACATGCCAGCACCACCCTTGAAGATCTCGGCGTCCTTGCCAATCGAGGACACCAGCGCCTTTTGCGATTCAAACCAACCCTGAGCACCAGAGTCATCACGAATGTCCTGCATCACCTCGGGCGAGACCGAAAGAATGAAGACGTCACGTCCACCCTTGTTCACCGGCGTCATCTTGACGGCCTTGTCGGGTGCGCCACCGAGCATTTTCTTGGCCTTGGTGCGCAGTTTGTTGATGGTGGCCAGGGTCAGTTTGTCGGTACTGGTCAGTGTGGCCTTGGTTTTGTCACCACCGGTGCCGACAAAGTAGTGGGATGCGTCGGGTGTGCGCAGGGCATTG
>CAIWNX010000129.1 GCA_903914175.1 uncultured beta proteobacterium | reverse complement strand
CGGCTCAGACTGAGCTTCCACTTGTGGTAGCGCCCTTCGGTTTGTGTGCTGGCAGCGTCAGCGGCCTGATTGGCAGAGTCGGTCAAATCGACACGGCCCGCCAGCAGCGCCAGGCTGGCACTGTTGGCGCCGCCACCCCACAGGTCGTCAAAGGCGTTGCCATTGAGGCTCAGGTTTGCCACGTTGATGTGGTAACTGCTGGTCGAGCCGTTGTTGGTGCCGTTATCAAAACTCTTGTGATCAAGGTTGGCCAGGAGGTTCAGGTTGGCATAGCGACCGCGCAGCACCGGGTAGCTGGCTTCAATCCCGGTAGTCTGGGCGGTGCCACGCACATCCAGGGCCGCGCTCTCGGGCGTGATGACGCTGTACGCCAGGTGCGATGCGTTGAGGCCAAAGCGCAATCCGTCGTAGCCCAGGGGAGCCAGCAAGCCGAGTCTGGCGTACTGACTGCCTTCGGTCCGTATGAGGTTGAGGCTGATCTGCTCGCCCCAATTCGCCGCGCTTTCCAGGTACAGGTTGCCTGAGAGACGCTCGGCACCGGTGCTGCGCGAACCCGTGTTGTCGGCCTCGACGCTGCCGATAAACACTGGGGTGTCCATCAGTTTCACCACAAGGTCGGTTTCGCCCTCCTGTGAGCCCTCGCGAAAGGCGGATGCAGCGGAAATGCCGGGAAGATCGTCCAGCAGCGCCACGGCGCGCTCAATGGCGTCGGCGTTGATTGGCTCACCCGGATGTTGGCGCGCCTCTATATAGCGTAGCGCACGCGCCACAGTTATATGGCTGGGAGCCTCGCCATCGATCAGGGTGGTGCCGAAACGGCCTTCGATAACCTGTATGGTGACGCTACCACCTTCAATTTCCTGCTTGGGCAGGTAAGCACGCACCACCCACCCACTTTCGCGGTAGCGCTCAGCCACGGCTGCTGCAGCGAGTTGCAGTTCTGCAAAACTCAGCGGCCTGTTCAGGAACCCGGCCAGCACCGATTGCAGTTGTGCTTCACCCAGCAAGGTGTGGCCTAACAAGCGGAACTGGGTAACAGTCACGGTCAGGCCAGGTGCGGCCTTCATCTCGGGCGGTGCCACTGGCACATCGGGGCGGACCATGCGCTTCGGTATAGTCGTTCGGTCACGCTCGATCTGCTGCAACAGCGAGCCGGCATCTGGCACCGTTTGTGCCCGTGTACTCTGGATCAACAGGGTGCCAAGCAGCACGGCAACGGCGCTGGAAATAGGTCGATTCATGACATGCTTCGCTTTGCGGATTAGTCGATATCTGTTTTTAGCAAACCGAATACCGCAAAACTTGCAACTGCTTACAGGCGACGGCATGGATTGCCGCGCTTCGCTCGCAATGACTACTTGGCCGTCATCGCGAGCGCAGCGTGGCGATCCAGGGGTTGGGTATCGGTCAGTGCAGCAATTGCACTGGCAGGCAGAGCTGGTAGCCTTCTTTCCACAGCGACTTGATCGCTGGCTCGGGGGCGCCGACTTCGTGCATCTTCTTCTTCAGGCGCGAGACGCGCACTTCAAGCGCGCCTTTGCCGTTGTCGTCCAGCTCCATCTGCAGCAACTCCAGCATGCGCCAGTAGGCAAGCTTGCAGCCCGGCGCTTCGGCCAGGTTTTTGAGCAGCAACACCTCTGGTGGCGTCAATGTCACGCTGCCGATCGGCCCGTTCAGTTGCAGCCGTGCGGTATCGACGGTGACGTGCTCCATGCGGTCGCGCGCCTCCACCACTCGGCGCATGATGCTGTCAACGACGACGATCAGTTCCGTCGTTGAAACCGGCTTGGTCAGGTAATTGTCGGCCCCGCAGACATAGCCCTTCAGGCGGTCTGCAACGGCGGTGCGCGCCGTCAGCATGAGGATATGGATGTCTCGATGGGCAGCGCGCAGGCGCTTCGCAATGCTGTAGCCGTCTTCGCCG
>CAIWNX010000128.1 GCA_903914175.1 uncultured beta proteobacterium | reverse complement strand
GGTGCCAATGCCAAAAGCGAGTTGACAGCGGCCCTGGAACTGCTGGTAGAGCTCGATCGTGCGCGGCACCGTCAGACCATCGCTGAAGATCAGCGTCTTGGTGCGCGGATCAACGCGGTTGTGATGGTAGTGATCGAGCATGCGCTCGGCCCACTTGAACGGATCGCCACTGTCATGGCGCGCGCCATCGAACAGCTTGCAAAAATACAGGTCGAAGTCGCGCAGGAAAGCGCTCATGCCATAGACATCGCTCAGCGCAATGCCGAGGTCCCCACGGTACTCTTTGGCCCAGGATTCGAACGCATAAATCTGGCTGTCGCGCAGGCGCGAACCAAGCGCCCGACAGGCCTGCAGGTACTCGTGCGCCATCGTGCCGAGCGGCGTAAGACCGAGCTTCATGGCAAACAAGACGTTGCTGGTGCCGGCCAACTGGCCACTCATCCCATTGGCCTTGCCCGGACTCTGCGCCGTGCCAAGCCGGTTCGACAACACGCGCAGCACCTCCTCGTGCCAGGCTTTGGAGAAGCGCCGGCGCGTGCCGTAATCAGCGATCTTGAGATCGTGCAGTCCCGCCTCACGCAGTTGTTCAATCTTGAGATCGAGCCGCTTGCGCCCTTCCATCAAATCCGGCAACTGCTGCGTGTTGCGAAAGAACACCTCGTTGACGATGGCCAGCACCGGGATCTCGAACAGGATGGTGTGCAACCACGGGCCGAGGATCGTGATGTCAATCTCACCAGAGGGCTGCGGCGTGACGGTGATGTATTTCTCATTGAGTTTGAAGAGCCCGAGGAAATCGACAAAATCACTCTTGATGAAGCGCAGGGAACGCAAGTACATCAGTTCGGCGTCCTGGAAATGCAGGCTGCAAAGGGACCGGATTTCGTCACGGATCTCGTTCACGTACAGGGCCAGCGCACGCTTGGCCTGGCCGCTGGCCGGGTCGATGCCGGGATTGCGGCACTTGAATTTGTACTCGACCTGGGCACCCGGAAACTGATGCAGCACGGCTTGCATCATGGTGAACTTGTACAGATCGGTGTCGAGAAGACTGGTGATGATCATGATTCGACTTTAAACCCTTAATTGACCCGCGACCAAGGTACTTACCCGGTCGGCTCGGTTGGCCAGAACACTGTTTTGCTCGGCCACCAGCAGTGCCGTGCCACCGGCCTTGAGTGTCAACAGGGCCTGAACGATATTTTCCACCAGCACCGGGGCGATGCCTTCGCAGGGCTCATCGAGCAACAGCAGGCGCGGCTGCGTCATCAGCGTGCGGGCAATCGCCAGCATCTGCTGCTCGCCGCCGCTCATCTGCGCGGCCGAGCGCTGCAGCATGGTCTTGAGCACGGGAAACAAATCGAGCACCCAGGCTTCGCTGGCGGCGATGTCGCCACGCGCGGCCACGCGCAGATTCTCCTGCACGCTCAGACCCGTGAAGAGGCGCCGGCCTTCGGCGACGTAGCCCAATCCGGCTTGCGCACGCCGTTGCGCTGGCCATTGCGTGATGAGTTGCCCTTCAAAGCGGATGGTGCCTGTGCTGCGGGGCCCCAGGCCAATGATGGTTTGCAGCAGGGTCGACTTGCCGGCGCCGTTGAGCCCTTGCAGCACCAGCAGTTCACCACCAGCGACCTGCAGCGACACATCAAACAGCGCCTGCGCCGCGCCGTACCAGACATTGAGTTTGTCGAGCGCGAGCATCAGTACCCGCCCCCGCCGCTGTAATCGCCCTGACCCAGATAGCGCGCGCGCACCGTCTCATCCTGCGCGATCTGCTGCGGCGTACCCGATGCCGCAAGCTGACCGTCGATCAGCACCAGCACGCGATCGGCCACGCCAAAGACGGCGTCCATATTGTGTTCACTGTAGAGCACGGCGGTACCCGCGCCATGGGCGTCGCGCGCCAGTGACTGCACCAGACGCATCAGGTCAGCGCGCTCGGGGCCGGCCAGACCGGCGGCCGGTTCATCGAGCAGCAGCAAACGTGCGCCCGCCGCGCTGTGCACACCCGCCAGCGCGAGCGCCAGTTCCAGCCGCTTCTTGGCGCCATAGGGCAGTGCCATCGCCTCGGCGTGCGCCAGTTCCTGCAGGCCGACCTGTGCCAGCAGCGCCAGCGCTGCATCGATCTGCACCGGCGCCAGTGGACGCCAGGCCGACAGGCCGTGCGGCGTCTGCAGCAGCAGTTGCACGTTCTGCAAAACGCTCAGCGCCTCAAAGGTCTGCGCCACCTGAAAGGTACGCGCCACGCCGCGCAGCAAGCGCTGCGCCGGGCTGAGCGCGTCGATGCGTTCACCGGCCCAGTGCACTTCGCCGCTGCTCAGGCGCTGCTGACCGGCGACGCAGCCAAACAGGGTTGATTTGCCGGCGCCGTTGGGTCCGATCAGGGCCACGCATTCACCCACTCGCAGATCGAAACTGACGCCCTGGACCGCACGCACGCCATCGAAGTGTTTGACCACCGAGTGCAGTTGCAGCGTCATGGCCGCTGCTCCCGGCGCAGCAATCCGAGCAAGCCCGAAGGCGAGACCACCATGATGAGCATCACAAACAGGCCCAGCGCGCCACGCCAGTAATCGAAGCTGCGCCCCAGTTCGGCGCCGGCCCAGACCAGCACCGCTGCGCCGGCGGCGGCGCCCCACAACTGGTGCATGCCGCCGAGCAACACCACCAGCAAGGCGTCAAGCGAGGTCGACACGCCCGCCACCGACGGAAACACGGCGCCCTTGTGCGCGGCAAAAAGTCCGCCGGCCAGCCCCGCCAGCGCAGCGCTTTGCACAAAGATGCGGTACTTGATACGGTTGACCGGCAGACCACTGGCAGCGCAGCGCAGCGGTGCGTCACGCAGTGCCTGCAACGCTGCGCCCAGGCTGGAGCGGCTCAAGCGCGCCAGTGCCCAGACGCTGACCAGTGCCAGCGCGACGACCCCGAAATAGAACGCGCTGCGCTGCGCATCGCTCACCAGGTTCAGACCCATGATGCCGTTGTCGCCACCGCTGAGACCAACCCACTGGCTGGCGATGGCCCACACCACCTGCGCCAATGCCAGCGACAGCATGGCCAGGTAGACGCCGCCACTTCGCACCACCACGGCACCGAACACGGCCGCCAGTGCCGTTGCCAGCACCACACCCGCCAGCAAGGCTCCCGGCAGTGCAACACCCCAATGGCTGTGTGCCAGCGCGGCACCATAAGCACCGAGTGCAAAGAAAGCCGCATGGCCAAAGCTCACCAGTCCACCCAGGGCCATCATGGCCTGCAGACTGATGCCGAAGATCAGCAGGATCAGGCCATCGGTCGCCAGCGATTGCCAGTAGCCGCCGAGCCAGCCCAGCGCACACAGGGCCAGTGCCAGCAGCAAAAAGACCGAAGTCGACGCCAGTGGTGTGCGCGGCCCCAGGCCGAACTTCTGCGCCGCCTCCTGCGCACCGGCGTCCACATGCTGCCCGAGCAGGCCGCGCGGACGCAGCGCCAGCACCACGCTCATGGTCAAAAATACCAGCACCAGCGTCGCCTGCGGAAACAGGCTCAAACCCAATGCGTGCACCAAGCCGATCAGCAGCGCCGCAAAGAAAGCGCCGGCAATGCTGCCCAGACCGCCCGTTACCACGACGACAAAGGTTTCGACGATGACGTTGACATCCATCTGCAGATTGGCCGGTTCACGCGGCAGTTGCAGCGCGCCACCCAGACCCGCCAGCAGACAGCCCAGCACGACAGCGCCGAGCATCAGCGGCTTGGGGTCAACCCCGAGCGCGGCGAGCATGCTGCGGTCCTGCGTGGCAGCGCGCAGACGTTGCCCGAAGCGCGTACGCTGCAGCAGCAGGTGCAAGCCGAGCCATACCAGGGGCCCGAGCGCAATCGTCAGCAACTGGTACTGTGGAAAATACTCGCCCCATAGTTGCACCGAACCCTTCAAGCCGGGAAAGCGCGGCGCAAAAACTTCCTCCGGTCCGAACGCCCAGCGCATCGCATCTGACAGCGCCAGACTCAAGCCAAAGGTCGCCACCAGCTGGTATAACTCGGGCCCGCCATAAAGCCGACGCAACAGCAGCCATTCCGCCAGCGCGCCCGCCACAGCGGCGCAGGCCGCGCCCAATAGCATGGCAAGCGCATAGAGCAGCGCCGATTCACCCCAGCTTGGAAACCAGTGCGTCACCCAGTGCGCGGCGAACAAAGCGCCGAGCATGAAGAAACTGCCATGCGCGAAGTTGACGATCCGTGTCACACCAAAAATCAGCGTCAGCCCGGCCGCCATCAAAAACAGCGTGGTGGCGTAACTCAGGCCGTTGAGAAACTGGATCGCAACAAATGTCATTGCGGGCGTCCCACAAGCTTCAGGAATGCCGGCTGGCTGCCGGCGCCCGGGCGCTCACTCGAGCCAGTGCGTGAACTCGGCCACCGGCACGCGTGGCGTGTGAAAGGTGTTCACGATTGCCGACGCATCGGCGTAGCCCAGCGCCATGCCGCAGACCTGCATCTCGTCAGCCCCGGCGCCGATGTGCGCCAAGCTGATCTTGTTGAACAGATTCCAGGCTTGCTGCGGGCAGGTGTGCAGACCGCGTCCGCGCGCCGCCAGCATGATGTTTTGCAGGAAGGTGCCGTAATCAAGCAAGGCGCCGCGTCCCATGTTGCGATGGACCGTGAAGAACAACCCAACCGGCGCATCGAAGAACCTGAAGTTGCGCTGCATCTGCAGGTGCATCTTGTCGCGGTCCGCCTTGCCGATGCCGAGCAGCCCATAAAGGCCCCAGCCGTTTTCGCGCCGGCGGTCGATATACGGGCTGAACCACTGGGCCGGGTAGTAGTCGTATTGCTCCTGGTACTCGGCGGCGAGCGCCGGGTTGTCACGGATCGCGTCGTGCACCGCGCAGACCTTGTCCACCAGCGCGTCGCGGCTGGCGCCCTGCACGACGTAGACCTTCCAGGGCTGCGTATTGGTGCCCGATGGCGCGCGACTGGCGAGCTGCAGCAGTTCCTCCAGGGTTTGGCGCGGCACGGCTTGCTGTGTGAAGGCGCGCACGGCCATGCGCGAGGTAATGGCTTCATCGACCGAGATCGTGTTCATACAAGTTTCTCCAGAACGGCTTTGAGTTGGGGTGGTAGAGGTACCGGCCGACGGCTGTGCCGGTCGACGTAGACATGAATGAAGTGGCCCTTGGCGGCAGTGAGCGGCTCACCCTGGGCAAACAGGCCGACTTCGTAGCGCACGCTGCTGCTACCCAGCCGTGCCACACGAATGCCGGCTTCCACCGTCTGCGGAAAAGCCAGCGGCGCAAAGTAGTTGCACTGGGTCTCGATCACCAGACCAATGACCTCGCTGCGTTCAATGTCGAGCGCGCCCTGCTCGATCAGATGGGCATTGACCACGGTATCGAACCAGCTGTAGTAGACGACGTTATTGACGTGCCCATAGGCGTCGTTGTCCATCCAGCGCGTGCCGATGCTGCGAAATACCTTGTAGCCACTGCGGTCTTCAGCCTGGGGTTTGCCGGATTTGTTTTCGCTCATGGGCACCGATTTTGCCAGCGTAGCGCAGCGCGCCCTTGATTTACCCGGTCTGAAGCCAAAAATCAGGCGGGCAGCAATGTGGCAAGGCCGTGACGCTGGCCATTTTCTAGAATTCGCGCTCTAGAATGTTGCGTCGCAGCAAAAATCGCTTGCCAGCCCGTTTGGCATCCCTATAATTCAAACCATGCTGCACTGCAACATAAACCCAGGGAAACCAGGTTTCGGCGCAGATACCTTTCTTACCTCACACTTTCTGGAGATATTTTTATGTTGACCGTCGAACAAGTCCTGGCTTCGCAAAAAGCAAACGTTGAAACCCTGATGGGTCTGACTTCCAAAGCCTTCGAAGGCGTCGAGAAGATCATTGAATTGAACATGTCGGCTTCCAAAGCTGCCTTGAGCGAAACGTCCCAGCACGCCAAGGCGCTGCTGAGCGTGAAAGACGCGCAAGAACTGATGGCCCTGCAACAGGCCCTGTTCCAGCCGTTGGCCGAAAAGACCGCTGCCTACAGCCGTCACCTGTATGACATCGCTTCGGGCTCCACCGCCGAATTCAGCAAGACCGTCGAAGGTCAGGCTGCTGACGCGCAAAAGAAATTCATGGGTCTGATCGACAACGCCGCCAAGAACGCACCCGCTGGTTCCGACGCCGCTGTTGCCGTGATGAAGAACGCTGTTGCTGCTGCCAGCAACGCCCTCGAATCCGTGCAAAAAGCTGTCAAGCAGGCGACAGATGTTGCCCAGTCGAACTTCAACGCAGTGGCCGCAAATGCCGTCGATGCTGCCAAGCCGGCCTCGAAAAAGCGCTAATTGAACCGTTTGGGCTGAAGGTTTTTTGAGGGATCTCACCATTTTTATGGCGAACCCTGCAAAATAGGGAAAACCCTGAGATACTTCACCCAAGTTAGATTTTTGAGAAACACGAGTTTCTAAAGGTTGTCTCCTCGGGTCCTTTCGTAACCTACAGGTTCAGGGATCCCTTAAGGGCCGGTCGCAAGACCGGCCCTTTTTTTATCCGCTAACGGGTGTGCACGCCAGGCGCGCCTCGCGAATCGGCAAATGCAGCAGTGCGGCGCCGATGGCCAGCACGATGTCGATGTACCAGACGCCGTTGTAGTTGCCGCTGGCCTCCAGCACGCGACCACCAAGCCAGGCCCCCAGGAAACCGCCGATCTGGTGCGTCAGCATCACAACCCCAAACAGGGTCGCCATATTCGCGGTGCCAAAGAACTTGGCCACCAGCCCCGCCGTCGGCGGCACGGTGGACAAAAAGGTCAGGCCCATGACCGCCGCAAACGCCAGCACGACAGCCTCGCTCTTGGGCGCCAACAGGAACAGCAGCACCGCCAGCGCGCGTGTCGCATAGACCAGCGACAGCAGCGACTTCATGCGCCAGCGCCCCACCGCCCAACCCATGGCGATGCTGCCGACGATGTTGAAAAGCCCCAGCATGGCCAGCGACCAGGCACCGTACTGCAGGGGCAGACCACACAGAGCGACGACACCCGGCAGATGCGTGCCCAGAAAAGCGACGTGAAAACCGCACACGAAGAAGCCCCCGGCCAGCATCAGGTAACTCGGGTTGCGCAGGGCTTGCGCAATCGCCGCCACTGCGCCCAGCGGCGCCTGCCCGCCCGCCAGTGGATGGCCGGCCTGGCCGCGCAACAGATAGGCTGCCGGCAGCGCCAGCAGCACGATCAGGGCCAGCACCTGCAGGGCATTGGCCCAGCCAACGGCCAGCAACAATGCACCCGCAATCGGCGCCATCACGAATTGACCGAATGAGCCACCGGCATTGACAACACCTGTGGCCAAGCCGCGCATGCGCGCCGGAATCATGCGCGTGGTGGCGGCCATCAACACCGCCGGACCGGCCATGCCGGCACCCCCTGCCGCCAGTACGCCAATGGAAAAAATCAAACCGGCGGTGCTGCTCATCCAGGGCGTGATGAAGGTCCCCAACGCCACCAGCAGTGCACCCACCAGCAGCACGCGCCCAGCGCCCATGCGGTCGGCCATGGCACCGGCAAAGGGCTGCGTCAAACCCCAGCACAACTGTCCAAAAGCGAAGGCCAGGCTGATGTTGCCAATGCCGATGCCGGTGGCGGTATTGAGCGGGCTCAGAAACAAGCCCATGGTCTGGCGCGTCCCCATGGTCACGGCGAAGGTGCCGGCCGCGGCCAGCAACACCAGCCAGGCGGCGACCGCCGGCTTGTTATCGGTCAGCGGCTTATTCATCACGGCCTGCGCTGGTAGCGGGCGCGAGCAGGTGCAGCGCCTCGTCAATGAGCGTATGCAAGGTCAACAAACGCGGTACGCCAAGCACACGGTTCAGGCTGGTCTGCGCCGCCTTCCAGTGGCGCTGCGCATCCTGGCGTTTGGCGCGACCCTCGTCGGTGATGCTGATCAGGCGGCTGCGGCCATCGGCGCCGCCCGCAACTTCGACCCAGCCGGCAGCCACCAGTGGCTTGAGGTTGCGCGTCAAGGTGGAGGCCTCCATCTTCATGGCCAGCGCCAGCGCGCCGGGCTGAATCGGACCGAGTTTGAGAACGTGCGACAGCAGCGAATACTGCGTCGTGCGCAGACCGACGCGGGCCATCTCGGCGTCGTAATGCTGCGTGATGCGCCGCGTCAACTGGCGCAATTTGAGATTGGTGCAGCCCTGCAGGCGGGTGGCAACCGGCGGGTCCAAAACAAGTGCGGTGGTGTTCATGCAGGCGATTGTAGCCAAGATGATTGCATATGCAATCTTTGCTGGAGATCGCAAGCAGCGTGCGCAAATTCAAGCACCTCCACGCCTGCCTGGTGTTCCCACATGCGCCACAATAGCCCCATGAGATTTCTCCACACCATGCTGCGCGTCGGCAACCTGCAACGCTCGATCGACTTCTACACCGAGGTACTGGGCATGCAATTGCTGCGCAAGACCGAGAACCCGGATTACAAGTACACGCTGGCCTTCGTTGGCTATGGCAAGAATCCGGAACACGCAGAAATCGAACTTACCTACAACTGGGGCGTCGATTCCTATGATCTTGGCAACGCCTTTGGCCACCTGGCGCTGGGCGTGCCCGACGTCTACGGCGCCTGCGAGAAGATCAAGGCAGCCGGCGGCAAGGTCACGCGCGAAGCCGGCCCGGTCAAGGGCGGCAGCACCGTGATTGCCTTCGTCACCGATCCCGACGGTTACAAGATCGAGCTGATCGAACGCAAGCTGTAAGCCCTGGCTTTTTTAGCCCGCAAGTGGTGCATGGGCGCCGTGACGAATTCCCCAGTCCGAGCGTCGTCGCCAGCTTGCCTATACTGCAGCCATGACCTCTCTTGCCGATCTCCGCAAAAGCTACGAACGCGCCGAACTCAGCGAGGACGCCTCCCACAGCGACCCGCTGCTGCAGTTTGAACAATGGCTGCAGGAAGCCATCGCGGCGCAAGTGCCCGAACCCAACGCCATGACACTGGCCACCGTGGCCAGCAATCTGCGGCCCTCAACGCGCGTGGTGCTGATCAAGGGCTACGACGAACACGGCATCACCTGGTTCACCAACTACGACAGCCGCAAAGGCCAGGAACTCGGAGGCAACCCCTACGCGGCGCTGCAATTTCACTGGGTCGAACTCGAACGCGTGGTACGCATCGAAGGTCTGGTGGAAAAAGTCAGTGCCGAGGAAAGCGACGCCTACTTTCACAGCCGCCCACTGGACTCACGCATCGGTGCCTGGGCCTCGCCGCAAAGCGAAGTCATCAGCGGGCGCGGCGTGCTGGTGGCCAATGCCGCGAAGTACGGCGCGAAATTCTTGCTGCGCCCACCACGCCCGCCGCACTGGGGTGGCTACCGCCTGAAACCCGAGCAATGGCAGTTCTGGCAAGGCCGAAAAAGCCGCTTGCACGACCGCTTGCGCTACACGCAGGCTGGCAGCGATGCCGATGGCCTACCGCTTTGGCTGCGCGAGCGGTTGGCGCCCTGAACCGATGCGGTCATTGCGGGCCCCGACCCGCAATCCATGCCTCCAACCCCTACGCTGCCCCCAGCCAATGCATCACCAGCGACACCGTGACCATGGCCAGCAGCGTTGACACTGCCACGGCAGCTGTTACCTGTTCCTGCGCCACCTGGTAGCGCTGCGAAAACAGAAACACGTTGGCGCCAATCGGCATCGAGGCGGCAACGATCATCACCGACAGCGACAGGCCGCTCAAGCCCAAGGACCAGGACAGCCCCGCCACCAACGCCGGGAACGCAATGTTCTTGATCAGCGCCAGTCCCAGTGCGCCTTTCAGGTTGGCACCGACACGTACCTGGGTCAGTGTCACGCCCACCAGCAGCAGTGCGATCGGGCCAAACGCATTGCCCAGCAGGGCCAGCGGCTTGTCGACAATCTCCGGCAACACCAGCCCGGTCTGCGCAAACAGCAAGCCCACCATGATCGGCAGCGGCACGGGATGAAAAATGCCGTTGCGCACGGCGGCCAGTACCGTCAGCGCCATGTGCTGCGTAGCGTGCTGGCCTGTGGCGGCGGCCTCGCGCGCGACGGCGAGTTCGAGCATGATGGTGGCCAGTGTCAAGAGCACCAGCGCATGCACCGAAATCAACGTGAACAGCATGACCAGACCGGCCTGGCCGTAGGCAAGGCCCACCAGCGGCACGCCGATCATCACTGTGTTGCTGAAGGTTGCGGCCAGCGCCAGCACAGCGGCGCGGCGCGTGAAGCCCTGCCAGACCAGCACCGCAGCAAACAACAGGGTTGCTGCGACAAAGTACATGGCCACCGGTCTGAAGTCGAGTTGCTCAATGTGCACTGTACTCATGGTGCGAAACAGCAGCGCCGGTGTCAGCACCATGAACACCAGGTTCGACAGGTCCTTGCTCGCCTCCGGCCTGATCCAGCCGGCACGCCCTGCGATAAAACCGATGGCGATCAGCAGCACCACCGGCAGCAAGGCCGAAATCACAGGGCTGTTCATGCTCAAGCGCCCAACAGCGCGCCGTTGCGAAAAGCCGTGGCGCCGGCAATCTTGCCGAGCTCGCCGCCTGCGTGCACATAGCGCTCGCGGATGCGGGCATAGAACACACCGGCAACACCGGCCAGAACGCGCTGCGTTTCCCCGGCGACGGGATCGATGACCTCGGCCACCAGATCCCCAACGTGCAAGACGGCACCGACCTCGGCCGCGAACACCACGACGCCAGGCCCGCGCGCGGTCAGCGTCTCGGAGCCCGCCAGCGGTGTCGGCTGGCAATTGAACACTGGCAGGTCCGGTGCGCGCTCACACGCAAGCACCCCGACGTATTGCAGCCAGGTGAAGATGGCCAGCGCGTCGGCCTTCGCGCTAACGTGGCTCACATCGGCTTCGCCGCGCAACTCGATGGTGGTGCTACAGCAAGCTTGTGGCATGGGCACGCTGCGTCCGGCCGTCTTGAAGGCTGTGGCCAGTTGCCACCAAACGCCCGAGAGACATTCGTCAAACGACCATGCGCCAGAACCGCGTGCCAGCAAAATCGCCTGGCTGCCCAGCCAATGCGCCAGCGGCGCGAGTTGCGGCCAGCAATTGTCTTCGGTGTAGAAATGCATCACGGATTCACTGTCGCAATGCAGATCAAGCACATAGTCGGCGTCGTGCGCCAGCAGCAGCAGACTGCGGCGCAGGCTTTGCAGTTCGCTTGCCGGCTGCCAGTTTTGCAGGTACATGCCAATGGCCTGGCGCACCCGCGTCACGTTGGCCGCTGCGTCCGGCCCCAATACGTCGCGCAAGTGCGGCTCAATTGCCTTGGCCAGATCGGGATAGTGGCGGTTGAAGTTTTCGGCGCTGCCAAATTCAAAGCGCCCCATCGCCTTGTGGTCCAGGCGCTGCGCCAGCCCGATCGGGTTGGCCAGCGGCACCAGAACGATTTCGCCGAGGACCTGGCCAGCGGCGTCGGCGGCTTCGAGCATGGCGCGCAGGTGATGCGCCACCAGCATGCCGGGCAGTTCTTCGGCGTGCAGGCTGGCCTGCAGGTAAATCTTGGGCGCATGGCCCGTGCTGCCAAAGTGAAAACTGGTCAGCGTCTTGTGGCTGCCCAGGCTGCTGCTGAGCAGGGGATGGTCGATGCGTTGCATGAAAGTCGAATATTGCGTCGCGCAAAAGGCGTCGTGAGCGGCATTGTCTCAGTTCCCGCCTAAACTCGGGCGCTCGCCGCTGCTTGGCGCGCCACTGGAGCCTCCTCTTTGCCCCATTCCCATCTGCTGCTCGCCCTGTCCGTCGTCTTTGTCTGGGGCACCAACTTCGTGGTGATCCGCTGGGGCCTCGATGGGCTGCCGCCGTTTCTGTTTGCCACGCTGCGCTTCACACTCTCTGCCCTGCCCTGGGCCTTCTTCATCCGCCGACCCGCTGTACCCTGGCGCAAACTGGCGACCTTTGGCGTGTTGCTGGGCGTGGGCCAGTTTGCCCTGCTGTTTCTGGCCATGCGCGCCGATATATCACCGGGCCTGGCCTCGCTCGTGATTCAGGTGCAGGTCTTCTTCACCATCGGTCTGTCCTTGCTGGCGCTGGGCGAGCGCGTGCGCGGCTACCAGATGGCCGGCCTGCTGCTGGCAGTGGCGGGGCTGGCCGTAATCGCCGCACACCTGGACGCGACCCTCACCCTCAAGGGACTGGCGCTGATCCTGGCTGCCGCTTTCTTCTGGGCCTGCGCCAACATGGTGGTCAAAAGCGTCGGGCGCATCGACATGCTGGGCTTCATGGTCTGGACCAGCCTGTTCTCGGTGCCGCCGCTGTTCGCCCTGTCCTGGTGGCTCGAAGGCCAGGCCTTGATCACATCGAGCGTGCTGCAGGCCAGTACCAGCGTCTGGGCCTGCGTGCTGTGGCAGGCGGTTGGCAACACGCTGTTTGGTTACGGCGCATGGAACTGGCTGCTCGCGCGCCATCCGGCCGCCACCGTGACGCCACTGGCGCTGCTGGTGCCCGTGTTCGGCATGACCGCCTCGGCGCTGGCCCTGGGTGAAACGCTGCCGATGTGGAAACTCGCCGCCGGCGCACTCGTGCTGTGCGGCCTGGCCGTCATCGTGCTCTGGCCCCACCTGCGCGCGCGGCTCGCACGCTGATACGCGGCGGTCATCCCGAACCCGCGCATTTGTCATCCCGGGCTTGACCCGGGATCCAGTGCCACACGAACCACTGGATTGCGGGTCGGAGCCCGCAATGACAATCCGGGGGCGCAATGACAAAACAGAAATTGTCATGCCGAACCCCGGGTTGTCATGCCGGACCCCCGGGTTGTCATCCCGGACTCCGATCCGGGATCCATGCCTACTTCACCAACCGCGCAAAGGTCTTGCGAAACTTGGCCACCTTGGGGGCGGCGACGGCCTGGCAATAGCCTTGGTTCGGGTTTCGGGCAAAAAAATCCTGGTGGTAATCCTCGGCTGGCCAGTAGTTGGCAAGCGGCAGCACTTCGGTGACCAGCGGTCGGTCGTAAACGCCGCTGTCTGTCATCTCCTGCAACAGCGCCTGCGCGACCGTCTGCTGCTCGGGTGTCGAAAAATAAATGCCGCTGCGGTACTGCGTGCCGCTGTCGTGACCCTGGCGATTGAGCGTGGTCGGGTCATGGATCAGAAAGAAGACCTCCAGAATTTCGCGCACGCTGATTTGCGCCGGGTCATAGCGCAGTTTCACCACCTCGTTGTGGCCGGTGGCACCGCTGCAGACCTGCTCGTAGCTCGGCCGCACGGTCTGCCCGTTGCAGTAGCCGCTCTGCACGTCCTCGACGCCCCGGACTTTGACGAAGACCGCTTCCGTGCACCAGAAGCAGCCACCGCCAAGGGTGAGAGTTTGCAGGGTATCAGGCATAAAAAGTCTCCGGAACAAGGTCATTCACAGGAATTGGAATTGACAGTTTATCGCCTGGAAGCTACATTACTAACCCATTAGTCATTAAGACCATGCCCACTTCCGTACTACTCAGCAAAGGCCCGCAGGAGGCACCGGTGCGCCACGAACGGCGCAAGGACGCGCGCCCGGGTGAGTTGCTGGCGGCAGCGCTGGACCTGTTTGTTGAAAAGGGCTTTGCCGCAACCCGGGTCGAAGAAGTGGCGGCCCGCGCCGGCGTTTCCAAGGGCACGCTGTTTCTGTACTTTGCCAGCAAAGACGAGTTGTTCAAAGCCGTGGTGCGCGAGAACATCTCGGGCCGCTTTCCACAGTGGAGCGTTGAAATCGAAACCTTCGAAGGCAGCACCGCCGACATGCTGCGCTACGCCCTGGCGCTATGGTGGTCCAGCGTTGGCAGCACCAAGGCTTCGGGTATCGCCAAACTCATGCTCAGCGAAGCCAGGAACTTTCCCGAACTGGCCGCCTTTTACCAGCAGGAGGTGCTGCAGCCAGCGCACGAAATGGTCCGGCGCATCCTGCAGCGCGGCGTTGACCGGAAAGAGTTCGCGCCCCTCAACATGCAATACGCCGTTTATGCCGTGCTCGCGCCCATGCTGTTCCTGCAAATGATGATGCATGCCAGCGCGGCCTGCTGCGACAGCACCGACAGCCTGCAACTGGTGCCCGAAGAATTTCTGGCGGCCCAGGTGCAAACTCTTCTGGACGGCCTGCGCCTGCGGCCGACCTCCCCCGATTCTGACAAAGGACTTCTCTCTTTATGAAACGCTGGCTGATATGGGCGCTGGTCGCCCTGGTTCTTGGTTTGCTGGGCCTTGGCGTACAGCGCGCCCTGTCGGCGCGAAAAGCGCAGCAGGAAGCGGTGGCGAAAATGGCAACGCAACGCGTGCAGACGGTGGTCGAACTCGGCGCCAGCGACGTGGTCGAAGCCAGGAGCCGCGATCTGGCGCAGGTGCTGGCGATCTCGGGCGCGCTCAAGGCGGTCAACTCGGCCATCGTCAAGGCGCGCGTTCCCGGCGAACTGCAAGGCTTGAGCGTGCGCGAGGGCGACGCCGTCAAGGCCGGTCAGATCATCGCCCAGGTTGACCCCTTTGAGTACAAGGCCCGCGTGCGCCAGGCGCAGCAGATGGCGGAATCGGCCAAAGCCCAGGTCGATATTGCGCGGCGCAACTTTGACAACAACCGCTCCTTGGTAGACCAGGGCTTCATCTCCAAGACTGCGCTGGACACCTCAATCTCCACGCTGGCCGCTGCCGAAGCAAGCTTTCGGGCGGCGCAGGCCGGTGTTGAAGTCGCCAACCAATCGCTGAGCGACACCGTGTTGCGCGCGCCCCTGAGCGGTCTGGTTTCGCAGCGTCTGGCGCAGCCGGGTGAGCGTGTGGTGCCGGACGCGCGAATTATTGAAATCGTTGACCTGAGCCGGCTCGAACTCGAAGCGGGCCTGAGCACTTTCGAGGCCCTGGGCTTGCGCCTGGGCCAAAGCGCGGCGCTGCAAATCGAAGGCTTGGCCAAGCCGGTGACAGCGCGCGTGGTGCGCATCAACCCGAGTGCCGTTGCCGGCAGCCGTGCGCTGACAGCCTACCTGGCGATCGATGGCGTGCCCGGCTTGCATCCGGGCATGTTTGTACAGGGCGCCCTCAACACCGGACGCCTGCAGTCCCTGGCCGTGCCCTTGAGTGCGGTGCGCACCGACAAACCGCAACCCTATGTGCAAGTGGTCGATCAGGATCGCATACGGCATCAAACCATCGAGCTCGGCGCGGGCGGTGAACTTGACGGACAAACCCTGGTCGCCATCAAGGGGCTGAGCGAAAACACCCGCGTTGTGGCCGGCAGCATCGGCCCGCTGCGCGATGGCACAACGGTCAAGTTCAGCACCGCACCAGCCGCTGCGGCAAGCGGTAAATAAGCATGTGGTTCACCCGCGTCAGTCTCAAGAACCCGGTTTTTGCCACCATGGTCATGCTGGCCATCGTGGTGCTGGGGATGTTCTCCTACCAGCGCCTGCAGGTCGACCAGTTCCCCAACGTCGATTTCCCGGTCGTGGTCATTACCACCGAATACCCCGGCGCCTCGCCTGAAATTGTCGAGAGCGAAATCACCAAGAAGCTCGAAGAAGGCGTCAATTCCATCGCCGGCATTAACGCCCTGACCTCGCGCAGTTACGAGGGCATGTCGGTCGTCATCATCGAATTCCAGTTGCACATCAACGGGCGCAAGGCGGCCGACGACGTACGCGAGAAAGTGGCCATCGTGCGCCCCACCCTGCGCACCGAAGTGAAAGAGCCGCGCGTGCTGCGCTTTGACCCGGCGAGCAAGGCGATCTGGTCATTGGCCGTGCTTCCGAGTGTCGCCCCCACGCTTGCCACTTCCCCGGGATCGGCCCCAGCCGATCCCGCATGTGCTGCGCTGCCCCCCGAGGGGGCGCGCGCTTGCTTGGAGCGGTCCGGCGCGGCGCACAACGCGCCGACGCCTACCGCTACGGGTACGCAGCAAAAGCAACTCAGTGATGTGGAGTTGACGAACTGGTCCGACCAGACACTGCGCAAGCGGCTGGAGAATGTGCGCGGTGTCGGCTCGGTCACGATCGTCGGCGGCACCAAGCGCGAGATCAACATCTACCTCAAGCCCGAAGCGCTGGAAGCCTTCGGTGTGACGCCGGAACAGGTGGTGGCTGCTGTCAACTACGAAAACCAGGACCTGCCGATGGGCGCCATCCGCTCACTCGAACAGGAACGCGTGGTGAAAATCGAAGCGCGCATGAAGCGCCCGGAAGACTTTGCCAAGATCATCGTCGCGCGCAAGAGCGGCGCTGCGGTACGGCTCGGCCAAGTGGCCAAAGTCGTCGATGGCGCGCAGGAGACCGAAAGCCTGGCGCTCTACAACGGCCAGCGCACGCTGCTGCTGAGCGTGCAAAAAGCGCAGGATGAAAACACCATCGGCGTGATTGATGGCCTGATGAAAACCGTCGCCGCCATGAAAGCCGAGCTGCCGCCGGGCGTGCGCCTGGAGCCGATTTACGACGGCTCGCGCCAGATCCGCGTGGCGGTGGAGAACGTGCGCGAGACCTTGTTTGAAGGCGCGCTGCTCACCATCCTGATCGTGTTCCTGTTTCTCAATTCCTGGCGCTCCACCGTCATCACCGGCTTGACGTTGCCGATCGCCCTGATCGGCACGTTTTTGTTCATGAACCTGTTTGGCTTCACCATCAACATGGTGACCTTGATGGCGCTGAGCCTGTGTGTTGGTCTGCTGATTGATGACGCCATCGTGGTACGCGAGAACATCGTGCGCCATGTGCAGATGGGCAAGACGTCCTACACTGCGGCGCTCGACGGCACGCAGGAAATCGGTCTGGCGGTGCTGGCCACCACGCTCTCGATCGTGGCCGTGTTCATGCCGATTGGTTTCATGGGCGGCATCATCGGCAAGTTCTTCCACGAGTTCGGCATCACCATTGTTTCGGCCGTGCTGATCTCTATGTTTGTCAGCTTCACGCTCGACCCCATGCTCTCCAGCGTCTGGCACGACCCGAGCATTGAAGCGCACGCCAACCACGGCCTTAACGCCGATGGCACGCCGCGCCTGCCCGTCAATCTCTACGACAAAACCATCGGCCGCGTCACCGGCTGGTTTGACCACGCCACCGAACTGCTGATCGAGCTCTACCAGGCGATCCTGCGCTGGTCGCTGGTGCACAAGCTCAAGACGCTGGCGCTGGCGCTGGTCATCTTCGTCACCAGCATCTTCATGGTGCCGCTGCTCGGTACCGATTTCGTGCCGTCGGCCGATTTCTCCGAGACCTGGCTCAATTTCTATACGCCGATGGGCTCATCGATCGAAGTGACCGAAGCCAAGGTCAAACAGGTCGATGCCATCGTGCACAGCTACCCGGAAGTTGCTTACTCGCTGGCCACCATCAACACCAGCAGCGCCGGCAAAAGCTACGCCGGCTTTTATATCCGTCTCACCGATCGCCATCTGCGCGTGCGCAACGTCGACGAGATCTCGTCCGTGCTGCGCGAACGCCTCAAACAGGTGCCTGGCATCACGGTCACCCACGTCGGTCTGATGGACCCGGTGGGTGGGCAAAAGCAGATCGAGTTCTCGCTGCAAGGCCAGGACCTGGTTGAGCTGGAGCGCATCGCCAAGCTGGTGATGGACAAGGTGCGCCCGATCCCGGGCGTGGTGGATCTGGACTCCAGTGTCAAGGCCAACAAGCCCACGCTCGATGTCAAAGTTCAGCGCGACGCCGCCTCCGATCTGGGCCTGGGCGTTGGGCAGGTCGCCAGCGCGCTGCGCACCCTGATCGCTGGACAGACGGTGGGCAACTGGCGTGCACCCGATGACCAGACCTACGACGTCAATGTGCGCCTGGCACCGGATGCTCGCAACAGCCCACAGGACCTGCAGCGCCTGCCGTTCACGCTCGGCGCGAACGCCGACGGAACAGCCCGCATCGTGCGCCTGAACCAGATTGCCAGCGTGACGGAATCGACGGGGCCAAACCAGATCAATCGGCGCGATATGACGCGCGAGGTCGCCATCAACAGCAACGTCTACCAGCGCTCGGTGGGCGAGGTTTCCGCCGACATCAAGGCGGCGCTGGACGGCATCAGTTTCCCGCCCGGCTACCGCTACCAGTTTGGCGGCTCGACCAAGAACATGGCGGAGTCGTTTGACTACGCGATCTCGGCCTTGATGCTGGCGATCGTCTTCATCTACATGATTCTGGCCAGCCAGTTCAAGAGCTTTTTCCAACCGCTGGCGCTGATGACCGCGCTGCCGCTGACGCTGATCGGCGTCGTGCTGGCGCTCCTTAGTTTCGGCTCGACTTTGTCAATGTTCTCCATCATCGGCATCGTGATGCTGATGGGTCTGGTGACCAAGAATGCCATCCTGCTGGTGGACTTTGCGATCCGTGCCCGCGAAGACGGCATGGAGCGCAGCGCAGCGCTGCTGATGGCGGCCAAGGTGCGGTTGCGCCCGATTCTGATGACCACGCTGGCCATGATTTTCGGCATGCTGCCGCTGGCTTTTGCCGTCTCCGAAGGTGCCGAGCAACGCGCGCCTATGGGGCAGGCCGTCATCGGCGGCGTCATCACCTCCTCGCTGCTGACCTTGGTGGTGGTGCCGGTGGTGTACTGCTACATGGATGATCTGGCGCAATGGCTGCGCCGCCGCTGGGGCGCCCGCTCGGGCGCGGCCGGGTAAAATTTGCCGAAATTGTCAACATACCCCTTGGAGTACCGCATGAATATCGAGCAAGCCCGCTTCAACATGATCGAGCAGCAGATCCGTCCCTGGAACGTCCTGAACGACGAGGTGCTGCGCCTGCTGTCTGTGGTCAAGCGTGAAGATTTTGTGCCGCTGGCGCACAAGGCACTGGCCTTTGTCGACATGGAAATCCCCCTGGGCCATGGTCAAACCATGCTGGCACCACGCCTGGAAGCCCGCCTGCTGCAGGACGCGGCTGTGCGCAAACACGAAAAGGTGCTGGAAATCGGCGCTGGCTCGGGTTACCTGACGGCCTTGCTGGCACACCAGGCGCAGCGTGTGATTGCACTGGAAATCGACGCCGATCTGGTGAAGATGGCACGTGCCAACCTGCAAAAAGCCGGCATCCACAACGCCGAGGTTCGTCAGTTCGACGGTGCCGTCGGGGCTGCGGCCGAAGCGCCGTTTGACCTCATCGTTATCGGTGGTTCAGTGGCCGAAGTGCCGCAAAGCCTGCTGGCCCAGGTCAAGGTCGGTGGCCGCCTGCTGGCCATCGTGGGCGAAGACCCCGTGATGTGCGCGACGCTGATCACCCGCGTCAACGAGGCTGAATTCAAGACCCGCACGCTCTGGGACTCGACAGCGCCCGCGCTGCAAAACTTCCCGACGCCCTCACGTTTTCATTTTTGATCTGCGCAGGCCACTGCCGGCAACGCCAACCTGACCCTGAGACCGCCATGAAA
Source organism: uncultured beta proteobacterium (assembly GCA_903914175.1). Classification (GTDB taxonomy): domain Bacteria; phylum Pseudomonadota; class Gammaproteobacteria; order Burkholderiales; family Burkholderiaceae_C; genus Rhodoferax. The sequence goes on along the minus strand of CAIWNX010000128.1, from coordinate 13,288 downwards.
ATGTTTCGTCTGCTTCCGCTCTTCGCTGCCATCAGCACCACCCTGGCGCTTCCGGTACAGGCGCAAAGTCTGGTGAAACTGTACGAGTCGGCGCGCGGCTTCGACGCCGCCTACCAGTCGGCCAAGTCGCAGTTTGATGCCACGCTGGCCAAGGCCGATCAGGCCAAAGCAGCGATTCTGCCGGTGGCCAATCTGTCGCTCGGCATGTCGCGCTCCAATCAGGACATCACACCCGATGTCGGCTCCAATCGTTCGTATGGCACCGAAACAGCCACCGTGAGCGCATCGCAGCCACTGTACCGCCCGGCCAACTGGGCAACGTACCAGCAAGGCATCAAACAAGTGGATCTGGCGCAGGCGCAGTTGGCGAGTGCCGATCAGGATTTGATCGTGCGCGTGAGCCAGGCTTACTTCGACGTGCTGGCGGCACAGGACAGTCTGGCGTTTATCCAGGCGCAGAAGACCGCCGTGGCCGAGCAACTGGCCTCAGCCAAACGCAACTTCGAAGTCGGCACCGCGACCATCACCGACACGCGCGATGCGCAGGCCAAGTACGACCTCGTGATCGCCCAGGAGATCGCTGCCGATAACGACTTGCGCGTCAAGAAGATCGCGCTTGACCAATTGGTCGGAGCCGAGAACACCAAGCCCCAGACCCTGGCGCAGCCACTGGTTTTGCCGGCGCTGGTCCCCGACGACGTCAGCACCTGGGTCAAGCAATCCGAAACCACCCACCCCGGCATCCAGCAGGCGCAGATTGCACTCGATGTGGCGCTACTTGAAACAAAGAAGGCGCAGGCCGGCCACAAGCCGACGCTCGACCTCAATGTCAACTACAGCGCCATCAACAACATGGAAGGCAGCAGCACCGCCGGCATTGGCACGCACGTCAACGCCGGCAGCATTGGCCTGAGCTTCAACCTGCCGCTGTTTGCGGGCTTTGCCACGCAGAACCGCCTGCGCGAAACCCTCTCCTTGGAAGAAAAAGCGCGCAACGATCTGGAAGGCGCCCGCCGCGCCGTGGCACAGGGCACGCGCACCGCCTTCTTCGGCGTGCTCTCGGGCCAGGGCCAGGTCAAGGCACTGGAAGCAGCCGAAGCCTCCAGCCAGAGCGCGCTGGACGCCAACAAGCTGGGCTACCAGGTTGGCGTGCGCATCAACATCGACGTGCTCAATTCGCAAAGCCAGTTATTCGACACCAAGGCCAAACTCGCCAAAGCGCGCTACGACGTGCTGCTCGGCAGCCTCAAGCTGCGCCAGGCCAACGGCACGCTCAAGGCCGACGACCTGCAGGGCGTCAACGCGCTGCTGGTGAAATAAGCCACACCATCCGGAACAGTGCCGAAATTTGTCATTGCGGGCCCCGACCCGCAATCCATGTTTCGCGTGGCACTGACAGAAGGCATGGATCCCGGATCAGGTCCGGGATGACAGCATTGGGGGGATGACAGCATTGGGGGGATGACAACCTGGGACGGGATGACAACTTCGATTTGTCATTGCGGGCCCCGACCCGCAATCCAGGGCTCCCGTGTCACGTCAAGAATTTTCAGCGAGCGCCGCTGTCAAGCATCTGCGCAATCGCGTCGCTCAGCCGCGCAGTGGCACCGCGGTGCGCGCTGGCAAATGCATCAGCGGCTTCGCGTGCCAGGCCTAAGCGACCCGCATCCTGCACCAGTGCCAGTGCCGTCTGCAAACCCTGCGCCAGATCGGCCACGCGCAGCGCTGCGCCAACGACCAGCGCGAGTTCGGCGGCTTCGCTGAAATTGAAGGTGTGCGGCCCCATCAGCACCGGACAGGCACAGGCCGCCGCCTCGATCAGGTTCTGCCCCCCAAGGGGCTCAAAGCTGCCGCCCAGCAGAGCGGCATCGGCCAGCCCGTAGTACAAGGCCATTTCACCGAGCGAGTCGCCGAGCCAGATGCATGGGCCATTCTCCGCTGGACCATCGGGCCAATCACTGCGTCTTGAGAGCGCAAAACCCTGCGCCTGCACCAGCGCCGCCACCGCGTCAAAACGCTGTGGATGGCGCGGCACGATCAGCCACTGCACGGCCAGCGCCGAGGGCTGCGACGCCAGCAGGCGCAGCAGCGTCTCCTCCTCACCCTCGCGTGAACTGGCGAACATGACGACCGGGCGCGCCAGCCTTTCATGCCAGGCGCGGCCAAGGGCCAGTTGCGCCGCATCGGGCGCAGCATCAAACTTGAGATTGCCAAAAACACCTTGAACATTCGCGCCCAGCGCCGTCAAGCGTCGTGCATCGTCCTGCGTTTGCGCCCAGACGGCTGTCAGGCTGGCATAGGCCGGCCGCGCCAACCAGGCCAGGCGATTGGCTTGGCGCCACGACTTCTCACTCAGACGCGCATTGGCCAGCACCAGTGGCACGCCAGCCATCACGCAGGCGGCACTCAGATTGGGCCAGATCTCGGTTTCCATCAGAATGCCCAGGCGCGGTTTGAAGTGCGCGAGAAAGCGCGCGGTCGCACCCGGCGTGTCCCAGGGTTGCCAGGTCTGGATGTCGCCCGCTTGCAGCAGTTTTTCACCCTCGGCGCGACCGGTGGCCGTGCCATGCGTCAGCAGCAGCCGCATGCCCGGCAGACGCTCGCGCAAGGCCTGCACCAGCACGGCGGCGGCGCGCGTCTCACCGAGCGACACCGCATGCAACCAAACAGTGATTCCATCGACCGTGGGGCGGCCCGGCGCCGGATCGCTTTTCTCCAAACTCGCGCTGTAATAGCCAAAGCGCTCCTCCACTGCTACCAGATAACCCGGTTCCTGCAGGCCACGGCGCGCCAGCTTGCGCCGCAGCGCGGGCTGGACCAGCCACATCAGCAGGCTGTAGAGCCAGCGCGTCACAGGCCGGCACTCCCGGACACATCCAGCCAGGCCTGCCAGACCGCGTCGATTGAGGGCGTCGGCTGGGCAAAGACGCAGCGCTGGCGCGGCGCGTCCTGCGGCCCGGTGCGCCAGGCGGTGTCGAAGTTGTAGATCTGCACATGGGGCCGGTCCAGCGCCACGGCGATGTGGCTCAGGCCGCTGTCGACACCGATCACGCCGGCGCAGCCACCCAGCGCATCCGTCAAGGCGTCGAGCGTGTAGCGCGGCCAGACCTGCGCCTGCGCGATACCGCTGGCGATTCGCCGCGCCATCGCTTCCTCTTCATCGCTGCCGTGCGGCAGCGCCACGCTGTAGCCCTGCGCGTTCAAACGCTGGCCCAGCGTCTGCCAGGAAGCCAGTGGCCAGAGCTTGTCAGCGCGCGAACTGCCGTGCACCAGCGCCACCAGCGGCGCCGTGGCCGTGCTGCTGTGCAAGCCGTAGGACTTGGCAGCCGGCACGTTGTAACCCAGGGCCTGTGCGCACAACTGGCGCGAGCGCGTCTCGGCGTCAATGTGCTTGGGCAAGGCAATCGCCACATCAACCAGCCAACGCGCCGGTGCCTCAAAACTCGAACCCTCACTGGCCGCCGCCAGACCGAAACGCCGACCCTGCGGCGCAAGCTGCGCCAGCCGTGCAACCAGCGCCGATTTGGTCAGGCCTTGCAGATCAATCACGGCGTCGTAGCACTCCTGCTGCAAATCCATCTTGAAAGCGCGCCAGTCACGGCGCGTGGCAGCAGAAAAAGGTGCTTTACGCCAGCGTCGCAGTTCGCATTCGATGACGCGCCGCACCCCGGCGCAGCGTCGCACCAGCGGCGCAAAGCCTCGCTCCACGACCCAGTCAATCTGCGCCTGCGGCAGCGCACGCCTAATATCCTGAATGGCCGGCATGGCATGCACCACATCGCCAAGCGATGACAGCTTGACGATCAATATCTTGGCCCCCACGCTTGTCACTTTGTGTACTGCGCTGCCCCCCGAGGGGGCCGAGCCTTGCTCGGGGCGGCCCTTCGCGGCGGCGCCCACTGTGCGTGGGTTCAATGCGCGGCCTCGTCGATCACGGCGCCGGGTTTGACGGTGCGCAGCAAGGCCAGCATTTCGGTTTCGATGCGATGCAGCGCCGCTTCGGTCTGGCCTTCAAAACGCATGACCAGCACCGGCGTCGTGTTCGAAGCGCGGATCAAACCAAAGCCATCGGGCCAGTCGACGCGCAGGCCATCAATCGGGTTGAGCACCGCAGGTGCCGCGAAATGCGCCGCTGCCTGCAACTGCGCCACCAGCGTATGCGCCTCACCCTCAGCGCATTTCACGTTGAGCTCGGGCGTCGAGAAACTGGTCGGCAGCGCGTCGAGCACGGCGCTCGGGTCGGTCGAGCGGCTCAGGATTTCAAGCAAACGACAACCGGCGTAAGTGCCGTCGTCAAAACCGAACCAGCGTTCCTTGAAGAAGATGTGGCCGCTCATCTCGCCACCGAGCGGAGAGTCGATCTCCTTCATCTTGGCCTTGATCAGCGAGTGCCCGGTCTTGTAAATCAGCGGCACGCCACCGGCCGCTGTGATCGCCGGCGCGAGACGCTGCGTGCACTTGACGTCGTAGAGGATGGTGCCACCCGGCACGCGGCTGAGCACATCCTGCGCGAACAGCATGAGCTGGCGATCGGGGTAGATGTTGTTGCCGCTGCTGGTGACGATGCCCAGGCGGTCACCGTCGCCATCGAAGGCCAGACCCAGGTCGGCGTCGCCAGCCTGCAGTGCGGCGATCAGGTCACGCAGGTTCTCGGGCTTGCTCGGGTCCGGATGGTGATTCGGGAAGTTGCCATCAACCTCGCTGTACATCTCGGTCACCTCGCAGCCAATGGCGCGCAGGATCGCCGGGGCCGAGGCACCGGCGATGCCGTTGCCGCAATCAACGATGATTTTCATCGGTCGCGCCAGTTTGATGTCGCCGACGATGCGCGCAACATAGGCTGGCATAACATCCTCCTGCCGTTGCCGACCACCGCCCTGCAGTGCCCACGATGCATCGTCCATGATGCGGCGCAGGGCCTGGATTTCTTCGCCGTAAATGGCGCGCCCGGCCAGCACCATCTTGAAACCGTTGTGGTCTTTCGGGTTGTGGCTGCCGGTGACCTGGATGCCGCTGCGGCACAGGGTGCTGGCGGCAAAGTACAGCATCGGCGTCGTCACCATGCCGATGTCGATGACCTCGATGCCCGACGCCACCAAGCCGCGCATCAGCGCCGCAACCAGCGCCGCGCCGGTCAGACGCCCGTCGCGCGCGACCGCCACGGTTTTCTCGCCTTCGCGCAGTGCCACGGTGCCAAAGGCACGACCGAGCGCCTCGGCCATTTCCTCGTTGATGGTGCTCGGCACGATGCCGCGGATGTCGTAGGCCTTGAAGATGGACGCTGGAAAATGCATGGAGGGCTCACATTGGAAGTTGAAGGTCGTGCACTGTGCGTCAGATTGTAGGCGGCAGCCCTGCCGCAAGGCCGGCACAAACATGCCCGCACGGACGACCTGCACAGCGATCGGCGCGTATCATCTGCGCCATGAAATTCCCACCCACCCTGGTTCAAAGCCACTACCTCAGCCCGCTCGGCCCCATGATCCTGGCCGCCAGCGGCGCCGGCCTGGCCGGTGTCTGGTTCGAAGACCAGCGCCACCTGCCCGATACCAGCGCCTGGGCGCAGGCCAAGGCCAATTCCGTTCTGCGCCAGACGGCGACCCAGTTGTCGGAGTATTTCGCGGGCAAGCGCCAGCATTTTGATCTGCCGCTGGACCTGGGCAGCGGCACAGCCTTCCAGCAATCGGTCTGGAGCGCCCTGCTCGGCATTGCTTACGGCGCCCACAGCAGCTACGGTGTTTTGAGCGCGGCCATCGGCAAACCGACTGCGGTGCGGGCTGTTGGCGGCGCTGTCGGACGCAACCCGCTCACCATCGTCGTACCCTGTCACCGCGTGCTCGGCGCCAACGGCGCCCTGACCGGCTACGCCGGCGGACTGGAACGCAAGGTCAAACTGCTAGAACTCGAAAGCCGGGCTTGAAGCCGGCGCGCCCGACGCGGTCCTGGCTCGGCCAGTTCATTGCGCTGGCGGCGATCTGGGGCTCATCCTTCATGTTCATGCGCATCGGCGCCCATGAATTTGGCGCCCTGCCCGCTGCCGGCCTGCGCGTGACGATTGCCGCGCTGTTTCTGCTGCCACTGCTGCTCGCACGCGGCCTGGGTCCGCAACTGGCGCAGCACTGGAAGAAGGTGCTGTTTGTTGGCGTCTTCAACTCGGCGATCCCGTTTGTCTGCTTCACTTTCGCCCTGTTGTCGATCAGCACCGGCTTGTCGGCCATCCTCAACGCCGGCGTGCCGCTGTTCGGCGCGCTGGTGGCCTGGGTCTGGTTGAAAGACCGTCCGCACGGCCTGCGCGTGCTGGGTCTGCTGATCGGCTTTGCCGGCGTCGCGCTGCTGGCCTGGGACAAGGCCAGCTTCAAGCCCGACGCCTCCGGTCTGTCGAGCGGCTGGGCTGTGTTGGCCTGCCTGCTGGCCTGTCTGTGCTATGCGCTGGCGGCGAGCTACACCAAGCGCTACCTGGGCGGCCTGCCGGCGCTGGTGACCGCCACCGGCAGCCAGCTCGGCGCCACGCTGAGCCTGGCGCTGCCAACGCTGTGGCTCTGGCCACAACAAAACCCGGGTACCGGCGCCTGGCTGGCACTGCTGGCGCTGGGCGTGCTGTGCACCGGTGTCGCCTACATCCTGTACTTCTGGCTGATCGAGACCATCGGCCCGGCGCGCGCACTCACCGTCACCTTTGTGCTGCCGGTGTTCGCCGTCGTCTACGGCCTGCTCTTCCTGGGCGAAACGGTCTCGCTCTGGATGCTGCTGTGCGCGGCCATCATCATCTGCGGCACCGCCCTGTCGGCCGACCTGATCAAACTGCGCAGGGGCTGACCGGACGTTCAAATAATGCACTGCCGGCATGACATCATCGTATTGTCATTGCGCCCTGTAGTTGTCATTGCGGGCCCCGACCCGCAATCCATGCTGCGTGGGCCACAGCAATAAGACATGGATCCCGGATCAAGTCCGGGATGACAGCCAAGGGGCCAGGATGACAACCAAGGGGCCGGGATGACGAATGCGAAGGGCCAGGATGATCTGCTAACCTTGGCGCCATGCCACCCGCTTTAATCGTCCTGATTCTCTCGCTGCTGCTGGGCCTGCAGCCGATCACCACCGACCTCTACCTGCCAGCCCTGCCAGCCCTGACCGAGGGTTTTGGCGCCAGCATGGCGCAGGCGCAACTGACGCTCACCGCCCTGCTGCTGGCTTTTGGCCTGTCGCAACTGATCTGGGGCCCGCTGTCGGACCGCTTCGGCCGGCGCCCGATTCTGCTGATTGGCATGACGGCCTATGTGCTGGCCTCCATCGCCAGCACGCTGGCGCCGAGCATGGCTCAGCTGATCATCTGGCGCACGATCCAAGGCGCCGCCATGGGCGCTGGCGTGATGTGCGCACGCGCCATCGTGCGCGACTTGTATGCGCCGGTGCAGGGTGCGCGTGTCATGTCCAAGGCCTTGAGCGGGCTGGGCGTTACCGCCTGCCTGAGTGCACCCCTGGGTGGCCTGCTGTCAGACCTGTTCAGCTGGCGCATCGCGCTGTTGGCACTGACGATTTTTGGTGCGGTTTGCCTGACGCTGGTCGTGCTGCGCTTTGAGGAAACCGTGCGCCAGAAAAACCCGCGTGCGCTGCAACCGGCCACGCTGCTGCAGACCTGGCTCACGATTCTGCGCAACCCCACGTTCTGGGCTTTCTCGGCGCTGTCGGGTGCCTCCTACGCCGGACTGTTCACCTTTCTGGCCGCCAGTTCCTTTGTCTTCATCCGCGTGCTGGGTCTGAGCAAGACCGAGTACGGCATGGTGATGTTCTTCAATTCAATCGCCTACATCGGTGGCACCTTTGCCTGCCGGCGCCTGCTCGGTCAATTCGGCGTGCGCCGCACGGTGGCGATCGCTGGCGCGCTGACGCTCTCCGGTGGCAGCACCATGGGTCTGCTGGCACTGGCCGGCCTGCACTCGCCCTGGGCCATCATGTTGCCGCAAGTCCTGTTCATGATCGGCCACGGCATCCACCAGCCCTGCGGCCAGAGTGGCGCTGTCGGCCCGTTTCCGCAGGCCGCTGGTGCGGCCTCAGCCCTGAACGGTTTCATCATGATGCTGCTGGCCTTTGTCGTCGGCAACTGGCTCGGCGGCCACATGGACGGCAGCGTTTACCCAATGGTCTACGGCATCTGGTTCTGGAGCGTGCTGATCAGCCTGACGGCCTGGACGCTGGTGCAAAAGCACGGGGACGGCGGTGCTCACTGACAACTGCATCGCGTTAGCAGGGCCGACAGCTTCTGGTAAAACCGCAGCCGCCTTGGCCATCGCTCGTGCGCACGATGTCGAAATCATCAGCGTTGATTCGGCGCTGGTTTACCGCGGCATGGACATCGGCACCGCCAAGCCGAGCGCGGACGAACTGGCCGCCGTGCCGCACCACCTGATCAACATCCGCGACCCGCTGCAGGCCTATAGCGCGGCCGAGTTCGTAACCGATGCGCAGCGCCTGATCGCCGAGATCCAGGCGCGTGGCCGATTGCCCCTATTGGTGGGCGGCACCATGCTCTACTTCAAGGCGCTGATGGTCGGCATCGACGCCATGCCCAAAGCCGACCCCGCTCTGCGCGCCGCCATCGAGGAGCAAGCACGCACGCAAGGCTGGGCTGCGTTGCACGCCGAACTGGCGCGCGTTGATCCGGTGACGGCGCAGCGCCTGCACCCGGCCGACTCGCAGCGCATCCAGCGCGCGCTCGAAGTGTTTCGCGCCAGCGGCCAACCGCTGTCATCCTTTCACACGCAGGGCGCCGGCTTTGCTGCCAGTGCGAGCGCAGCAACGCTGCTGATTTCACTGGAGCCCAGCGAGCGCGCCTGGCTGCACCAGCGCATTGCCCAGCGCTTTGACGCCATGCTCGAAGCGGGTCTGATCGACGAGGTCAAGGCACTGCGCGCACGCGGCGACCTGCACGCCGACCTGCCCTCGATGCGCTGTGTTGGTTACCGCCAGACCTGGGAAGCGCTGGACGGCCTGTGGCCCATGAACGAACTGCGCGACAAAGGCATCTTCGCCACGCGCCAACTCGCCAAGCGCCAACTGACCTGGCTGCGCTCAATGCCCCAGCGCCAGATCGTGGCCTGCGACGCGCCCGATGCGCTGGCGCAGGTACTGGCACGGGTGCAGACTTTTGTGGCGGACCCGGCATGAGTCTGGTCATCACTGATCTGGCCAAGCACTACGGCGAAGTCGCGGTCTTCAGCCATGTCTCGCTGACCGTGCGCGAGGGCGAGTTTGTTGCCATCGTGGGCGAATCGGGCGTTGGCAAGTCGACGCTGCTCAACTGCATGGCCGGGCTCGATACGTGGGACAGCGGCAGCGTGATCCTCGACGGGCAGGACCTGAGCCGCCTGAACGACGAACAGAAAGCACGCCTGCGCCGCGAGAAGACCGGCTTTGTGTTCCAGGCTTTTCACGTGCTGCCGCACCTGGATGTGGCGCAGAACGTGGCGCTGCCCCTGCTGCTGCTGGGCCAGCACGACGATGCACGGGTGCAGGCGATGCTCGAAGCCGTGGGTCTGGCCGGTTTGGGTGGACGCCTGCCACAGCAACTCAGCGGCGGGCAGTTGCAGCGCGTGGCGATTGCGCGCGCACTGGTGCACAAACCGAGCCTGCTGCTGGCCGACGAGCCCACCGGCAACCTCGACCCCAGCACGGCAGCGCGCGTGATGGACGCGCTGATCGACCAGAGCCGATCACACGGCGCGTCCCTGGTGCTGGTCACGCACTCCGAAGCCGCCGCCAGCCGCGCCGACCGCGTGCTGCACCTGAGCAGCACGGGTGTCATCCCGGGCCCCGCGGTTGTCATGCCTGGCCCCGCGGTTGTCATGCCGGACTAGATCCGGCATCCATGCCTTATGACCATGCCACACGAAGCATGGATTGCGGATCAGGTCCGCAATGACAATTTCCAATGGCAATGACAATTTCCAAGGGCAATGACAATCCGGAGGCGCAATGACAAGACAGCGCTGTTCAGCGCTTGTAGGCCTCCAGCCCAACCACGCCAATCTTCTGCAGCCCGGCGCGCTGCGCGGCGCTGAGCACGGCGGCCAGCGTGTCGTACTTGGCGTTGGGATGCGAGCGGATGTGGATCTCGGGTTGCTCGCTCTGCTGCGCCGCAAGCTGCAAGCGCCCGGTCAGGGCAGCGCGGTCCATCAAGGGCTCGGCGTTCCAGAGTAACTGATTGGTCTGCGTAACCTCGATCTGCACGATCAGCGGTTCGCTGCTGATCTGCGGCGGCACGGCGCCGGGCAACTCCATTTTGACCGAATGCAGACGGATCGGGATCGTGATGATGATCATCACCAGCAGCACCAGCAGCACGTCGATCAAGGGCGTGATGTTCATGCCGGCGCTGAGTTCGGGCTCGGGCGCATCGAGCGCTGCGTCAAAGTCAATGGCCATTTTCTGGAGCCTCGGTAACAAAGCCAATGCGCGCAATGCCGGCCTGTTGCGCGGCGGCGAGTACCCGCGCCACGGCCTCATAGTCGGCTCGGGCGTCGGCCCGAATCTGAACCTCGCTCTGCGGGCTGCGCGCCGCGACCGCCTTCAATTTTTCGCGCAGACTTTGCGACTCGCTCAGGCGCGCGTCGAACCAATAGGTGGCGCCGGCGGCATCGACCGAAATCACAACCGTCTCGGGCAGACTTTGCTGCAACTGATTGGCCTGGCGTGGCAGGCGCACCGCAACCGAAGTGTTGATGACCGGAATCGTGATCAGGAAAATGATCAAGAGCACCAGCATCACATCGACCAGCGGCGTGGTGTTGATCTCGGCCAGATCAGTGTCCTCGTCCGGCAGGTCGGAGAAGCGGATGGCCATGCTTCAGACGCTCTTCGTGGCGGCGGTGCGCGACTGCATGCGTTCCATCTCTTCGAGCAGCTGTGTGTGCAGCTCCGACCCGAAGGCCTTGACGTCGTGCAGCGCGACGCGGTTGCGCCGCACCAGCCAGTTGTAGCCCAGCACCGCCGGCACCGCCACTGCCAGACCGAGCGCCGTCATGATCAGCGCCTCACCAACCGGACCCGCCACCTTGTCGATCGAGGCCTGGCCAGAAATTCCAATCGTCACCAGCGCGTTGTAAATGCCCCAGACGGTGCCGAAGAGTCCGACGAAGGGCGCAGTGGCACCCACCGTGGCCAGCACCGACAGGCCTTCCTGGCTGCGCATCTGCACGCTCGCCACCGACTGCACGATGTCCTGGCTCAGCCAGTTGCCGATCTCCACCTGCCGACCCAAACCACCATGGCGGCGCGCTGCGGCCAGCGCCGATTCCAGCATCGCGCGAAACGGACTGTTTGCTGCCAGCGCCGCGCCGCGCCGATGCAGCGCCTCGGCGCTGGCAAAGACCTGTTGCGCGGCGTGCAGCTGCGTTTGCAACTGACGTTGCGCCTGCCATTTGGCAACGATGAAGTACCAGCTCAGAAGCGACATCAGCGCCAGGATCACGAGCGTGGCGCGTGCCACCCAATCACCCTGGCCCCAGACCGAACGCAAGCCGTAGGGGTTGAGCACGGCCTCGGTGACGGGCGCAACGATGGCGGGAGCGCCGGTCTGCGCCTGCGCCAGGCCCGTGGTCAACAGTCCGAGCAGCAGGACCAGGGGCAGCCAGCTTGAAGTGCGGCGCGTGAGTTGAAAGGATGTGTGCATGGTTCTTTCCTGAAAAATTCGGTTCAAGGTTTTGGTGGTTCTTTATTGATACACATGGCTATTTGCACTTGCCGCGGGCTGCGGCCAGCGGGATGGTGAAGACCGATAGCAGACTGCCTGACGCATTGGACGCCAGGCAGTCGGGCAATTCCGCCGCCGACACATCGTCGGCCAACTTGTCGCGTGAACGGCCGCCATTGAGCTGCTCGTTGGCCATCTCCGCGAGGCTGCGCTGACGCGGCGCCGCCTTCATGTTGTAGGGATAGAGGTTGAGCGGCGCAGCGGCGGCTGGCGCTGGCGTGGCGGCTGCGGGGCGTGCGGGTGCGGATGGGGCACCGGCCGCTGACGCTTCAACCGGCGTGATGGCCGCTGCCCTCGCGGGTGCTGGCGTGGGAGCGGGTGCGGGCGCGGCTGTCGTTGCCGGTGCCGGTGCCGGTGCCGGTGTCGGCGTCGGCGTCGGCGTCGGCGTGGGTGTGGGTGTGGGTGCCGGCACGACGGCGGGAACTGGCACGGGTTCTGGCACCGGCGTGGGCGTCGGAACCGGCGTCGCCTGCGGCACCGGCACCGGCGTCGGGATTGGCGCCGGGATTGGTGTCGGCGCGGGCACAGGCTCGGGCACAACCGGTGGCGGCGCGACCGGCTCCGGCTTGGGCAACACCGGCGCGGGAATCGGTGGCGGCGGCTCCAATCGCACGGGCTCACGCAGTACGGGCGGCGCAACCGGCTCCACCTTGCGCTCAATCGGCGGCGGTTTGATCTCCAACAGCTTCTCGGGCGGCAGTTCAATCGCCTGCGGCTTCACCGGCGCGGGCGGCAACACGGGCGTGAGTGCTTTGGGAATCGGTGCCGGGCGCGGCGGGCTGATCGGTGTCGGTGCCTTTTCCACTGGCAAGGTGATCGGCGCCAGGTAGTGCACTACCGCGCGCATCGACTGCACCATCGGTTCCGACTGCAGCGCCAGCCAGAGCAAGGCCAGGTGCAGCGCAGCGGTGCTGAGCAGTGCGGCGCGGGAGACGCGGGAGGTGAGAGGAATTGGCAAGGAGGAGCCCTGTATCACGGTTGCGCACATCTTACTGTGCGATGCGCCCAGACCCCAGTTCAGTGTCATTGCGGGCCACCATTTGCGTAGCTGCGCCTACACTGCGCAGCACACACATGATCGACCTGCTCAAAACTTTTTCCTGGCAAGAGTTGCGCCACCACCCGTGGCGCAACGCGGCGGCGGCGCTGGCGGTGATGCTGGGCGTGGCGCTGGCGTTTTCGGTGCACCTGATCAACGCGTCAGCACTCGATGAATTCTCGAAAGCCGTGCGCTCGGTTGGCGGCCAGCCCGATCTGGAACTGCGCGCCGTGCAAGGCACGTTTGACGAGGCACTCTACGCACGGCTGGCCAGCGACCCCCGGGTGGCGCTGGCCTCGCCGGTGCTGGAGACCGGCACCTACGCCCTGAGCGCGCAGGGCGAGCGCGTGCTGCTGCGCCTGGTCGGTGTCGATGCCCTGCTGGTGGCGGGCGTGGCACCGGCACTGATGCCGCAGCCAGCGGCCGGCAGCGAGCGGCTGGCGCTGTTTGCACCGGAGACCGTTTTTCTCAACAGCACGGCGCGTGCGCGACTGGGC
>CAIWNX010000127.1 GCA_903914175.1 uncultured beta proteobacterium | reverse complement strand
CGCTGACGTGCACCAGGCCTTCGATGCCGGGTTCGAGTTCCACAAATGCGCCGTAGTCGGCGATGTTGGTGATCTTGCCGAACATGCGCGTGCCTTGCGGGTAGCGGCGGTTGACACCCATCCAGGGATCGTCGCCCATTTGCTTGAGGCCGAGCGAGACGCGGTTCTTTTCGGTGTCGAACTTCAGGATCTTGGCTGTAATTTCCTGACCCGCTGTCACCACTTCGCTTGGGTGACGCACGCGGCGCCATGCCATGTCGGTGATGTGCAGCAGGCCATCGATGCCGCCGAGGTCAACGAAAGCACCGTATTCGGTGATGTTCTTGACAACGCCTTGCACCACGGAGCCTTCTTTCAGGGTCTGCATCAGCTTGGCGCGCTCTTCGCCCATGCTGGCTTCGACCACAGCGCGGCGTGACAACACCACGTTGTTGCGCTTGCGGTCGAGCTTGATGACCTTGAATTCCAGGGTCTTGTTTTCGTACGGAGACAGGTCCTTGGTCGGACGCGTGTCAACCAGCGAACCGGGCAAGAAGGCGCGGATGCCGTTGACCAGAACGGTCAGGCCGCCCTTGACCTTGCCGCTGGTGGTGCCGGTGACAAATTCGCCGGTTTCCAGCGCTTTTTCCAGGCTCATCCACGATGCCAGACGCTTGGCCGTGTCGCGCGACAGGATGGTGTCGCCGTAGCCGTTTTCGATGGAACCAATGGCCACCGACACGAAGTCGCCAACCTGGACTTCAATTTCGCCCTTGTCACTCTTGAACTCTTCCAGCGGCACGTAGGCTTCAGATTTGAGGCCGGCGTTGACGACCACAAAGCTGTGTTCGATACGGATCACTTCAGCAGTAATGACTTCGCCCGGGCGCATTTCGGTGCGTTTCAGGGACTCTTCAAATAGGGCGGCAAAAGATTCAGACATTTTGTTTGCGGAAAATCCGCGGGTTAGTTTTTTGAACCACACCAGCAGTGCGCTAGCTGCGCGAGAAGGCTGATGTGGGCCGGGGTTCTTTCAGCAGGAGCCGAAAGCGTTTTTGTCCTGCCACCAGCGCAACACCAGATTGAGCGATTCTTCAATCGATAAATCCGAGTTGTCGAGCAGCAGGGCGTCCTGCGCTGGCTTCAGAGGTGCGACGCTGCGGGACGAATCCCGCGCATCGCGTGCTTCCAAGTCGGCGCGAAGAGCGTGGAGTGTAGCCGAAATCCCTTTTGAAATCAATTGTTTATGACGACGCTCGGCACGCTTTTCGGCGCTGGCGGTCAAAAACACCTTGAGTGCAGCGTTCGGGAAGATGACGGTTCCCATGTCGCGTCCGTCGGCCACCAGCCCGGGCAGTTCGCGAAAGCCATGTTGCAGTGCGACCAGGGCCAGCCGCACCTGTGGCAGAGCCGAGACTTTGGAGGCGTTCATGCCGGCTTCCTCGGTGCGGATCGCGTCTGTGACGTCGACGCCACCGAGTTGCACGCGGTCCTGGCTGAACGTGATGGCCAGCGTGGCTATCAGTTGCGTGATCGCTTGCTCATGCGCGTCATCCAGCGCCAGACCGGCCAGCGTGGCGGCAAGTGCCGTGATGCGGTAGAGCGAGCCCGAGTCGAGCAGGTGGTAGCCCAGCGTCCTGGCCAGTTCCGCGGCCAGTGTGCCCTTGCCGGAAGCCGTTGGCCCATCGACGCAAATCACCGGAATCAAATCACTGGCCGTGCGGGCCAGCGAGAACAGCGCCTCAAAGTAGTCAGGAAAGGTCTTGGCGACACACTTGGGGTCTTCGATGCGCACGGCGCGCCGCGCCGGATTGAAGGCGGCGAGCGAAAAACACATCGCCATGCGGTGGTCGTCGTAGGTGTGGATGCGCGCGGCCTTCCAGTCGGCGACGTTGGCAGGCGCTGTGATGCGTATGAAATCGCTGCCTTCTTCCACGTTGGCGCCGAGTTTGCGCAACTCACAGGCCATCGCGGCGAGGCGATCGGTTTCCTTGACGCGCCAGCTGGCGATATTGCGCAGCGTTGTTGTGCCTTGCGCGTACAAGGCCATCACGGCCAGCGTCATGGCGGCATCGGGGATGTGATTGCAATCGAGATCGATGGCCTTGAGCGGCCAGCTGCCGCGTGACACCTCGAGCCAGTTGGCGCCGCTGTGGACCTTGGCGCCCATCATTTGCGCCGCCTCGACAAAGCGGATGTCGCCCTGGATTGAATCGGCACCGACACCTTCGATGCGGATGCCGGTTTGGCCCGGGGCGCTTTCAGCGATGGCGCCCAATGCGATGAAGTAGCTGGCCGATGAGGCGTCGGCCTCGACGTGCACGCTGCCCGGTGACTGGAAGCGGCTACCGGCGGGAATGGTAAAGCGCTGCCAGCCCTCGCGCCGCACCGCAATGCCGAAGCGCGTGAGCAGGTTCAGCGTGATTTCGATGTAGGGCCGCGAGATGAGCGTGCCGATGACTTCGATCACGATGTCCTGCGCCGCCACCAGCGGCAGCGCCATGAGGAGTGCGGTCAGGAACTGGCTGGAGACGTCACCCCGGACCCGGATCGGCGCGGCCAGTTGCAATTGGGGTGTGCCGATGTGCAGCGGTGGATAACCGTCCTGGCCCCGGTAGTCGATCCGGCAGCCGAGCTGACGCAGGGCGTCAACCAGATCGCCAATCGGGCGCTCGTGCATGCGCGGCACACCGCTGAGTTCATAGTCGCCGCCCATCACGGCCAGCGCTGCAGTCAACGGGCGAATGGCAGTTCCGGCGTTGCCCATGAAGAGGCTGGCCTGGCGCTGGCGTGGCTGACCGCCCAGGCCGTCGATTGCAACGGTGCTGCCGTTTTGCTGCACGCCGCAGCCCAGCGCGCGCAAAGCTTCGAGCATGACGCGCGTATCGTCGGAGTCCAGCAACTCATGCAGGGTGGTGGTGCCCTGACTGAGCGCGGCCAGCAGCAGCAGACGGTTGGAAATGCTCTTGGAGCCCGGCAGGACGATGGTGCCGCTGGCCGCCGTCAGGGGCGCAAGATCCAGAAAAGCGCTGGAGAACATTATTTTTGACTGTGCGCCATGCGCCACTGAGCGCGGGCACGGCTGGCCTGATCGATCAAACCTTCCAGCGCTTCGCCGTTGCCGCTGGCGATCAGGCGCTCCAGTGCCTGCAGGCTGTTCTGGAAAATCTTCACTTGCGTCAGCAACTCTTCGTGATTGGACAGCATGACATCGCGCCACATCTTGGCGTCGCTGGCTGCAATCCGGGAAAAATCGCGAAAGCCCGGCCCTGCCAGCGCCAGGTATTCATTGCCCTGCGGCTGGCCCGCGATCGCGTTCATGAGCGCAAACGAAATCAGGTGCGGCAGGTGACTCACGGCGGCAAAGGCGGCGTCATGCGATTCCGGCGACATCGTGACGACGCGGCAACCGAGCGCGGTCCAGACCTCAAGGGCTTGCTGCGCCTGGCGCGCCTGCGTGCGATCAATCGGCGTCAGGATGACCTGCTTGCCGTGGTACAGATCGGCGTCGGCGTGCTCGATGCCGGAGACTTCCTTGCCGGCGATCGGATGGGCCGGGACGAAGGAGCCGACCTTCTCGCGCAGCGCGCGCCGGGCGGCATCAACCACATCACGTTTGGTGGAGCCCACATCCATGATCAGCATTTCAGGTGTTACCAGATGCTGAATCATCTTGAGTGTGGTTTCGGTCGCTGCCACCGGCACCGCAAGCAAGACGATGTCGGAGCCTTCCACCGCCTGTATGGCTGTCTCGGCCTGCTCATCGATGACGCCCATCAGGCAGGCGTGTTCGACGCTGGCAGGTGATTTGCTGTAACCAATGACCTTCTTCACCAAGCCGGCGCGCTTGAGCGCCAGCGCGAACGAGCCGCCCATCAAGCCGCAGCCAATGATGCCCAGTTTCTCAAACATCACCATGCTATTCCGCCACCGGATAAGTGCCCAGCACCTTGTAAAACGCGCACAGCGCTTGCAATTCCTTGAGCGCCAGCGCCACGTGCGGTTGCGCCGGGTGCCCCTGAATGTCGATGTAGAAATAGTATTCCCACTGACCAGTGCGCGCCGGACGCGACTCGAAACGGGTCATCGACACGCCATGGTTCTTCAACGGTATCAGGATGTCGTGCACGGCGCCAGGGCGGTTCGGAACCGACACCACCAGGCTGGTGCAGTCCTTGCCCGAGGGCGGTGGTGTGTCCACGGTTTGCGGCAGGCAGATGATGGCAAAACGGGTGCGGTTGTAGGCGTCGTCCTGAATCGCGTGGGCCGCGATGTGCAGGCCGAACTGGGTGGCAGCGCGCTCGCTGGCCAAGCCGACCCAGGCCGGGTTGGTCGTAGCCAGGCGCGCGCCTTCGGCGTTGCTTGATACCGGGCGCCGCTCGGCGTGCGGCAAATGCTTGGACAGCCAGGCCTGGCACTGGGCCAGCGCCAGCGGATGCGCCAGCACCACCTCGATGCCGTCGAGCGAGTTTTCCAGCCGCAGCAGGTTGTGCCGCACCAGCAGTGTGACTTCACCGATCACGTGCGTGGGCGAATGCAGGAACAGATCCAGCGTTCTGGCCACCATGCCTTCGGTCGAATTCTCTACACCGACTACACCGTATTGGGCACTACCGGCGGCCGTGGCGTGAAAGACTTCGTCGAAGTTGGCGCAGTAAATCAGGTCGGCCGCACCGCCGAAAAATTCGATCGCAGCCTGTTCGCAAAAAGTGCCCGAGGGCCCGAGCACGGCGACGCGCTGCGGCGATTCCAGGGCCAGGCAGGCCGACATGATCTCGCGCCAGATTGCCGCCACGTGCGGGCCCTTCAAAGGCCCGGGATTGGTCAACTGGATTTTCTCGATGACCTGGGCCACGCGGTCGGGCCGGAAGAAGGCCGTGCCTTCGTGCTTCTTGACCTCGCCCACTTTTTCTGCAACCAGAGCGCGTTGATTGAGCATTAGCAGCAGTTGCTCGTCAATGGCGTCAATCTGGACGCGCAGTTCGGACAAACTTGGCAAAGGGGTCGAGGGTGTTGTCATCGTTCAGGCCCGGGTTTGTTCGAATTCACGCATGTAGTCCACCAACGCCTGCACGCCTTCGATGGGTAACGCGTTGTAAATGCTGGCGCGCATGCCACCCACTGATTTGTGGCCCTTGAGCTGTAGCAGACCGTGTTCGCGCGCGCCGGCCAGAAATGCATCGTTGCGGCTTTCGTCGCGCAGGAAGAAAGGCACGTTCATGCGCGAGCGGCAGTTCGCAGCCACCTTGTTAAGGTAGAGCCGTGAGTTGTCGATAGCGTCGTAGAGCAGGGCCGCCTTGGCCTTGTTGCGTGCCTCAATGGCCGCGATGCCGCCCTGGCGCTTGAGCCACTGGAACACCAGTCCCGCGACATAAATGGAATAGGTCGGTGGCGTGTTGAACATCGACTGGTTATCGGCCACCGTCTTGTAATTAAAGGCGCTCGGGCAAATGGGCAGTGCCTGTCCGAGCAGGTCTTCCCGGATCACCACCAGCGTCAGGCCGGCGGGCCCCAGGTTCTTCTGCGCGCCGCCAAAAGCCAGGCCGACGCGCGACCAGTCAACCGGGCGTGACGCCACATGCGAGGAAAAATCCACGACCAGCGGTGCCTGAGAGCCAAGCGCTTTCAGGTCCGGTAGTTCGTGGTATTCAACGCCATGAATCGTCTCATTGCTGCAGATGTGCAGGTAGCTGGCATTCTTGCTCAGTTGCCAGGTAGTGGGGTCGCTCAGGCTGGTGAAGCCGTCCGCCTCACTGCTGGCTGCAAGCTGCGGTGTGCCGTACTTGCGGGCTTCGATGTAGGACTTCTGGCTCCAGCTTCCGCTGACCACAAAGTCCACGGTCCCGCCCTTGGAGAGATTGAGCGGCACGATGGCGTTTTCGGCCAGGCCACCGCCTTGCATGAACAGAATCTTGAATTGGCTTGGCACCGCCAGCAGTTCGCGCAGATCGGCTTGTGCCTGCTCGTAGATCGAGATGAACTCCTTGCCGCGATGGCTCATCTCCATCACGCTCATGCCGCTGCCATGCCAGTCCAGCATCTCGCTGGCCGCCTGGCTCAGGACTTCCTGCGGCATGACGGCCGGTCCGGCCGAGAAATTAAAGGGGCGACGCATCAAGGACTCACTTGCCCTCATCGTCAGCTTCGCCATCCCCAGAGGTTTCATCGACGATTGGATTGGCGTCGTTTTCGACGATGCGCTGCAAACCACTGAGCTTGGAGCCTTCGTCCAGACCGATCAGGGTCACGCCTTGCGTGGCGCGCCCGAGCTCGCGGATCTCGCTGACGCGTGTGCGCACCAGCACACCGCGATCCGTGATGAGCATGATCTCGTCATCGGCATGCACCAGTGTGGCGGCGACGACCTTGCCGTTGCGCTCGGATTGCGTGATGGCGATCATGCCCTTGGTGCCGCGTCCGTGGCGCGTGTACTCAGTGATGCCGGTGCGCTTGCCGTAGCCGTTTTCGGTCGCGGTCAGCACGCTTTGCTGCTCGTCCTCGGCCACCAGCATGGCGATCACGCTCTGACCTTCTTCGAGCGTCATACCGCGCACGCCGCGTGCCTGGCGACCCATCGGGCGCACATCGTTTTCATCAAAGCGAACCGCCTTGCCGCCGTCGCTGAACAGCATGACGTCGTGCTGGCCATCGGTGAGTGAGGCGCCGATCAGGAAGTCGCCTTCGTCCAGATCGACGGCGATGATGCCGGCCTTGCGCGGGTTGCTGAATTCATCCAGCGTGGTCTTCTTGACCGTGCCCATGCGGGTTGCCATGAAGACGTACTGGTCGGCCGGGAAGCTGCGCTTTTCGCCGGTGAGTGGCAGCACGACTGTGATCTTTTCGCCCTCGGTCAACGGGAACATGTTGACGATCGGACGGCCGCGCGAGCCACGCGCGCCTTGCGGCACTTCCCAGACCTTGAGCCAGTAAAGGCGGCCCCGGTTGCTGAAGCACAGGATGTAGTCGTGCGTGTTGGCGATGAAGAGCTGATCGACCCAGTCGTCTTCCTTGGTGGCGGTGGCCTGCTTGCCGCGACCGCCACGCTTTTGGGCGCGGTATTCGCCCAGCGGCTGGCTCTTGATGTAGCCGCTGTGCGAAAGCGTGACCACCATGTCGGTTGGCGTGATCAGGTCTTCGGTCGAGAGGTCGAAGGAACTGTGCTCGACCAGGCTGCGTCGTGCGCCCAGTTTGGTCTGGCCGAATTCGGTCTTGATGGCCGTGAGTTCTTCGCTGATGATGGTCGAGACACGTTCCGGTCGTGCCAGGATGTCGAGGAAGTCGTCGATCTCGGACATGACCTCTTTGTACTCGGCAACGATCTTGTCCTGTTCCAGACCGGTCAGGCGCTGCAGACGCATTTGCAGGATTTCCTGCGCCTGCGTCTCGGACAGGCGGTACAGGCCGTCGCCGCCCATGCCATATTGCTTTTCCAGGCCATCGGGCCGGTAGTCGTCGGCGTTGACGACACCGCCGTCGAGCCGCGTGCGGGTGAGCATCTCGCGCACCAGCTTGCTGTCCCAGGGCCGGGCCATCAACTCGACCTTGGCCACTGGCGGCGTCGGGGCATTGCGGATGATGGCGATGAATTCGTCGATGTTGGCCAGCGCAACGGCGAGGCCTTCGAGCACATGGCCGCGTTCACGCGCCTTGCGCAGATTGAAGATGGTGCGCCGCGTGACCACTTCACGACGGTGTTCGAGGAAGACCTCGATCAGGTCCTTGAGGTTGCACAGTTTGGGTTGGCCATTGATCAGCGCCACCATGTTCATGCCAAAGGTGTCCTGCAATTGCGTCTGCTTGTACAGGTTGTTCAGCACCACCTCAGGCACTTCACCGCGCTTGAGTTCAATGACCAGGCGCATGCCGGACTTGTCGGATTCGTCCTGGATGTGGCTGATGCCGTCGATCTTCTTCTCGTGCACCAACTCGGCCATGCGTTCCTGCAAGGTCTTCTTGTTGCACTGGTAGGGCAACTCATCAACGATGATGGCCTGGCGTTGGCCGCGATCAATGTCTTCAAAATGGCATTTGGCGCGCATCACCACGCGGCCGCGCCCGGTGCGGTAGCCGTCCTTGACGCCATTGATACCGTAAATGATGCCGGCAGT
>CAIWNX010000126.1 GCA_903914175.1 uncultured beta proteobacterium | reverse complement strand
CGAAACGATCAAGTCCAAAAGCCCCGCGATGCAAAATTCTCCGCAGCGTCGCGGTGTGTGCACCCGTGTGTACACCACAACGCCCAAAAAACCGAATTCTGCTCTGCGTAAAGTCGCCAAAGTGCGTCTGACCAACGGGTTTGAAGTCATTTCCTACATCGGCGGCGAAGGCCACAACCTGCAGGAGCACTCTGTGGTGCTGGTGCGCGGTGGTCGTGTCAAGGATCTGCCGGGTGTGCGTTACCACATCGTGCGCGGTTCGCTTGACTTGCAAGGCGTGAAAGATCGCAAGCAGTCACGTTCCAAGTACGGTGCCAAGAAGCCAAAGGCCAAATAAGCCGGTTTCTGCAATAAAAGGTGCTGTTTCCCGCGTGGCGCGGTGATTCAGCGTAGTGACCCGATTTTGGGTCGAGTAAGTGAAAACCAGAATGGTTTTCGCGGTGTCTGATAAAGATGCCAACTGAAGCAAAGAGGTGAAAAAATGCCACGTCGTCGCGAAGTCCCTAAACGTGAAATCCTGCCGGATCCTAAGTTCGGCAATGTCGAGTTGTCCAAATTCATGAACGTGATCATGGAGGGTGGCAAGAAAGCGGTCGCCGAACGCATCATTTATGGCGCGCTGGAGCAGATCGAGAAGAAGAACCCGGGCAAGGATCCGGTTGAAGCCTTCACCATGGCGATCAACAACGTCAAACCGATGGTGGAAGTCAAGTCCCGCCGCGTCGGTGGCGCGAACTACCAAGTCCCGGTTGAAGTGCGTCCGGTTCGTCGTTTGGCGCTGTCGATGCGCTGGATCAAGGAAGCTGCCCGTAAACGCGGTGAAAAGTCGATGGCCCTGCGCTTGGCAAACGAATTGATGGAAGCCACCGAAGGTCGAGGCGGCGCCATGAAGAAGCGTGACGAAGTTCACCGCATGGCTGAGGCGAACAAGGCCTTTTCCCACTTCCGCTTCTAAAAGGCGGCTACTGCGCGACTTTCATGGGTTGTTGCAGTCTGTCGCGGTGCTTCTGGCGCCGTTTTCAGGACTGCACTCGGTTTGAAGGTCGCACGCTACGCCGCATCGCGCGGCTGGCGGTTTGAAGACACAAGTCAACCAAGGATTCATCATGGCTCGCCATACCCCCATTGAGCGCTACCGCAACATTGGTATTTCAGCTCATATTGATGCCGGTAAAACCACCGCTACCGAGCGTATTCTTTTTTACACCGGCGTGAACCACAAAATTGGTGAAGTGCACGACGGTGCCGCCACCATGGACTGGATGGAGCAGGAGCAAGAGCGTGGCATCACGATTACGTCTGCCGCCACCACCTGCTTCTGGAAAGGCATGGAAAACAACTTTGCCGAGCACCGGATCAACATCATTGACACCCCCGGTCACGTCGACTTCACCATTGAGGTTGAGCGCTCAATGCGCGTTCTTGACGGTGCCTGCATGGTTTATTGCGCTGTGGGTGGCGTTCAGCCCCAATCTGAAACCGTCTGGCGCCAAGCCAACAAGTACAAGGTGCCGCGTTTGGCCTTTGTGAACAAGATGGACCGTACGGGAGCCAATTTTTTCAAAGTCGTTGATCAAATGAAGTTGCGCCTGAAGGCCACTCCGGTGCCGATCGTGATACCGATTGGCGCGGAAGAGAACTTCATCGGTGTGGTTGACCTGATCAAGATGAAAGCCATTATCTGGGACGAAGCATCCCAAGGCATGAAGTTCGAGTACCGTGAGATTCCCGCTGAATTGCTTGAGTTGGCCAAAGAGTGGCGTGAAAAGATGGTGGAATCGGCTGCTGAAGCCAACGAAGAACTGATGAACAAGTACCTGGAAGAAGGTGACTTGACGGAGGCTGAAATCAAGTTCGGCATTCGTACTCGCACGATTGCCAGCGAAATTCAGCCGATGTTGTGCGGCACAGCGTTCAAGAACAAGGGTGTGCAGCGCATGCTCGACGCTGTGATTGAATTCATGCCGTCACCGGTTGATATTCCGCCTGTCAAGGGTATGGACGATGACGAGGTGCCTGTTACCCGTCGGGCCGACGATGGCGAGAAATTTTCAGCGCTTGCTTTCAAACTGATGACCGATCCGTTTGTCGGGCAGTTGACTTTTGTCCGTGTCTACTCTGGCGTGTTGACCAAAGGCGACACCGTGTACAACCCGATTCGCGGCAAGAAAGAACGTATCGGCCGCATTGTGCAGATGCACGCTAACAAGCGCGAAGAAGTGAGCGAAATTGTTGCTGGCGATATCGCTGCATGTATCGGTTTGAAGGATGTCACCACGGGTGAAACGCTGTGTGACCCCAGTGCCATCATCATGCTCGAACGCATGGTATTTCCGGAACCGGTGATTACACAGGCGGTGGAGCCCAAGACCAAGGCCGACCAGGAAAAGATGGGCATCGCCCTGCAGCGACTGGCACAGGAGGATCCTTCCTTCCGCGTCAAGACCGATGAAGAGTCAGGCCAGACACTGATCGCTGGTATGGGTGAGCTGCATCTTGAAATCATTGTTGATCGCATGCGGCGCGAATTTGGTGTTGAGGCCAACGTTGGCAAGCCGCAGGTGGCTTACCGCGAAACCATTCGCAAGACCGTCGAAGACAGCGAAGGCAAGTTCGTTCGCCAGTCCGGTGGTAAGGGCCAGTATGGTCACGTCGTGCTCAAGATTGAGCCGAATGCGCCTGGCAAGGGCGTCGAGTTTGTCGACGCCATCAAGGGTGGCGTGGTGCCGCGTGAGTACATTCCCGCAGTGGAAAAGGGTATTCACGAGGCGGTGACTTCAGGTGTGCTGGCGGGGTACCCGGTGGTGGACGTGAAAGTCACTTTGCATTTCGGCTCGTACCACGACGTGGACTCAAATGAGAATGCGTTCAAGATGGCTGCGATCTTCGGTTTCAAGGAAGGCTGCCGCAAGGCCGGCCCCGTGATCCTGGAGCCGATGATGGCCGTCGAAGTCGAAACACCGGAAGACTATGCAGGCAATGTGATGGGCGATTTGTCCTCGCGTCGCGGCATGGTTCAAGGCATGGAAGACATGGTGGGTGGCGGCAAGGCCATCAAGGCGGAAGTTCCGCTGTCGGAAATGTTTGGCTACTCTACTACCCTGCGCTCGATGTCGCAAGGTCGTGCTACCTACACGATGGAATTCAAGCATTACACGGAAGCGCCGCGCAATGTGTCCGAAGCCATCATGGCGGCAAGGGCTAAATAACAATATTGTGGGACAGACCGCAGCTACGCGAAGCGAGCCAGATCTGTCCCCAACTGATTAGAAATACCTGTCTGCGATTTCGCACCCCGAGCTGCCCGTGGCAAGGGATACCGTGACGAAATGCAAACATTAAACCAATTCACGGGCATTGCTCTTTGGAGATTTGAAAATGGGAAAAGAAAAATTCGCACGTACCAAGCCACACGTCAATGTTGGCACGATTGGGCACGTTGACCACGGCAAGACCACGCTGACGGCTGCCATCACCAGCGTGCTGGCGGCCAAGTTTGGCGGTACGGCCAAGGCCTACGACCAGATCGACGCAGCGCCGGAAGAAAAAGCGCGCGGTATTACGATT
>CAIWNX010000125.1 GCA_903914175.1 uncultured beta proteobacterium | reverse complement strand
GCAGCAGACCCTGTTTGTGGCTTATGCGGCCTGCTTCCAGGCTGTCGATCAACTCGTCAAGCTCTTCTTCTTCGGCCCAAACCCTGGAGAAAGTGCCGTACTGAACCGTCTTGCTGGTCTCGTCGTCGGTGTGCTCGCTTACCGAAAAACTAAGTTGGGTCGTCATTGCTCGGATCCTTTTTTGACTGCGTGCTTGTGAACACCCGTCCCTGTGATGCGACATACAGGCGAATGTCAGGCGCCAGGAGTTCTGGCACCAGCATCACGGCAAGTTCCATCGCATCGGAAATGCGTTCGATGGACGACAAACGCGGATCGCGCTTGCTGCTCTCAATCTCTGACAGATGCTGCACCGACATGCCCGCATTGCCAGAGACGTTTTCCAAGGTCAAGTGACGCTGGTTGCGGTAGCGACGAAGGGTGGATGGGATGTAGGAGTGCATGGGGGGAGTTTAGGTTGTGGTGTTCGGTGATTTTCATACGATATATATACCGTGTAAACACGATACTACTATCGCGTGAGTGAGTGATTGCAACATTATTTCACTAGTAAGAATACTATTAGAAATAGAGAACTCCGTGGCTCTTTTGCTTTCTGAAGTCTAGTTTGCACTGGGTCTACTGGTGAGACAACTAACCCCCGGCGCCACGCGCCGACCCCTCTACACGAGGGGTAAAACCCCTGTCTGACAGCAGAACAGCCCGGCAGCCGTATCGCTTCGCTTCATGGGCTTCGCCCATACCCAACTGCCGCGCTCACTTGGGCAACACCGTTTGAACTGACTCAATGGCACTCATCGAAGCTGCGGGTTTGGTTCCTTCTGCAATACCAATAATCTTGCGAATCGCACTCACGTAGCCTGCCTTTTGGATCGCACGCCCCTTCGCGTTCAGAATTCTGCCGTGATCATCCTGCGTCCAACCTTCATCCACCATCAGCTTCTCGCTGACGGAATGTTTGAGCGCTTGCGTTTGCGCGTCGGTCAGGCCGGTGAAGGCAGGAAGGATTTGAATCGTATCCTTGGACTGGCTTGTAGTCATCGTTCTCTGGTCGATCACCACTTCGGTGTTCGCCTTGAGCAGATTCACTTCGCCCCGCAGCTTCTTGTTTTCTGCCAACACTGCACCCATGACGGCCCGAACCGCCGGGTCGGGGATTTTGTCAAGAACGGCATAAACAGGGTTCTCGCTGACCTTGCGCACCTTGCGGGTTACGCCGCCCGTATGGTCGGCCCAGGCCTTGATCAAGCCCTTGAAGTCATCGCCCGTCTTGTTGTGAATGGTCGATTTGACCGGGCCACCACGTTCCTGGGCAATTTTGGAGATCGTCGCCACCGAGAAGTCGCGGCTACCTCTCTCATGCTGCTCCCGGCACACAGCGTGGATGTGGTCGAGGTTCTTTTGCTTGCGCGGATTGGCGCTGGCCTTGAGTTGTTCCAGTAGTTCGTCAGGATGCATCATGGTCTCCTTGAGGTCTTGGCATGGCGCGGTTGGCGCGCGCCGCATCAATGATTTGGCGGGCGGGTGTGCCTGCTACTTTTGCGGCAATCGCGTTCCAGGTTTCATCGACGATTCCCAGGTCTCGCAGGCGACGCAGACCCTCCACGTAGTCGAGCGCGCCCTTGAGCGAGCCGGTGCGTACCTGAATGAGCTGCATCACAGCATTACCCGCCGCCAATTGCTGCTTAGCTGTCAGGCGGAAGAATACCGGCTTCATCTTGTTGAACTCCAGCATGCAGTCCAGCAGTTGGGCACGTCTTAGCACAGGCTTGCGCGCATCGATTTCCGGATGGATCACAGCGTTTTCGCATAGGACTTCAATCTGGTGCAACTCCGAAGGTGTCTCGATGAAGGATGCTTCAACGTCAGTCATCGCCCCAACCGCCACCAACCGCACCCCTTCTTTTTTCTCGTCCTTCATGATCTCCAGCGCGCGACCGATCAGGTGGTAGGTCGCCTGCATGTCATTGACGAGCTTGCCCATGGCCTCGGCCTCGGCCTCGTAACGCTGTGACAGGCGCTCAAGTTCGCGGTGTTCGGTGAACAACCGTCCATCGCGCTCACAGTCAACACGACGGTTCTCCATCAGGGTGACTTCTTCGCGCAAGTCGTTGTGGCGCTCGGAGCGCTCATACGCTTCGTAGCTGACGGTATTGAAGTGCGCCTGTAAGCCCGGCAGGAAGGCCGGCCCGGTCAGGAAGAAGCGGCAGCGCACGCAGTTGCGCTCGTGCGGGTAGCCGGGGACGGGAGCATATAACTGTAATGTCTTACTTTCAGAAAGAGGCTCCCCACCGACGTCGCACATGGACCCTCCGACCGGACAGATGCCCTTGTCCTCGAAGACAAAACCAGCAGCCGATTTCTGCCCGGTGGCGGCTCGCATGGCATCGACGCTGACACTCGCAAAGCGCTGGCTGACCTGATCCATGGTCGCATCCATCAGGAAGCGCCGATGGTTGTTTTTGTCGGCCTCCAGCGTATTGCGCTCGGCCAGGTCCAGCACCTCCTTCATATAAGCGTGCCCAAACTTGGTGTAGTACAGGGTCATGATGATGCGGGCGTGGCCAGCAATCAGCTTGGAGACCACAGCAATTGGAAGCTTCTGATCCAGCACCAAATAACTGATCAGGGATACGCGCAGTGCATGCAGGGGGTAATGTGTGATTGTTCTTGTTCCATGTTGGACGAACTGGATGTTGGTGCCGTCGTCTAGCGTCTCGCCGCGCCCTGCACAGCGCGTCTCCAATCGGGCGAGGAGTAGATGCCAGGGGTAGCTGAGCGCGTTATTGGTGAGTGGCTTTTGCCGATCGGCCCGGTCTGCCGCCGCTTCGCGAAACAGAAAGCAGACGGTGCCGCGCGCTTCCAGAACCTCGGGGTGCGGCGGGGTGCACCCAAAGTGCTTGGTCTCCAGTTCTAGCCACGCGATTGGAGCTTTAACAGGGTTGTAGCGCTCCTGCCAGTGGCGCAACTTGTCCAGCCAGTAGAGCACCGTCTCATGTGCCCAAGGGATGACGTAGCCTTTGGCGCTCTCTGGTTGGTTGATGTCGGCGGTCTTATTGGTGTTGACGAAGAGTCCTGCACCGGTCTCATTGGCGCTGCGGTGAAACACGCCGCGCTGGTAGGGTCGTGTGGCGCTGCCAGTGGCCAGTGGTGAATCGTTCAAAACGAAGCTGCTGCCCTGCGTTCCGTGCACATAGCGCCAGGTATCGGCTTCACCGGAGTCCAGCATGCGGACCTGAAACGTGCGCAGCGGCAGTTCCAGCTTCACATACAGTGCTACGGTGCGCACCGGCGACCAGAGTTCTGTCACGCGGATCGGGAGATTAAGTGTTTTCTGCTCATAAGGAGTCGAATCCCGCTCGCGCCACACGCAATCCGGGTCGTCAGGGTTCACAACGTGGGGATCCACCATAAACCAACTGCCGCCTGCCTTGCCATTCTCTACTGCCTGCTGTGCCCATTTCCAGTCCCGGAAGTGCGGTCCCTCGGCCAGCATCTGGCGAAGTTCCTTGATGTATCGAATCGACAACGAGGACTTGGTAGTTTCCGTGGGAGCGGCTATGCCAGACCGCGACAGTCGTTCCACGGGGTTGTGCAACTCAGCTGGCACATACCTGTGACCGTGATCGTCCTCGATGGAGAGCTTCTCAGTGAGAACCCAGTCGATGAAGTCGGTGACACAGTTGTTTAGTCCGATGTCTCTAATGCCCAATGATCCGACGGCTCCTCTCTTTTTGGCTTTGAGAAGAGTGTCGCCAAAGCTTGCTTTGGGCGTGCTGCGGGCCAGCAACTCCAATGGGTGACGCGGCAGATCGCAACCTAGGATGTACTGCACCAGGAACCTGTCGATGGCATCACGGCGTAGTGGGACGCTCGACATTTTTGCGCCCAACCACTCGGCCGCGAGTTCCTGCCAATACACCATGCGCGGATCGGCTGCCAGCACGTGCGAGAACGTGATGTCTGACACCTTACCGGTATTTTTGGTCCGCATCAGGGGAAACGGATTTCTCAGGTGAGCAGGCACCACCTGATGGCCGTCGGCATCGGGTTGCGCGAGTTTGTTGCGCAACACCCAGTCGAGGAAGTCGCTGATGGCGTCATGTCGGGTTTTTCCTTTCGCCTCAGATAGTTTGTCCAAATCCAATGTCGCCCAAAGATCGGGAAGGCGCATGCTGGCGTCGAACAGGGTCGCCGGATGCTTGTTTAGTGAAAGCCCGTGAAGGTAGCGAACGAAGAAGGCGCTGAGTGAAGGGGCCTTTTTTTCTGATGCGTTATGCTGGCTATACCATTCAGCGGCTAGCACCCGCCAGTCCTCGAAGGCCGGATCTAAGGCCAGCAGGAAGCGGAACTCGGCGTCGAAGTTCTGGTCGGTTCCAGGGATTTTTTTGCTCCCTGCCATCTCAGTTTTTCCTCAATAATTTCGGGTTCGAGCCGCTCATCAGGCCCAGCGGGTCCACGTCCTTGAAGCCGTAGGTCAGCAAGTCAGGTGGCGGCAGAACGGTGCCAGTTTTCTCACGCTCGGCGGCGGCCTCCAGTGCCCGCACCAGCTTGGCGCGGTCCGGCTCGGTGTAGACCACCTGCGATTCCAGCGACTTGTGGTGCAGCGCCTTCTTGCGGTAAATCGGGTCAATCTCGGCATCGGCCAGCGCCTGGCCATAGGCGTGGCGGTGCCCGTGCGGCGAGGTGCCCAGGGCTTTGGCAACTTGCAGTCCAATACGTTCCACCGCTCTGCGGTGCTGACGCTCAAACGAATCAATAGCGTAGGGCTTGCCTTCCTGGGTCACAAAGGCAAACGGATGGTCGCAATTCAGTTGCGCCCTTTGCGCCATACACAGAACCCACAGCTTCCAGAACAGCTCGCCTGCCCACTGCGGAAACCAGTTGACAAACATGAAGTGGCTTTTGGAGTCCAGCGCATTTCCCTTCCAGCCCGCGTGCCACTGGTCGCTGCTGGCGTATTCATCGCGTGGTCGCATGGCGTATTTGCCGCTCAAATAGGCAAGACGGTTGCAGTTGGTAGGCTTGCCCTTGATGTCCATCCAATCTGGCGGAGCAGTACCCAGGTTGGGATGGTAGATACGAACCAACGCACGATCAGCATGAATGGGGTCGTTCACCACGTCATGCACATAGAGATGAAAGGGTTCTGATATGCGCAGACCACCGTAGTGCATCAGCATTGTGATCAGGATATCGCGCAGGTTCAGTCTCTCCTCCAGGCGAGGGCTTTTTTGCTTGCCCGGCACAATGAACCCCTTGAACAGCAGGTCGTGGATGCGGTCGTCTGGAAACTTCTTGACTGGCTCATGGTCGATCACAGGCGTGCGCTTGAGTAGGGTGTTGCGGGCGCGGGTCATGGACAGCGTGGCAGTTTCCCGGTCCCAGGTGTGCGCCAGAAAGGCACTGTCACGCTTTTGATGCCACGCCGCCCAGGCCAACATTTCTTCGCTGCGTGTGGCTTCTCGCCACGGATTGAGCGGCTTGGTTCCTGACTTTTGTGCCATCCAGTCAGAGAATGCCGAGATGGACATCGCCAGCACCCGAACGACCGGTGGGTTGCGCCCTTGCCAATAGAGGCCGCTAGGATCGGTACCATCGCTGCCCACGGTGCCGGTGTACAGGCGCTGTGTGAAGGTGTCAAACAAGTCCTTCGGGTCATCGAAGCAGTCATGGTTGGCCGCCATGTAGTCCAGCAGCAGGCCCACCGCCTGCGTGACTTTGAGCATCCACGCGTGGCTGCGCACCTCCACATGGGCCAACAGGTAGTCAACCAGAGGCTGCAAGGGCCCATGCTCGGTCACGATGATGGGTATTTCCGTGACTACTCCGGTGTTGTCGCGGTGAACTTTTCCCCGTATGGTGGTGTGCTGCATCAGGTCAAACTTCTCATTTTTCGAACTGATCACTCAGCAAGTTGCCAAGTGCTACATGCCTGCGGTCCGAATGGCGCGCAGCCATCACGGCAGCTTGTGCCGCTTGCACGTCGCCCACCAGAATCACCTGCTGTTCTGCTCGCGTCACGGCCGTGTACAGCAGCGTACGGTCCAGCAGCTTGCTCTGGCGCACCGGAATAATGACCCGCGCAAAGCCACTGCCCTGGGCCTTGTGGATCGTGATGGCATAGGCCAGTTCCAAATGGGCCAGCAATTGCGCAGTGAGGTCCAGCGTACGCCCGTCGTCCCACAAGATGCTGCCTATGCGACTATCCGGCGCCTTGTCTGGAGCGGGAGGCTCGGCGGCCACCAAGATACCCAAGGAGCCATTCTGCAGGTCTATCTCCCAGTCATTTCGCAGACAGATCACTGGATCGCCCACCCGCAATCCAGTACCCTGTGGCTGGTCGAACTCCAGGCTCCAGGTCATAAGTGATTCACCGTGGGCATTGATTCGGCTCTGGCACAAGGCGTTGATGGCATTCATGCCGCCGGCTGCTGCACTACGCGTGGCGCACAGAATCTGACTACTACTGCGATCCTGGTCGTACAGACGCAGCACGACTTCATTGATCTGATCGAGTGCACAGGGAAGAAAGGCAATGTCGGCCTGGGCGTCATTGGGTAGAGACTGCCATGCACCGTCACGAATCAAGGCGGCAGCGTCGGCAATCGCGCCTCCATACCGCTTGACCTGTGAGAGTTCCACGACTGGAACTTGGGCGTGATGTGCCAGTTCATGCAGCAGCAATCCAGGCCCCACGGGTGGCAGTTGGTTGGGGTCACCGACCAGAACCACACGGTAGCGCTGCGGCAGATGGCGTATCACCCGATAGGCGGACGGCAAATCCACCATAGAGGCTTCATCGATCACCACCACGGCGTTTTGTGGAGCGTCTTCGGAATTGAAATGTTTGAGGAAACCCGCGATGGTCTGCGCACTGTGGCCGGTAGCCTCACCTATGCGTTTTGCCGCGCGCCCGGAGAGCGCCATGGGGTAAATGGCGTAGCCTGCGGTTTCATAGATGCGAAACAGACCGCGCAGCACGGTGGTCTTGCCGGTTCCGGCACCTCCGGTAATGACACAGAACATGTTGGCATTGGCCGACTCCAGCGCCTCAATTTGCTTTTGATGCAGGGCGATACCGCCCTGAGCCTGGTAGTCGGCGATGAGTGCTGACAGTGAGGAGGTTTCGAGCAAGGGGATCGGGTTAGAGGACCGACTGGCAATGGCTTGAGCCACACCCAGTTCCATAACATAGGGTCCTGGCGCGTGCAGCCGCTCTCCATGGCGGATAAATCGACCCATTGATTCGGCCTGCACGAGCGCAGCCTTGGCAAGATCGTTGTGCTGCAGTAGATCACGCAGGCGACGCGCAAGCGCAGGCTCGGGGACACAGGTGTGCCCAGCGTCGAACGCAGCGTAGAGGGCTTCCTCCACCGCACCGGCAAGCCTTCGCGGGTCGGCGCCAGCAAGGCTAAACGTGTCTTGGGCCAGGGTATCAACTGTGGCCCAGTTGGCGGCAAAGCTCAGCAGGCGATAGGGATCATCCTCAATCCTGTTGGCCGCATCTTTTCCGTAGAAATCCAGCACCTTGCGTCCCAGAGATACGGCAAATCCCTTGGACTGCAGCCACTGTAGGGTAAAGGTGTTGCCCCATCGCAGCCAGGCATCCGCGAGCCTTTGTGCCATGGGCCTAGGCAATACTTCGGCGAGTCGGTCCACGTCCGATTGGTCCAGCGCCGCATACAAGGAATCACCAAAGTGCTCCCACAATCGACGTGCCTTAACTTCCCCTATTCCCTCGAAGGCTTCGCCCTGACCGAGCAGGGTGATGATGTGCTCGCCTGAGGGCCGCAACATTTCCATGGCATCCGGTGTGACGGTGGACTCGGTGAGCCGGTAGCCATTAACGATGATGGTGTTGGGCTCGGGCGTTCCGGTAACGCGCCACAATTGACCGCATTCGACCGTTGCCTGAAGAACTTGGCTGGAGGCGTTGATGACGTAGTGGGTTTTGGCATCCACGCGCCAGCCTTTTTCATCGACCTCAACGCCAGTGAAGATTGCACCTCCCCGCCCATACGGGTTCTGGCTGCGCACGGCGCTCACGCGCACAGTGACGACGGGTGCATTCATCGTGGCAGGCGCCCCGTGCTGCATAGCACATCGTCCATCAACCGGAAACGTTCCAAGTCACCCCGCACCAGGGTAAGTTCGGCGCGTAAGGAGGCGTTTTCTGATTCGAGACGCTTCAGACGCGCCTTATCTGCCGCAGCACGAGGGTTTGGCGCTGACGGTGGCGCGGCATCACTCTCGCTTGCTTCAATCACTGGTGGTAATACTTTGCGCTCGCGCAGTTGCGTCTCCAACGATTTGAGGGAGTCCTTCACACGCGGATTCTGGAGCAGCACCGATTTGGCGAATCCGCATTCGCGGGCGATTTCCTGGCGCGACAACTGACCTCGCATCACCATTTCGCGGAAATCAAGGTCTGTTTTGCTGGCCACCCAGGAAATGAAGGTGGCGAAGTTTTGTTCGGAGCGCTGTTGGCCGTTCATTAAATTAGTAAGTGAGTTACATTTAGTTCTTATTAGACACCATAGCTTAATGATTAGCAAGTAAAAAATGCCACCATTGGGTTCAAAAGTGGCATTTTCTCGCGCTAGTAGTAACGACTACCTACACCATATAACGATGGTATGAATTTTGCAGTACAAAATTGGTGAAACTTTGCACAATAACCCCAACCGTTGACTCTGAACAATTCCGACAGACAGTAGCAGCAGCAACCCGCTTACCTGCCCGAAGAGCTTTGCCCCAATGGCGTCTTCGACCTTTCTCATTGCCATACTAAGCGTCTTAGACACGCCTCGGATGCAAGACGTTGTTTGGGCATTGGCCAAGGTTCAGTGCGGCGCAGGAACGACAAATTAGCCGCTGCAAGCTGAAGTCAGACCTGACGTTGGTCTCGAAGAAACGGCCGATCGATCTGGTCGGATAGCG
>CAIWNX010000124.1 GCA_903914175.1 uncultured beta proteobacterium | reverse complement strand
GCCGTATCCATCAGAGGATCCACCTCGATCACTCGAAGTCTCTTCCTGAAAGACGGCTGTTCATGCTCCTGGCGTTCAACGCTCTCGTGTTTACCCCGTGGGAGGGAGGCATCCATAGCATCTTGATCCGCAATCCAGGGTGCGCGTGACACAGTCATGAGGCATGGATCCCGGATCAAGTCCGGGATGACAACTGCAAAGTCCGGGATGACAACTGCAGAGTCCGGCATGACAAGCCGGAGAACGGACAAGTCTGATCAGTACAAGCCGCGCACCCGCGCCTGCAAGCGCGACAGGCCGAGCAAGGCATCGGTGAACGGGGTCGGCACATCGGTCAGGGCGCCGAGTTCCTTTACCACCGTCACCAGGGCGTCGAGTTCAAGCGGCTTGCCGGCTTCGAAGTCCTGCAGCATCGAGGTCTTGAAGGCACCGAGCTTGCGCGTGACGGCGTGCCGGTCTTCGGGCTGCTGCGCGATCGGAATGCCGATGCGCGCGCCGATCTCCTTGGCTTCGAGCATCACACTCGATAGAAAGCCGCGCACCAGTTCATCGTCCAGAATCCGGTCCGTCGTCGCGCCGGTCAGGGCGCTGATCGGGTTGACCGTCATATTGCCCCACAGCTTGTACCAGACGTCCTTCTGAATCTGCTCGGAGACACTGGCCTCGAAGCCCGCTGTCTGCAGCAAGGCCGCAAGTTGCGTCACCCGCGCTGTCGGCTGCCCCGAAGGCTCGCCGATGATCAGCTTGTTGCCAAAGTGATGCTGCGCATGGCCCGGCTCAGCCGCGCAACTGGCGTGCACAACGCAGCCAATGACACTGGCAGTCGGAATGGCCTGACCGATTTCCCCGGTAGCGTCCACCGCACTGAGCACCTTGCCTTCGAAGCGGCCACCAAAGCCCTGGAAAAACCACCAGGGCACACCGTTCATGGCGCTCAGCACCACCGTGCCGGGGCCGATCAGGGGTTTGATGCGACGCGCCACCTCCAGCAGACCGGGGGCCTTCACAGCAATGACGACCAGGTCCTGCACGCCGAGTTCCGCCGTGTCCGCACTGCTGCGCACCGGCCAGGCGCTGTCCAAGC
Source organism: uncultured beta proteobacterium (assembly GCA_903914175.1). GTDB lineage: Bacteria > Pseudomonadota > Gammaproteobacteria > Burkholderiales > Burkholderiaceae_C > Rhodoferax. The sequence goes on along the minus strand of CAIWNX010000124.1, from coordinate 4,249 downwards.
CGTTCTCGCGCAGACGCAGACCGTCACGCTGCAGCGCATCAAGCGTGGCGCCACGCGCCACAACGCTGACCTGGCAACCGGCAGCAGCGAGGCGCGCGCCGATCCAGCCGCCAATGGCACCAGCGCCGTAAATGCAGACTTTGTTGAAGTTATGAGTGGTCATGGTTCGCCTATTTTGCCTGCTCAGACTTTCTTAAGGTGCAAGCCCGAAGATCACGCCATCGATTCACCCAAAGAAAGAGGTTTGCCATGAATTCATCCCTGCGCCTTTTCATTCACGAGCTGCTGAGTGTGGTTTTGGCCGCGCTGGTACCGGTGGTGCTGGTGGCCTTTCTTTCGATCCCCTACACACTGGGCGGGCATCCTGGCGAAGACCGCACAGCCACTGCATCAAGCAGTCAGCACATGACCTGATGACGTTGCTGCCGTAAACTCGGCGCATCATGAATTTCAACGAACTCGCCGACGACTCCGAAGATGCCGAGCACAGCCCGGCGGAACGCATTGCCGCAGCCTCGCGCAGCACCTGGGTCAGCGTTTTTGTCAACCTGATCCTGACCATCGCGCAGGTGGCAGTCGGAGTCCTGGCCAAGTCACAAGGCCTGATTGCCGACGGTATTCATTCACTCTCCGATCTGGTGGCCGACTTTGTCGTGCTGCTGGCCAGTCACCAGAGCAAGAAGGATGCGGACGCGGACCACCCTTATGGGCACCAGCGTTTCGAAACTGCTGCTTCCCTGGTGCTGGGCCTGCTGCTGCTGGCAGTCGGTGTGGGCATGCTGTGGTCGGCGGCGCGCAAACTCGAAGCGCCCGAGACCGTGGCAACGGTTCACATCGTGGCGCTGTGGGTGGCCGGTGGCGCGCTGATCTCCAAGGAACTGCTGTTTCGCTACATGCTGTCGGTGGCCAAGCGTGTCAAATCCAGCATGCTGGTGGCCAATGCCTGGCATGCGCGCTCTGACGCTGCATCTTCGCTGGTGGTAGGCGTCGGCATCATCGGCAACCTGGCAGGCTACCCGATCCTGGACCCGATTGCCGCGCTGATCGTCGGCTTCATGGTCACCAGAATGGGTTGGAGTTTTAGCTGGGATGCCATGCATGACCTGATGGACCGCGCGGTTGACGAGCAGGAGGTGCAGGCGATTCGCTCCACGCTGCTGGAGACGCCGGGTGTCGCCGGCGTGCACGACGTTCGCACACGCAAGATGGGTGACATGATCGTGGTCGACGCTCATATCGAGGTCGACGCCTGCATCAGCGTCGAAGCCGGCCACGACATCGCCGTCGTGGCACGGCAACGGGTACTACAGCGCCACCGCGTGCTCAATCTGATGACGCACGTGGACCCCTGGAGCCGGCCTGATCTGGACCACGCGACACCTGCCACGCCAGCGCCAAACGCGAGACCTTGAGTACCGTTAGACCAAAAAAAACGCGCCGGCAGATGACCCGCCGGCGCGTTGACGTGATGAGCGCGATCAGATGCGTTCGAAGATCACCGCAATACCTTGACCACCGCCGATGCACATCGTCGCCAGTGCGTACTTGCCACCGGTGCGGTGCAACTCGTATACCGCTTTGGTTGCGATGAAGGCGCCCGAGCAGCCTACCGGGTGACCCAGTGCAATCGCGCCACCGTTCGGATTGGTCTTGGCCGGATCGAGTCCGAGCCCCTTGTTGACGGCAATTGCCTGCGCGGCAAAAGCCTCATTGGCTTCGATGACGTCGATCTGATCCAGTGTCAGACCGGCCTTCTTCAGTGCCAGTTTGGTCGCGGGGATCGGGCCTTCGCCCATGATCTCATTGGGCACGCCGGAAACGGCGTACGAAACAATACGCGCCATCGGTTTTTGACCGGCTTTGGCGGCCACATCGGCAGCGGCCAGCACGAAGAAGGCGGCGCCATCGTTAATGCCGGACGCATTGCCTGCCGTGACGGTACCGTCCTTCTTGAAGGCTGGTTTCATCTTGGCCAGCGACTCCATCGTGGTATTGGCCTTGCCGTGCTCGTCGGTGTCAAACACGACTTCGCCCTTGCGCGTTTGCTGAACAATCGGAACGATCTGGGACTTGAAACGGCCTTCGGCGATCGCGACAGCGGCGCGGCGCTGCGATTCGCAGGCAAAAGCGTCCTGGTCTTCACGGCTGATGTTCCACTTGACGGCGAGGTTCTCGGCGGTGAGGCCCATGTGACCGACACCAAACGGATCGGTCAGCACCGCGACCATCATGTCGATGGCCTTGGCGTCGCCCATGCGGGCGCCGGAGCGCAGAGCCGGCATCATGTAGCTGCCACGTGACATCACTTCGACACCGCCACCGATGCCGTAGTCAAAATCACCGAGCATGATGCTTTGCGCCGCCGTCACAATGCCTTGCAGCCCGGAGGAGCACAAACGGCTGACCTGCATGGCGATCGAATCCATCGGCAAACCGGCCTGGATGGAAGCGACGCGCGAAACGTAGGCGTAACGCGAATCGGTCGGAATGCAGTGGCCAACCACCACATTGCCAATTTGTTTGGGGTCCACACCCGAGCGGGCGATGGCTTCCTTCATCACGACGCCCGCCAGTTCCGGTGCCTCCATGTTGGACAGGGATCCACCGAATGCGCCAATGGCGGAACGGGCTGCGCTCAAAACTACTACTTCTTTGGTCATTAGAAATCTCCTAAGGTAAAAAAATCGTCTGCCAGGTTGATTGGATTTAACAACCCCTAATCGTAAACCCTCCCGCCTGCCGCAGGCTTACAACACCGAAACACCGGTGCGCTCGCTGCCGGCATCGGAGTCCACGAGTCCCATCAGCGTTTCAGAGCGGCGCGAGCATGCGCAGTCGGCGGGCTGCCTCTTCGGAGCGTGCGTCGTCGATTTCCCGGATCACGCTACCGACGTCAACCGGTGCGGCTTTGCGTTCAAAGTGTCCGCTCAGAACCATGTCCGGCGCCAGCAGCCCGGCCTGGTACAGGCTCCAGATTTCCGGGCCGTAGTCGGTGCCCAGCAACGTCGGGGCAAACTTGCCGAAGAAGTCGCGCAGATTGGCCACATCACGCAACAGCATGCGCTGCGCATGGTTGTTGCCGGCGGCATCCACCGCTTGCGGCAGGTCGATGATCACGGGCCCGTCTGCGGCCATCAGGATGTTGAACTCGGACAGATCGCCATGGATCACGCCGGCGCACAGCATGCGCACCACCTCGGCAATCAGCGTGGCATGGTGGATTTGTGCCTGCGCGGGCGTGAAGACGACGTCATTCAGACGCGGGGCCGCATCGCCTTGCGCATCCACCACCAGTTCCATCAGCAGCACACCGTCATGAAAGTTGAAGGGTTTTGGCACCCGAACGCCGGCTGCGGCGAGCCGGTAGAGCGCGTCCACCTCGGCACTTTGCCAGGCCGCCTCCTGCGCCTGGCGACCAAATTTGGTGCCTTTGGCCATGGCGCGGGCCTGGCGCGAATTCTTGACCCTGCGATTTTCGGTGTAGTCCACCGCCTGGCGAAAGCTTCGTTGCGTTGCCTCTTTGTAGATCTTGGCGCAGCGGGACTCTTCGCCACAGCGAACAACAAAGACCTCGGCCTCCTTGCCGCTCATCAGTTGCCGAACAACGCTGTCGATCAGTCCTTCTTCAATCAGGGATTGCAGTCTGCGGGGTGGTTTCATCGAGGCATTTTGCGCCTTGGATGAAGACCCTTGCGTTGGCCGGTTCAGTTGCGCAGCTGTGCGCTGACAAGTTGCAGTTCGGGCTCGCCCAGTTGCCCGGCCAGCGCCTGCAAACGCAACTGGCCCAGTAACAGGTCGGTTCGCGCCTGCAGCAAGGCCAACTCGGCAGCACTGGCGTCGTTCTCGGCCTGCAGCAAGTCCAGCGTCGTGCGATCGCCCACCTGGCGCCCCAGGCGCGTGGCATCGAGCCGGGCCAGACTGGCTTTGCGCGCTTCGCTCAGTGCCGTCAAACGACTGGTACCGGTTTGCAAAGCGAGCCAGGCGGCACGCGTCTGCTGAGCGATTTGCTGGCGCGCGCGATCGAGTTCGGCCGAAGCCTTATCCTGCAGGCGCAGCGCTTCTTCCTGCTTGGCGCTGCGGTAGCCACCGGTATAAAGCGGCAGATTCAATTGCAGGCCAATCATCTGCTGGCTCGCACTGTTGCTGGCCGCGCCAAAACTGCCACTGCCGCTGAGTTGCTCACGCGTGGCTTGCGCCACCAGATCAAGCGTCGGCGCAGCGGCGGCGCCGTACTTGGCAACATCCTGCT
>CAIWNX010000123.1 GCA_903914175.1 uncultured beta proteobacterium | reverse complement strand
TCAGCGCCGCATCGATGATGGCCAGGCCTTCATCAACAATGGCGTCGCTGGCAGTCAGGGGCACCAGAATGCGCACCACGTTGCCGTAAGTGCCGCAGGACAGCAGAATCAGACCGCGTTTCGTCGCTTCAGCGCACAGGCGCTTGGTCAGGTCGGCATCGGGTTGGTGCAGGTCACCGTTCTTGCACAGTTCGATCGCCACCATGGCGCCGAGTCCGCGCACATCGACGATGCAGCGGTTCTTGGCTGCCATGGCCTTCAGGCTGGCCGTCATGCGTGTGCCGAGTGCCCGGCTGCGCTCCAGCAGGTTTTCTTTCTCGAAGATGTCAAGCACGGCCAGGCCGGCGGCGCATGACATCGGGCTGCCGGCGTAGGTACCACCGAGTCCGCCCGCTGCGGGTGCGTCCATTACTTCGGCGCGGCCCACGACAGCCGAGATCGGGAATCCGCCGGCCATCGATTTGGCCATGGTGATCAGGTCCGGCGCGACGCCGCTTTGTTCGACGGCAAACCAGGTTCCGGTGCGCCCGGCGCCGGTCTGGATTTCGTCGGCGATCATGACGATGCCGTGCTGGTCGCACAGTGCGCGCAGGCGCTGCAGGAACTCAGGTGGCGCCACATTGAAGCCGCCTTCGCCCTGCACCGGCTCGACGATGATGGCCGCCACGCGGCTGGCTTCGACGTCATTCTTGAACAGCGACTCGACCGAGGCGATCGAATCATCGACGCTGACACCGTGCAGCGCATCGGGGAAGCGTGCGTGGAAGATCTCGCCCGGGAACGGGCCAAAGCCGGTCTTGTAGGGCGCGACCTTGCCGGTCAGGCCCAGGGTCAGCAGGGTGCGCCCGTGGTAGCCGCTGGTGAAGGCGATGACGGCGCTGCGCTTGGTGTAGGAGCGCGCAATCTTGACCGCGTTCTCGACCGCTTCGGCGCCGGTGCTCAGGAACATGGTCTTCTTGGCGAAGTTGCCCGGTGCCAGGGCGTTGATGCGCTCGGCCAGTTCAACATAAGGCTCGTAGGCCAGCACCTGAAAGCAGGTGTGGGTGTAGAGGTCAAGCTGCGCCTTGACGGCAGCAATGATGGCCGGATGGCGGTGCCCGGTATTGAGCACGGCGATGCCGCCGGCGAAGTCGATGTAGCGTTTGCCTTCAACGTCCCAGACCTCGGCGTTCTCGCCGCGGGCGATGAAGACTTCATGGCTTTGGCCGACGCCACGGGGGATGGCGGCTTGGCGACGCGCCATCAGGGCGGCATTCTTGAGTTCGGGTTCGCGGTGCATAGCGCTCCAGTCGGTTGGTTGTAGGGGTTGCAGATACCCGCAATATAGGACCAATCCGGCGCCGCTACCATATACAGCGTCCCCGATATTTGGGGCGTACTGTGCAGTAAGCTCTACCTGTACAGACAAACCCTTGGGTAGCACCTTTGTTTTCGCTCCATCTTCACAGTTCGACGCCGCTGGTCCAGCAGATCGTGGAGGGCTTTCGCCTGTTGATCGACGACGGTTCGCTGCGTGCTGGCGCCAAGGCGCCTTCGATCCGGCAGTTTGCGCATGCCAACGGGGTCAGCGTTTTTACCGTGGTCGATGCCTACGACCGCTTGGTGGCGCAGGGCTATTTCGCCTCGCGTCCGCATTCAGGCTTCTTCGTCAAGCAGCGCCCGCAGTCTGACAACGGGACGCCGGGCATCGGCCCGAATTTCAATTTTGATTCGATGTGGTACCTGCGCCGCATCTTCGAGAACCGCGCGCTGCGCATGAAGCCGGGCTGCGGTTGGCTGCCGGGCGAGTGGCTGTTCCAGGAAGGCGTGCGACGCAGCCTGCGCGCACTGGCGACCGAGAACGTGGACCTCGGCGGCTACGGCGAGCCCAAGGGCTATCCGCCGCTGCGCCAACTGGTGCGCGAACTGCTGGCCGAGCAGGAAATTGCCGTCACCACCGAGCAGGTGCTGCTGACCCAGGGCTCCAGCCAGGCCATGGATCTGGTGGCGCGACGGCTCGTGCGTCCGGGCGACGCCGTGCTGGTGGACGACCCCGGTTACCCGAATCTGTTGTTCTCGTTGCGCTTCCTCGGTGCACGATTGTTTGGCGTGCCACGCACACCGACCGGCTACGACCTGGTGGCGCTGGAGCGTCTGATCGCCGAGCAGCAGCCCAAGGTTTTTTTCACGCAGCCGCGGCTGCAAAGCCCGACCGGCTCGGTGGCGCAACTCTCGCATTTGCACCGTGTCATGCAACTGGCCGACAAGCATGATTTTCTGGTGGTTGAGAACGACATCTACGCCGACCTCGACCCCGAGCCAAGGCCGTCGCTGGCCAGTCTGGACCAGTTGCACCGCGTCATCTACATCAGCAGTTTTTCCAAGACGATCTCGCCCAATATCCGGGTTGGCTACGTTGCCGCGGCGCCCGATCTGCTCGAAGACCTGGCGCAGCTCAAGATGATTTCGGGTCTGACCTCTTCCGAGTTCAGCGAACGTCTGGCGCATGGCGCGCTGCTCGACGGCCGCTGGCGCAAGCACATCAAGGGCCTGCGCGAGCGCCTGGCGCAGGCACATCAGGGCGCGGCGTCACGGCTGCTTGATATCGGCTTTGAGATCTTCTCCGAACCCAAGGCCGGCATCTTTCTGTGGGCGCGCCATCCCGACATACCCGATGCCAGCGAACTGGCCTACAAGGGCGCCGAGCAGGACATCCTGCTTGGCCCGGGTCATCTGTTCAGTACCGATTTGCAAAGCAGTGCGTGGTTTCGCTTCAATGTGGCATTTTGCGAAGATGCAGCGGTCTTTGCCTTCCTGGATCAACAGCGACGGCAGGCCCGATGACTTAAAATTTGCGGCTCAACCACTCTGCCGCCGCCATGAATTCACTAGTCTCCCCTGCCAGCGTCGCCGATATCCGCAAGATCTTCCTCGACTTTTTCGAATCCAAGGGGCATACCGTGGTGGCGTCGAGCCCGCTGGTTCCCGGCAACGACCCGACGCTGATGTTCACCAATTCGGGCATGGTGCAGTTCAAGGACGTGTTTCTGGGCAGCGACAAGCGCTCCTACGTGCGCGCCGCTTCGGTGCAGGCCTGCCTGCGCGCTGGCGGCAAGCACAACGACCTGGAAAACGTCGGCTACACGGCGCGCCATCACACCTTCTTTGAAATGCTGGGCAACTGGAGCTTTGGCGACTACTTCAAGCGTGAATCGCTCAACTGGGGCTGGGAATTGCTGACCGAGGTTTACAAGTTGCCCGCCGATAAACTGACGGCCACGGTTTACAAGGACGACGACGAAGCCTACGACATCTGGACCAAAGAGATCGGTCTGCCACCCGAGCGTGTCATCCGCATTGGCGACAACAAGGGCAAGAAGTACGCCTCTGACAATTTCTGGATGATGGCCGACACGGGGCCCTGCGGCCCGTGTTCGGAAATCTTTTATGACCACGGCCCCGAGATTCCTGGCGGCCCGCCCGGCAGTCCGGGTGAGGACGGCGACCGTTTCATCGAAATCTGGAACCACGTGTTCATGCAGTTCGATATGCAGGCCGATGGCAGCCTGGTCAATCTGCCAGCACCCTGCGTCGATACCGGCATGGGGCTGGAGCGCCTGGCCGCCATCCTGCAGCATGTGCACAGCAACTACGAGATTGACATCTTTGATGCGCTGATCAAGGCGGCAGCGCGCGAGACCGGTTGTGCCGACTTGGACAACAAGAGCCTGCGCGTGATCGCCGACCATATCCGCGCCACCGCCTTCCTGGTCAGTGATGGCGTTGTGCCATCGAACGAAGGGCGCGGCTACGTGCAGCGCCGCATCGTGCGCCGTGCCATCCGGCATGGTTACAAACTGGGCAAGATGACACCGTTCTTTCACAAACTGGTGCCCGATCTGGTCAAGCTGATGGGTGAGGCCTACCCGAAGCTCAAGTCGGATGAGAAGCGCATCATCGAGGTGCTCAAAGCCGAGGAAGAACGCTTCTTTGAGACGCTGGAAAACGGCATGCAGATTCTGGACGCCGCGCTTGAAGGTGGCGTCAAGGTGCTGCCGGGCGAGGTCGCTTTCAAGCTGCATGACACCTTTGGTTTTCCGCTGGATTTGTCAGCCGACGTTTGCCGCGAACGCGAGCTCTCGGTTGATGAAGCCGGTTTTCACGCCGCCATGGAGAAACAAAAGGCGCAGGGTCGCGCTGCCGGCAAATTCAAGATGGACAAGGCACTCGACTACAGCGGCGAGGGAAATGATTTTGTTGGCTATGAACGCCTGACCGAATCGGCCAAAGTAGTCGCGCTTTATGCTGGCGCAACACCGGTTGCGGAACTGAAGGCTGGCGCGGCCGGCGTCGTCGTGCTCGACAGCACGCCGTTTTACAGCGAGAGCGGTGGCCAGGTTGGCGATGCCGGCGCCATCTTCTGCGACGGTGCGCTGTTCGAGGTGCAGGACACGCAAAAAATCAAGGCCGACGTTTTTGGTCATCATGGCTTGCTGGCCAGCGGCGCGCTCAAAGTGGGCGACACCGTTACCGCCCATGTTGACGCCGCGCTGCGTGCCGCAACCCAGCGCAACCACAGCGTGACGCATTTGATGCACAAGGCTTTGCGCGAAGTGCTGGGCGCGCACGTGCAACAAAAAGGCAGTCTGGTCAACGCCGAGCGCACGCGCTTCGACTTTGCGCACAACGCGCCGGTGAGCGACGCCGAGATCCGCGAGGTTGAGGCCCGCGTCAACACCGAAATTCTGGACAACGCCGCCACTCAGGCGCGCGTGATGGACATCGAATCGGCGCAACAGACCGGCGCCATGATGCTGTTTGGCGAGAAGTACGGCGAGTCGGTGCGCGTGATCGACATCGGTGCCAGCCGTGAACTTTGTGGCGGCACGCACGTGCAGCGCAGCGGCGACATTGGTTTGTTCAAGATCGTGACCGAAGGCGGTGTTGCCTCCGGTGTGCGCCGCATCGAGGCTGTCACCGGTCAGAACGCGCTGCGCTACCTGCAGGACCTGGAAGACACGGTAACGCTGGCCGCTGGTGCGCTCAAGGCGCCGGTGGTCGAACTCAACGAGCGCATCGGCGGTGTGCTCGATCACGTCAAGGCGCTGGAGAAGGAAGTTGCCGCGCTCAAAGGCAAGTTGGCCTCGAGCCAGGGCGATGAACTGATCACGCAGGCCACCTTGGTCAATGGCGTCAAGGTGCTCGCGGCGCGCCTCGAAGGCGCCGACACCAAAACCTTGCGCGAGAGCATGGACAAGCTCAAGGACAAGCTCAGGAGCGCCGTCATTGTGCTGGCCGCAGTCGATGGCGACAAGGTGCAGATCGCAGCCGGTGTGACGCCTGACACGGTGGGCAAGGTCAAGGCCGGTGAGTTGGTCAACTTCGTCGCGCAGCAAATCGGCGGCAAAGGGGGCGGCAAGCCTGACATGGCCATGGCCGGCGGCACCGAACCCGCCAAACTCGGCGCCGCGCTCGACAGCGTGCTGGCCTGGGTTTCGGCCAAGCTCTGAGTGTTGGCTGCATGGATTGCGGGTCGAGACCGGCAATGACAAATTCAGCGGTGTCACGCCGGGCTTGGCTTGCGGCATTGGTCCTGAGCGCTGCCGTCTGGCATGCGCAGGCCGCGCAGCCGCAGGAAATCAGTTTGCGCAGCCTGGACGGCACCCCGCTCAAGGTCTGGGTCTTTCAACCGGAGAACAAGCCGCGCGCCACCGTGGTGGCCTTGCACGGCTGCGGCGGCCTGTACGCCACCGTGGGTTCACGCAAAGGGCAGTTCAACGCGCGTCATCAGGCAATGGCCGACATGCTGGTAGGGCAGGGCTACGCCGTGGTCTTTCCGGACAGCCTGACACCGCGCGGCGTGGCGCAGTTGTGCAAGCAAAAAATGAACGAGCGCAGCATCCATCAACGCGAGCGCCGGCGCGATGCACTGGCAACGCTGAACTGGGTTGCTGCGCAGCCCTGGGCCGATGCGGCACGGATGGCGGTGCTGGGCTGGTCACACGGAGGCAGTGCGGTGCTCTCGACGACCGACGCCCGTGAGCCCGAGGTGGCGGCGCAGCCAGTCAAGGCCCGTCTTGCCATTGCCTTTTATCCCGGTTGCGCGAGTTCGCTCAAGAGCGGCTATCAGCCCAATACGCCGTTGCTGATGTTGCTTGGCGCGCTCGACGACTGGACGCCGCCTGCGCCCTGCGTCGAATTGGGTCAAAAGATTGGGGCACAGGTGCAGGTCTACCCGGACAGCTATCACGATTTCGATAACCCGGTGGGCACTGTCAAACTGCTCACCGAGATTCCCAATGGTGTCAATCCTGGGCAAGGTGTGCACGCCGGGCCGAACCCGGTAGCGCGCGAACAGGCCAACGCGCGGGTGCGGGAATTTCTCGCCGCGACTTTCGACTAGGCGCTTGTTTTTTTCAGGGCCTTGATGTTGATGCTGGCGCTGCCCGTCGCGGGTCGGGCACGCGTGACATCGGCCAGCGTGACCTTGTCGAGTTCAGCCAGATAACTTTGCAGCGCCTTGCCGAAGACGCCCTTGAGCTGGCAATTCGGCGTCAGGGTGCAAGTGTCGTGCGCCTGATCGAAGCATTCGACGAGGCGGAAGTCGGTCTCGCTCTGGCGTACCACGTCGCCGATGCGAATCTCCTCGGCGGGTTTTTGCAGGCGCAGGCCACCGCCGCGTCCGCGCGTGGTCTGCAGCAGACCCTGGCGCGCGAGATCGTTGACGATCTTCATCAAATGATTTTTTGAGACCGCGTGGCTGTCGGCCAGTTCCGCAATCGTGACCGAGCGCTCGGGATGCAGCGCGCAAAACATCAGAACCCGCAGGGTGTAGTCGGTGTAGTCGGTCAGTCTCATGCTTGTCAATCGGGTTTGCGCTGGGTCGATTTTATGCCTGATTGAATTTAACATGCATGTAAAATGCATTTATAAATTTGAAACGATCCCCCTCGCATCAGCCGCCACCATGACGAACGACTCCCTGCCCATTTTCAAGCCCGCGCCGGTCGCTGTGCCAGCCCTGCTAGGCCTGCCTGTGCTGCGGCTGGGATTCAGGCCGTTTTACATCGCCGGCACGCTGCTGGCGGCGCTGGCCGTGCCGGTGTGGCTGGCACTGTTCTTCGGCCAGTTGTCATGGGCACCGAACGCGCCGGCGTTGCTCTGGCATGCGCACGAGATGCTGTTCGGTTTTGCCGTGGCCATCATCGTCGGTTTTCTGCTGACGGCGGCCCGCGCCTGGACCGGCTTGCCAACGGCGCGCGGTCCGCTGCTGGCAGCCCTGGTGCTGCTATGGTTGGCCGCGCGTGTGGCCGCGCTGGTCGGGCCCTACCTGTTGTACGCTGCGCTGGACCTGGCGCTGCTGCCGATCGTGGCAGCCATCCTGGTGCGCGTTCTGCTCAAGGCGCGCAACCACCGCAACCTGCCGCTGGCCCTGATGCTGGCGCTGTTGGCGTTGGTCAATTTGTTGTTTCACCTCAGCGTGACGGGCGTGCTGACGCTGTCCGCGATCACAGCGTTGTACGGTGCGCTGGCGCTGATTGTGATGATCGAATGTGTGATGGGTGGGCGTGTCATTCCGGCCTTCACCAAGGCGGTTACGCCGGGTTTGCAATTGAGCGTCAATCCGGTGCTGGAGTGGCTCACGCTGGCTGCGACGGCCCTGGGCCTGATGCTGTGGTTGCTGGCCTTGCCGGGCCTTATCGCGGGAAGTGTGCTGGCATTGGCCAGCGCCTTGCATCTGCGCCGACTGCTGAGTTGGCGCCCCATGGTGACGGCCAAGCGCCCGATCCTGTGGATTCTGCACGCCGCCTACGCCTGGATTGCGGTCGGCCTGGCGCTGCTGGCGTTGGCGCAATTGGGCTGGGTCAGTGTCTCGGCCGGCGTGCACGCGCTGGCCGTTGGTGCAACCGGCGGTCTCATCATTGGCATGGTGACGCGCACGGCGCGCGGCCACACCGGGCGGCCGCTGCATGTGTCCAGGCCCGAAGTGCTGGCCTATCTGTTGATCATGAGTGCGGCCCTGCTGCGCGTCGTGCTGCCACTGCTGGCGCCGTCCTTCTATGTTGTTGCGCTGCTGGCAAGCAGTGTGGCCTGGAGTGCGGCGTTCCTGATTTACCTCTGGATCTACACGCCCTGGCTGGCGCGCACGCGGCTCGATGGCAAGGACGGCTGAGCGCTGAGTTTGCGCTGGCTCTCGAAGTGCCTTGGCTCGCCCGTTACCGGGTCGGCAAATTCAATCGAGCGCGCCAGCAGTTGCAGCGGCTGTGCGTAATCAATCTGGCCTTCGGGTGTCAGTGTCGGGTAGAGGCCGTCGCCTACGATGGGCAGGCCGAGCGCGGCCATGTGCACGCGCAACTGATGCCGCTTGCCGGTAACCGGGTGCAGCCGGTAGTGCGCCAGTGCACCGTGTTGCGCAATCAGTTCGATCTGCGTGATGGCATTGGGCACACCGCTGACTTCGTGCTGCAGCATGAAGTGACCGGCTTCGACGATCCGGCTCTCACGCGTGAGCGGTAGCGCCAGTTCGGCGCGCCAGGGCGCGATCGCTTCATAGCATTTGTTCACCCGGCGCTGGCTGAACAGCGCGCTATAGGCGGCGCGGTCCTGCGGCTGCACCGAGAACAGCACCAGACCCGCGGTATCGCGGTCGATGCGGTGGATCGGCACCAGATCGGGCAGGCCGAGCTTGCGTTTCAGACGCAGCAGCAGGGTTTCGCGCAGGTAGTTGCCCGATGGCACGACCGGCAAAAAATGCGGCTTGTCGGCGACCACCAGGTGCGCGTCCTGGTACAGCACGACTTCATCGAAGGGGATGCGGGGTTCGGCTGCTACGGCGCGGTAGTAGTAGACACGCAGATGGCCCTGGTAAGGGCGCTGCGCTGTGACGGTTACGCCATGCTCGTCGACCACCAGACCCTGCGCCATGCGTTCGTGCCAGCGCTCGCGTGCGATGGCAGGAAAACGCTCGGCAAAAAAATCCAGCATGGACGGCCAGGACCCGGCGGGCAGCCCAACGCAACTCGGACCCACACCGTCGCGTTCGGTGGCTCTATATCCGTTCAAACACCAGGTCCCAGACGCCGTGACCGAGCCGGATGCCACGGTTTTCAAACTTGGTCAACGGGCGATACGCCGGTTTGGGCGCATAGCCGGCGAGTTCGGGATGCGTGGCCAGTGCGCGGTTGCGCAGCAGTGGCTCGGCGCTCAGCACTTCGAGCATCTGCTCGGCGTAGGGTTGCCAGTCGGTTGCGCAATGCAGGTAGCCGCCGGTCTTGAGCCGAGCAGCGAGCTTGGCCACGAGGCCGCTTTGCAGCAAGCGGCGCTTGTTGTGGCGCTTCTTGTGCCAGGGGTCGGGGAAGAAGATGTGCACGCCGTCCAGGCTTTGCAGAGGCAGCATCTGGTCGATGACTTCGACCGCGTCGTGCGCGACGATGCGGATGTTGCGCAACGCTTGCTCGCTGATGCGTTTGAGCAGCGCGCCAACGCCGGGTGCATGGACTTCGCAGCACAAAAAGTTCTTGTCGGTCAGCAGCGCCGCGATATGCGCCGTTGCCTCGCCCATGCCAAAACCAATTTCCAGAATGATGGGGCGTGGCGTGGCCTCAGCGGTGTCGGAAAAGGCTGCGGCAAAGTCGAGCGTTTGCGCCTGGTAGGGCAGCAAGAACTGCGGTCCGATGTCGGCCACCGCCTTGGCCTGGCCGGTGGTGGTGCGTCCGGCCCGGCGGACATAACTCTTGATGGCTTTGGGGAAGGCAACGCCTTCGGGAGTGCCGCTGCGTGGCGGGTTTGGATGGGTATCGTTCACGCCCTGGATTGTAGAGAAGCCCAGGCCGCAACCCAGGCTTGCAGGGCTTCTGGCACGTTGGTGCTTTGCGCCGGCAAACCCAGTACGGCGGCGGCGCTGTTGAGTGCCGCCAGCGGATCCGATGTGTTGATGGCCTGCGCACCGTTCTGCTTGGACAGCTTTTCGCCGTTGGCGCCGAGCAGCAGCGGCGTGTGCAGGTAGCGCGGCGTCGGCAGCCCGAGGGCATGTTGCAGCAGGATCTGGCGCGCTGTGTTGTCCACCAGATCTTCGCCGCGCACCACGTCGCTGATGGCTTGCGCGGCGTCGTCCACCACCACGGCGAGTTGGTAGCTGAAACAGCCATCCGCGCGCTTGAGTACAAAGTCGCCGACCGCGCTTGCCACATCTTGATGTTGTGGTCCGAGTCGGCCATCGTGCCAGTGAACGGTGGATGCGGTCTGATCGGTGCGCAGACGCCAGGCCGACGGGTTTGCAGCGTCTGCCAGTTCGTGACGCTGCGAGGACGTGGGGCGGCAGGTGCCGGGGTAGATCAGTTCGGTGTTGCGCGCCGGTGTCTGGCCGCGCCGGAGCATTTCGGTCTCGATATCGCGCCGGCTGCAGTCGCAGGGATAGGCCAGGCCTTGCACGATCAGACGCTCGAGTGCCTGCTGGTAGAGCGCGCTGCGCTGTGACTGCCAGAGCGGCGCTGCGTCGGCGTGCAGGCCGCAGTCCTGCAATTGCGCAATGATGATGCGATCAACGCCGGGACTGCAGCGCGGCGTGTCCACGTCTTCGATGCGCAGCAGCCACTGCCCGCCATGGGTCCGCGCGTCGAGCCAACTCGCCAGTGCCGCCACCAGCGAGCCCGCGTGCAGCGGACCAGTCGGGGAGGGGGCGAATCTTCCGATGTAATTCATGCCGTTGCTGTCATGCCGGACTTGAGAAGGGCTGTCATCCCGGACCTTGATCCGGGATCCACTGCCACGCGAACCCTGGATTGCGGATCAAGATGCTATGGATGCCTCCCTCCCACGGGGTAAACACGAGAGCGTTGAACGCCAGGAGCATGAACAGCCGTCTTTCAGGAAGAGACTTCGAGTGATCGAGGTGGATCCTCTGATGGATACGGC
>CAIWNX010000122.1 GCA_903914175.1 uncultured beta proteobacterium | reverse complement strand
AGTCCGATTTGCTCAAACAGCAGCTCGGCCAACTGTGCTTTGGTCAAGGCCGGGGTTTCGAGACTTTCAACCGAGATGTCCATGCAATTCCCGCTTTTATTTTGATAGTTGTAGATGGTAACGGTTCAAACCCGCTGGCGCGCACCCAGAGTCGCGACCAATGAAGAAAGAACCGCCTGCACCACGGCATCGATTTGATCTTCCGTGAGGGTGGCATCTTCGCTGTTGAGCGTCAGGCGCACCGCCATGCTTTTCTCCGGAGTCGCACTCGGTGCAACGCCGGCATCCTTGCCCGCCTTGGGGCGATAGATGTCGAACACGCCGGCATCGCGCAGCAGGCCCGCTGCAGGAGCTGCCCACACCGCAGCCAGCAACGCGGCATGGCTGACCTTCTCATCGACGAAGACGGCAATGTCGCGCTCGACGGCCTGTTGTTTGGATACGGGTTTGAACACAGGAACGCCACGCTGCAAGACGGCATCAAGGTCCAGTTCAAACATGACCGGTGTTTGTGCCAGTTCGTAGGTTTGACGCCATTTGGGATGCAGTTCGCCAACGTACCCGATCGACACCCCGCCCAGCAGCACGCGTGCGCAACGCCCGGGATGCATCGCCGGGTGTTCTGCCGCCTCGAAGACGGGCTTGCGCGGCGCCAGCATGGCTTCGACGTCGCCCTTGACATCGAAGAAATCAACGCCCTGCTCCTTGTTTCCCCACTGGAGCATGTCGGCACTGCCGCACACCATGCCAGCGACACGCATTGGCTGATCAAAACCGGCCACCGTGGTGTCGCTGTTCTGCACCGAGCCATCGCGCAGGAAGACACGGCCGAGTTCAAACACGCGCACGCGCTGCGCCTTGCGATCCAGATTGAACTTCAGGACCTGCAGCAGCGAGCCTATCAGGGACGAACGCATCACGCTCATCTGGCTGGCGATCGGGTTGAGCAGTTTGATCGGATTCGGGTTGCCGCCGAGCTCATGCTCCCAACGTTCTTCGACGAAGCTGAAATTGATGGTTTCCTGATAACCCCTGTCAGCCAGTGCGTGACGCAGGGCAAACGGACTGAGTTGCGCCTCGGGCCGGATTCTGGCGGTCACCGGGGCCAAGGGTGGCGTTTGCGGCAGTTCGTTGTAGCCGACCATGCGCGCCACTTCTTCGATCAGATCTTCCTCGATCTGCAAATCAAAGCGGTATGACGGTGGCGTCACGGTGATGAGGCCCTCTGCCTGCATCAGCGGCAATTGCAGACGTTGCAAGGCCTGGACGCATTGGGCCTGCGTCAAGGGCATGCCGATGACCTTGCTGGCGCGTGCAACGCGCAGCGTGACGGCGTTCGCCGCAGGCATGTTCACTTGCAGATCATCGATGGGGCCACAGACTGTGCCGGCCGTGCCGCAGATGTCGATGATCAACTGGGTGATGCGCTCAATGTGCTCGACAGTGTGGCTGGGGTCCACGCCCCGCTCGAAGCGGTGCCCCGCATCGGTCGAGAAGTTGAATCGGCGCGAGCGTCCGGCGATGGCCTTGGGCCACCAGAACGCGGCTTCGACGTAGACATTCTGTGTTTCATCTCCGACGGCCGTGGCATCGCCACCCATGATGCCGGCGAGCGACTCGACCTGCTGCGCATCGGCGATGACACCGACCTTGTCGTCAACCGTGACGGTGCTGCCATTGAGCAGTTTGAGCTGTTCGCCCGCCCTGCCCCAACGCACTTCGAGACCACCGTGAATCTTGTCAAGGTCAAAGATATGCGAAGGACGCCCGAGCTCGAACATCACGTAGTTGGAGATGTCGACCAGTGCCGTCACGCTGCGCTGCCCGCAGCGCGCGAGGCGATCAACCATCCACTGCGGCGTGCTGGCCTTGGTGTTGACGTTGCGCACAATGCGGCCCGAGAAACGGCCGCACAGGTCCAGCGCCTGAACCTTGACCGGCAATGTTTCTGCGCTGCCGAGTTTGGCTGAAGGAAATGCAGGTTCCCGCAAGGGCGCACCGGTGAGCGCCGCGACTTCACGTGCCACACCAAAAACGCTCAGGCAGTGCGCCAAATTGGGCGTGAGCTTGAGCGTGAACAGGGTGTCATCCAGATTCAAATGCTGGCGAATGTCCTGCCCCAGCGTCGCGTCGGCGGCAAGCTCCAGCAAGCCGGCATGGTCAGTCGACAGCTGCAACTCTCGCGCCGAACACAGCATTCCCTGGCTTTCAACGCCACGCAGTTTTCCGACCTTGATCAGGAACGGCTTCCCGTCCTCTCCCGGCGGCAGCTCCGCGCCCACCAATGCGACCGGCACCTTGATGCCGACCCGCGCGTTGGGCGCGCCGCATACGATGTTGAGCATGTCGGTTTGACCGATATCGACCTGACAAACGCGCAGGCGATCGGCGTTCGGGTGCTGCACCGCTTCGCGGATTTCACCCACGACGATCCTGGTAAATGGCGGCGCCACGGGAGTGAGGTCTTCAACTTCCAACCCGGCCATGGTGAGCGTGTCGGCCAGTTGCTGGGTCGACAGCGGCGGGTTGCAGAATTCGCGCAGCCAGGATTCAGGAAATTGCATAGTCTCTATTCAGTTGAAGACAGTGCTTGCCGCGAGCGCGCGGCAAGCTGTCGCTACAAGGTCGTTTATTGAAATTGCGAGAGAAAGCGGATATCGCCGTCAAAGAACAGGCGCAGGTCGCTCACGCCGTAGCGCAGCATGGTAAGGCGGTCCGGGCCCATGCCAAAGGCGAAGCCGATGAATCTCTCTGGGTCGAGTCCCATGTTGCGCACGACATTCGGATGAACCTGGCCCGAGCCCGCGACTTCCAGCCAGCGCCCGGAAAGCGGGCCGCTCTGGAACTGGATATCAATCTCGGCGCTTGGCTCCGTGAACGGGAAGAAACTGGGCCGAAAGCGCAACATCAGGTCGCTTGATTCGAAGAAGATCCGGCAGAAATCGGTGAATACGAATTTCAGATCCTTGAAGCTCACGTTCTCGCCAACCCACAGGCCTTCGCACTGATGGAACATGGGCGAATGGGTGGCGTCGCTGTCGACGCGATAAGTACGCCCGGGTGCGATGACACGAATCTCGGGCATGGTGCCGGAGAACAGGCCATCACCGCCGTCGCCAACAGCGGCGCGATGCTTCTTGACATGCTGCACAGCGTGGCGGATCTGCATCGGGCTGGTATGCGTGCGCAGCAGATTCGGGGCGGTGGCGCTGCCGCCTTCGACATAAAAGGTGTCGTGCATGGACCGAGCGGGGTGATCCTCGGGTGTATTCAATGCCGTGAAATTGAACCAGTCGGTCTCGATTTCGGGACCCTGGGCCACTTCAAAACCCATGGAGCCGAAGATGGCCTCGATGCGCTCCATCGTAATCGACACCGGGTGCAATCCACCCTGCCCGCGCTGGCGTCCGGGCAGTGTCACATCCAGCGCTTCAGCTTCAAGCTGAACCTGGAGTTGCTCGTCGGCCAGTGCTTGCCGGCGCGCGTTCAAGGCGGCTTCAATGGCCTGCTTGGCCAGGTTGATGGCAGCACCTTGCGACTTCTTCTGGTCTACCGGCAGAGCGGCAAGGCCCTTCATCAGTTCGGTGATGCGTCCCGACTTGCCCAGATAAGAGGCTTTTGCATTTTCCAGATCGGCCGGGGTGCCAGCCTGATTGAAATCAGCTTGGGCGCTTGCAACAACGGTATTCAACTCGTTCATATGTTCTCTTGTCGTTCCGAGATGACCTGAATTCAGGCGTGCTTTCCGTGAAACTTCAATTCAAATGAAAAAGGGCTAGTGCCTTTTCAAGCTCTAGCCCATCTTTTCATTGCATAGACATTGATCCGATCACCTGGGGACAAATCCTTTTGTGATCTGTCCGAGAGCGACCCGGATCAACGAATCAGCATGAACTCAAGCGGCCAGCTTGGCCTTGACCTGTTCCACAATGCCAGCAAATGCAGCCATGTCATGGACTGCGATATCGGACAGCACCTTGCGGTCGATCTCGATGTTCGCTTTCTTCAGACCGTTGGCAAACTGGCTATAGGTCATACCGCACTGACGGGCTGCGGCATTGATACGTGCAATCCACAACTGGCGGAAAACACGCTTCTTGGTACGGCGGTCACGGTAGGCATATTGCCCGGCCTTCATCACCGCTTCTTTGGCGACCCGGAAGACATTACCGCGGCGACCACGGAAACCTTTTGCAAGGGCTAAAACTTTTTTGTGGCGGGCGCGAGCCGTTACACCACGTTTGACGCGAGGCATGTGAGTACTCCTTGTTCGTCGTTAATTAAATACCACGGCCTGGCAGCATCTGTGACATGCGACCCATATCGGTCTCATGAACGGATGTCGAACCACGCAAGTGACGTTTATTTTTGGTGGTCTTCTTGGTCAGAATGTGACGTTTGAAGGCTTGGCCGCGCTTGACGGTGCCACCTGGACGAACGCGGAAGCGTTTCTTCGCTGCGCTCTTGGTCTTCATTTTGGGCATATTCATGCTCCTTCTTCATTGTGCTCGTGAGGCGTCTGCAAACGGTTTGCAGCCTTGTTGGCCCCGAGCCACTTTTTGGTGTTCAGTCTGAACCGTTCACCTTCTTGCAGCGCACGGGGTTGAACCCCATGCACCTCAAAATCTTCACGACACCGCTGTTGGTGCTGCGTCGACCACCGGCTTTGCCGCGATCTTCTTTTTCCCTGGCGCAATCATCATGATCATCTGGCGCCCTTCCAACTTGGGAAACTGCTCAATCAGGATCAGATCGCCAAGGTCGGCACGGATACGGTTAAGCAAAGCCATACCGATTTCCTGGTGCGTTATTTCGCGACCCCTGAACCGGAGCGTGATTTTACACTTATCACCTTCGGCAAGAAAACGCCGGATATTGCGCATCTTGATGTTGTAGTCGCCATCATCGGTACCGGGCCGGAATTTGATTTCCTTGATCTCGATAACCGTCTGCTTGGCCTTGGCTTCCGCTGCCTTCTTTTGTTCCTGGTACTTGAACTTGCCGTAATCCATCAAACGACAGACCGGCGGAACCGCCGTGGCAGAAATTTCAACCAGATCAACATCGAGGTCGCCTGCCATTCGCAGCGCCTCCATCAGACTGACCACTCCCAGTGGTTCGTTTTCGACTCCAGAGAGTCGAACTTCCGGGGCCATGATTTCCCGGTTCAGGCGATGTTTGCGCTCTTCGCGGTGACGGCGGTCACGAAATTCAGTAGCGATGGCTTATTCCTTCACACGTTCTGCTACGACAAGGTAGCGACAACCGCTTGGTACACGCGGGCAAACTGCAATCGGGCTTGATTCGAGCTCAGACGACAGATTTGTCAGTGATGTCGGCTGCGAGCTTCTGGACGAACGCATCGAGGGACATCACACCGAGATCTAGACCACCTCGGGCGCGCACTGCAACGGTACCGGCTGCCTTCTCTTTGTCGCCGGCGACGAGGAGATAGGGCAGCTTTTGCATTGAATGCTCGCGTATTTTATACGTAATTTTCTCATTCCGAAGGTCGGTGACTATCCTAAGCTCTTGATTTGGCAGTGATTTCTTGAGCTTTTCGACAATTTCACGACAGTAATCGGCCTGTGCGTCGGTGATATTGAGGACCGCGAGTTGCACTGGCGCCAGCCAGGTTGGCAGCGCGCCGGCACTTTCCTCGATCAGAATTCCGATAAAACGCTCCAGACTGCCGACGATTGCACGGTGCAGCATCACGGGACGATGCCGCGCGCCGTCTTCGCCGACATACTCAGCGTCCAGGCGCTCGGTCATGAAGAAATCGACCTGCATGGTGCCGCACTGCCATTGGCGACCAATGGCGTCTTTGAGTGTGTATTCGATCTTGGGGCCGTAGAAGGCACCCTCACCCGCCGTAATCTCGAATTCGCAACCGGAAGCACGCAGGCTCTCCATCAAGGCGTGCTCGGCCTTGTCCCAGCTTTCTTCCGAACCAATGCGCTTTTCCGG
Organism: uncultured beta proteobacterium; assembly: GCA_903914175.1. GTDB lineage: Bacteria > Pseudomonadota > Gammaproteobacteria > Burkholderiales > Burkholderiaceae_C > Rhodoferax. The sequence goes on along the minus strand of CAIWNX010000122.1, from coordinate 33,370 downwards.
GCGGGTGGCGATCTTGTAAATGATGTTCTTGAAGCCAAAGTCTTTATAGACCTTCTGCAACAGGGTCGTGTAATCGACACACTCCTGAAGGATCTGATCTTCGGTGCAAAAGATATGGCCATCATCCTGTGTGAAGCCGCGCACCCGCATGATGCCGTGCAGCCCACCGGATGGCTCGTTGCGGTGACACTGACCAAACTCACCGTAGCGCAGTGGCAAATCACGGTAGCTCTTGATGCCCTGCTTGAAGATCAGGATATGCCCGGGACAGTTCATCGGCTTGAGGGCGTATTCGCGCTTCTCGGACTCCGTCGTGAACATGTTCTCGCGGTACTTGTCCCAGTGCCCCGTCTTCTCCCACAGGGATTTGTCGAGGACCTGTGGTCCCTTGACCTCCAGGTAACCGTTGTCGCGGTAGACCCGGCGCATGTACTTCTCAACCTCCTGCCACAGCGACCAGCCCTTGGGGTGCCAAAAGACCAAGCCAGGGGCATGATCATCCAGATGGAACAGGTCAAGGTCACGGCCGAGCCTGCGGTGATCGCGCTTCTCTGCTTCTTCCAGCATGGTCAAGTGCTGCTGCAACTCGTCCTTGGTAGCCCAGGCCGTGCCATAAATGCGTTGCAGCATTTCGTTACGGTGGTCGCCGCGCCAATAGGCGCCGGCCAGTTTCATGAGCTTGAAGAACTTCAATTTACCGGTGCTGGGTACATGCGGTCCGCGGCACAGGTCTTCAAACTTGCCTTCGCGGTAAAGCGAGACGTCTTCGTTGGCGGGAATGCTGGAGATGATCTCGGCCTTGTAGTGCTCGCCGAGTCCCTTGAAATAGGCCACGGCTTCATCACGCGGTAAAACACGCCGGGTGACGGCCTCGTCCTTGGCCGCGAGCTCGGTCATCTTGCGCTCAATCGCAGTCAAATCCTCTGGCGTAAAGGGGCGCTTATAGGAGAAGTCATAGAAAAACCCATGCTCAATGACCGGGCCAATCGTCACCTGGGCGTCCGGGAACAATTCCTTGACCGCATAGGCCAGCAAGTGCGCACTGGAATGGCGGATGACGTCAAGACCATCTGCATCTTTTGCTGTGACGATGGACAGACTGCTGTCGTTTGCAAGGGTGTAACTGGTATCGACGACCTTGCCATCGACTTTGCCGGCCAGGGCCGCCTTGGCCAGACCTGCGCCAATCGAAGCCGCCACTTCGGCCACGGTGACAGGCCCGGGATATTCACGTTTGGAGCCGTCAGGAAGTGTGATTTGAATCATGGTTTGAAAATAAAAAAGCGCGGACATGCCGCGCTTTGAAAACTGTAAGCCGGAACAGCGCGATTTTACGCTGCCCGACCTGGTTCAAAAGATCAGTGAAACTGCTCTTCTTCAGTCGAGCCGGTCAGGGCCGTCACGCTTGACTTGCCACCCTGGATGGCGGTCGTGACTTCGTCGAAGTAACCAGTGCCAACTTCCTGTTGATGGGAAACGAAGGTGTAACCACGGTCACGTGCTGCGAACTCGGGCTCTTGCACCTTCTCGACATAGGCCGTCATGCCGCGCTTGACGTAGTCCTGCGCCAGGTCGAACATGTTGAACCACATCGAGTGGATGCCAGCCAATGTGATGAACTGGTACTTGTAACCCATGGCACCGAGCTCTTTCTGGAACTTCGCAATGGTGGCGTCGTCCAGATTCTTCTTCCAGTTGAAAGAAGGCGAGCAGTTATAGGCGAGCAACTTGCCGGGATGCTTGGCACGCACCGCCTCGGCAAACTTGCGGGCGAATTCAAGATCGGGGGTGCCGGTTTCGCACCAGACCAGGTCGGCGTAATCGGCATAGGCGACAGCGCGGCTGATCGCTTGATCCAGCCCCTTGTTGGTCTTGTAGAAGCCTTCAGAGGTACGCTCGCCGGTCAGGAAGGGTTGGTCGTTTTCGTCGTAGTCGCTGGTCAGCAGATCGGCGGCTTCGGCGTCGGTACGGGCGATCACCAGTGTCGGCACGCCACAGACGTCAGCGGCCATGCGGGCAGCGATGAGCTTCTGGCAAGCTTCAGCCGTTGGCACCAGAACCTTGCCGCCCATGTGGCCGCACTTCTTCACCGCAGCCAGTTGATCTTCCCAGTGCACGCCTGCTGCGCCGTTCTTGATCATGTTCTTCATCAACTCGAACGCATTGAGCACTCCGCCGAAACCGGCTTCGGCATCGGCCACGATGGGTGCAAAGTTGTCGATGTAGCCAGCGTCACCTGCGTCAATGCCCTTGGAATGCTGGATCTCGTCGGCGCGGCGGAAGGTGTTGTTGATGCGCTCCACCATCTTCGGCACTGAGTCCACCGCGTACAGCGATTGGTCCGGGTACATCGAAGCCGATGTGTTGTTGTCGGCAGCGACTTGCCAGCCCGACAGGTAAATCGCCTTCACGCCAGCCTTGACCTGCTGCATTGCCTGACCGCCAGTCAGTGCGCCCAGACAATTGACATAGTCTTCAGTGTTGACCAGATCCCACAGCTTTTCGGCGCCACGACGGGCCAGCGTGTACTCGATCGGGAACGAACCGCGCAGACGCACCACATCGGCAGCGCTGTAGCCGCGTTTGATACCTTTCCACCGAGGATTGGTGGCCCAGTCTTTTTCCAGGGCGGCGATTTGCTGTTCGCGGCTGAGTTGCTCAGTAATGGCTTGCGGCATGAAAAAACTCCTAAGGTTGATTGAATCTGTCTACACCGCTTGCCAAGCAAGTCTGGTGCCGATGAACAGAATTCTATGTCTTGTATAAGACTTGTGCGAATATCTTATGTCTTATATAAGACATATTTTAATTCAATGAAATCAACAACTTAGGTTGGTCAGATCACCATATGAAACCGAATACTTCACCCTGAGAGAAAATGCGGCAGCGCAACAAACTCAATTTCTGTGGATTGAATTGCGCTTTCAGATAATGAAATTCAAAAGCCGTCAGCGTAACGCGCGTGTTCCCAGCCAGTGATCTGCGTGTTGTATTCATCCCATTCCAGGTACTTAAGCCGGATGAACTCGGCGCAGAAGCTTTCGCCGACTGCCGCGCGCAGCACCGTATCCGATTCAAGCGCTTCCAGCGCAGCGCAAAGGTCTCGCGGCAGTCGTGGTGGCATCGGCGAACCCGTCGCCTGCAAATGGTAAAGGTCCACGTCGCAAGCCGCTGGTGGCGCCAACTGACGCTCTATCCCATCAAGCCCCGCTGCCAGAGTCGCCGCAATCGCAGCGTAAACGTTGCAGGACGGATCAGGCAAGCGCCATTCGATTCTTCCCGCCACGGTTCGCACCAAACAGGTTCGATTGTTGTCACCATAGCTCTTCCAGACCGGCGACCAGGTTGTGCCCGATGCGCTGTGACTGCAGGCCAGTCGCTTGTAACTGTTGACGGTCGGTGCGCACAGCGCAGCCAAAGCGTCCGCGTGCATCAGCAGACCCGCCACAAAATGGTAAGCCGACGCACTCAACTGGAGCGCATCGCTCGCGTCCGTGAAGATCGCCCGTCCCTGGGCATCGGTGATGCTCAAATGAAAATGCAAACCGCTGCCGGGTGCGCTGGCGAGCGGCTTGGGCATGCAACTAAAAGTCATGCCGTGTTTGCGCGCAATGGCATGAGCCGTCATCTTGAACAGCATGTAGCGATCGGCGGCTGCGAGTGCGTCGTCAAACTTGTAGTTGATCTCGTATTGACCACAAGCGTCCTCGTGATCGATCTGCTGCAAATCAAAGCCCAACTCGGTCAGTGTTTGCCGCATGTCTTCCAGAAAACCGCTATTGCGGTGAATCGCCTTGATGTCGTACGAGGGTTTGTCAAGCCGGTCCAGGGGGTCTGCCCCTTGCCAACGCCCTTGTTCATCCTTGTTCAACAAGAAAAACTCTGGCTCAATGCCGACCCACAGCGTCCACCCACGTTCAGACAGACGTGCCAACTGACGTCTAAGCAACTGACGCGAACAGGTTTCCAGCGCTTCTCCACCCGCGAAACCATCGCATACCGCGTGCGCCACGCCAGGCATGAAGGGCAAGGGCCGCAGCGAGGCCAGTTGCACGCGTGCGTAGTATTCGCTGCGCTTGCCGTGGCGCGGCAAGCCGGTCCCCCAGATGCTCGGGCCGGCAAATCCAGCCCCGGTCGCCACCCATTCGCGCAGATTTTGCAGCGGCACCAGTTTGCCCTTGGCCACGCCGTGCAGATCGGTAAACTGCGTCAAGATACTGTGAATACCTAATGCGCTCAAGCGCTCGATGGTGGCTTCGATCGTCATATTTTTTCTCTCAGGAGCGGTCCAGTCGCCGTGTCGGACGGCAGTCAGACGGCGGTTAGACCGGACTGTCGATTCGAATCCAGGTGGTTTTGGTTTCCATGTATTTGTCAAAGGCGTGCAGCGACTTGTCGCGCCCGACCCCGCTCTGTTTGTAGCCGCCGAATGGCACGGTGATGTCATCCTCATCGTATTGGTTCACATGAACGGTGCCGGCACGCAGGGCGCGCGCAACGCCATGGGCCTTGTTAATGTCGCGCGTCCAGACCGCTGCATGCAGACCGTAAACGGTCGCATTAGCCTGGCGCACCACGTCCGCCGCATCGGTGAAGGACAGCACGGATAACACGGGCCGAAGATCTCCTCGCGTGCGATCTTCATGTCGTTGTGCACGCCGTCAAAAATGGTCGGTTGCACGTAGCAGCCGCCGCTCTCGATCCGTGCCTGCTCGCCACCGGCCAGCAGTTTGGCGCCCTCACTCTTGCCGCTCTCGATATAGCGCAACACCGAATTCATCTGCGTCTGATCGACGATGGCGCCCATCACCGTGGCCGGGTCCAGCGGATTGCCAGGCGCGTAGCCCGGCACCAAGGCCAGTGCTTTTTCCAGGAATTTATCCTTGATGCTGGCCTCGACAAACAGGCGCGATGGCGCATTGCAGCTCTCGCCCTGGTTGAAGAAGATGCTGCCGATAGCGGCCTCTACGGCGCGGTCAAGGTCCGGACAATCGGCAAACACAATATTGGGTGACTTGCCACCGAGCTCAGTCCAAGCCCGCTTGAGGTTGCTTTGCCCGGCCATGACGTGGATCTGCTTGCCAACCCGGGTCGAGCCTGTGAACGCGATGCAGTCGACGTCCATGTGCAGCGCCAGCGGCGAGCCTGCCTCCGGACCGTATCCTGTCACGACGTTGAAGACACCCGCGGGAATGCCCGCCTCCAGCGCCAGATCCGCCATGCGCAAGGCCGTCAGGGGTGATTTTTCGCTTGGTTTGAGTACGACGGAATTGCCGACGGCCAACGCCGGTGCAATCTTCCAGGCCGCCATGATCATTGGGTAATTCCAGGGCACGATGACGCCGACAACGCCCACCGGTTCTTTGGTGATCAGCGCCAGCGCGGTACTGGGCGTGGGCGCGATCTCGTCATAGATTTTGTCCACTGCTTCGCCGTACCAGCGAATGCAATTGGCCGCGCTGTTGACGTCCAGGCCGCGTGCGTACTTGATCGGCTTGCCCATGTCCAGCGTTTCGGTCAGCGCCAGTTCATCGCCATGCGCCTGCAGCAGGTCGGCAAAACGGATCATGATGCGCTTGCGCTGTGCCGGTGCCAAGCCGCGCCAGCGCTTGTCTTCGAAAGCGGCGCGCGCTGCGGCCACGGCGGCGTTGATGTCGGCTTCGCCGCAACGCGCCACCGTGGTCAGTGTGGTGCCGTCAACCGGTGAAATGCATTCAAAGGTTTCACCGCTGAGGGACGCCGTCCGTTTGCCGTCGATCAGGGACCGGCCGTCAAATTTCGGAAGAACGGTGGTGTTTGTTGTTGTCATAACGTACTCAGTGAATGGTTGCGACTGCTTGAAGCCGGCCTGAGGGCTGGCCAAAAATGGAAACGGGGCGGCATTGCTGCCAGCCCCGCCGAAACGAGTGTTCAGGTGGACCCGCCACCCGGCTTGATCAGAACGAAACGACGATCGAGGTTCCGAACAGCAGGTTTCCGTTCTTGTAACTGCCATCAGGCTGCAAGAACACGGCGCCGTTCGCTCCGTCGTAGCGAAGTTCGGTCTTCAGCGTGGTCGTCGGGTTGATCAGGTAGTTCAGTCCGAGCGACAGGGCGTATCGGTTCACGCCGGTATTTGGGTCTTGAACCAGGGTTCCAGTGCCGTCATCCACCCAGGCCGGGCCAAAGCCATTGCGGGAGTCACCGTAGGTTGTAAGACCGGTGATGCTGTCGGTCACCGCGCTGGAAGCGCCGCCGACACCGCCAAACATCCCGCCACCGTTGCTTGAATTGTTGATGAAGTCATAACGCGCCACCAACTGGGTGCGCGGGGTCACCTTGTAGCCGACCAAACCAGACAGTCCCCACCATTTGGCATCGCCCCCGTTGCCAGCCATCGTCAGATGCCGACCGAGCCCAATTTGACCCTGCAACGTCAGTTGCCCGCGGGTGTAATAACCATCCACTTCGAACAGGTCAAAGCGTCCATTGCCGACCGCCACATCGTTAAAGGAGTGCGTACCCGACAATCCAAGGCCGCTGAATTCGTCGTGACTGTAGTCGACTCGGTAGGCCAAAGCAGGGGCTTTGTCTCCAGCCTCGCGCGCCGCCTGGTTGGCGTTACCGACCATGAACTTGGTTATCCATGCTCCGCGAGTGATCTCCATCCCAGCGCCGTTGTAGTAGGTTGCAGCGCTGAAATCGAACAGCAAGTTGTGGGTCACCAGCGGGTTCAAATTGGCAGGCACATATTCATAACCCGACCAGTCCGGAATCTGTCCGGCCAGGACGCGCGTCTTCTCGTCAATCCAAGGCACCGAGACCGAGGCTTCATGCACGATGGAGCCGGCGCGGTAGGCCGATCCGCCCGATTTGTGCGGTGCCAGCGTCAAGCGCCATTTGTTGCCGCCATCGGTTTCCTTCTGGATGTCGAGCACGGCCGAACCAAAGGAACTGTTGTCAAACGCGTAACTGTTAGTCGCATCCGTATTGTCAAAATTATTCAGGAAAACAAAACCAGACCGGTTCTGGCTCTGGTTGTAAATAAAGGTCGGATCGATCACGCCACTGACCTTGAAGCCTTTCAGGCCAGCCGCGTCAAAACTGTCCTCAGTCGATTCCGCCTTGATCTTGATGCGGTTGAAGTCCTGCGGATCGATCGTTGCCTGGGCCGCCGGTGCGGCGCTGGCGGCATCGACCTTTTGTATGAGAACCTGCAACTGCCTCTTGAGCAGTTCGATTTCCTGCTTCAACTCGGCATTGGTTTGGGCATGAGCGCTTTGTGCCATCGGGAAGATTGCGGCAAGGGCAACAGCCAGCAAAGTCAGTTTATTTCTCATTTGTACTCCAAAATAAATGAATCAAAAAAATCAGGAAGCGACACCCCGAAACGCTGCGGACATCTCTTGCGCACGCTTGCGCTCAGAGCGAGAAAGCCAGATGCTGGCCAGCACGACGCCGACACTCACAACAGCAACCGTCAAGGTCGCAACCGTGTTGACACTGGGGCTCAGGCCAAGACGGGCGCGACTGAAAATGGTGATGGGCATGGTGGTAGACCCCGGCCCCGACAGAAAAGCCGACAGCACCACGTCGTCGAGTGACAGGGTAAAGGTCAGCAACCAGGCCGAAGCAATGGCCTGAGAAATCAATGGCAGCGTGACAAGAAAGAAAACCTGCCAGGGGCGGCAGCCCAGATCCTGCGCCGCCTCTTCGAGTTGCGGGCTCATCTCCTGCAGCCGTGACTGCACCACCACCGTGGCATACGCCATGCCAAGCAAGGTGTGACCAAACCAGATCGTCATCAAGCCGCGATCCGGAAAACCAAAGGCGCGCTGCACCGACACCAGCATCAAAAGCAAGGACAGGCCAATGATCACCTCGGGCATCACCAGTGGCGAACTCACCATGCCGGCAAACAGGGTGCGTCCCGGAAAGCGCTTGAACCGGTTCAAAGCCAGCGCCGCCAGTGTGCCCAGAACAACCGATGCGCAAGCGGTGAGAAAGGCAATTTCCAGCGACAACTTGAAGCCGGCAATGATCTCGACATCCTTCGCCAGTGCGCCGTACCAGCGCAGCGACCAACCGCCCCAACTCGTGACCATCGGACTGCCGTTGAAGCTGAGCACGATCAGCGTCACGATCGGCATGTACAAAAAGACAAAGACCGCGCTCATCCAGACCCGCGATGTGACGCGACCGGCGTTGATCTTCATGTGCGATCCCCCGTCGCATTCTCGGCCTGGTACTTGTTGAACAAGGCCAGCGGCACGATGATGAGCAGGACCATGACCACGGCCACAGTTGCCGCCATCGGCCAGTCGTTGTTGCTGAAGAATTCATCCCACAGCACGCGCCCAATCATCAGCGTTTGCGGCCCGCCCAGAAGTTCGGGAATCACGAATTCACCGACGCAGGGAATGAACACCAGCATCGAGCCGGCAATCACGCCGCTCTTGGACAAGGGCACGGTGATGCGCCAGAACGCTTGCCAGGGCGTGGCACCAAGGTCGAGTGCGGCTTCGAGCAAACGCAAGTCCATCTTGACCAGGTTGGCGTACAGCGGCAGGATCATGAACGGCACATAGGTGTAGACCATGCCCAGCACCAGTGAAAACGGCGTGTTCATCATCTTGATCGGCTCGGAGATCAAGCCGGCAGCAATCGCCATGTTATTGAAAACACCGTTGTCGGCCAGCAGCATCTTCCAGGCATAGACGCGCAGCAGGAATGATGTCCAGAACGGCAGCATGACCAGCATCAGCAAGGCGGGTCGTTTGTCGGCCGGGCTGCGCGCCATGAAGTAGGCAAAGGGATAAGCAATCAGCAGGCACAGCGCCGTGGTGACCGCAGCAAATTTGAGCGAACTCAGGTAAGTCTGAAAGTAGAGTTCGTCCTGCGCGATGAAGATGTAGTTGCTCAGTTTGAGCTTGAGTTGCAGCAGCCCGTCGGACCAGACCAACAAGTCCTTGAATACCACGTTGTCCATTTCCGAGACGCTGATCTTGAGCACCACCAGGAACGGAAACAGGAAGAAAACCAGCAAAAAAGCCAGCGGAAACCCGATCACCAGGTTGCGGCCCCAGATGCCGGTGATTCTCTGGTGCAGGAAGGAAATGGACTTGACGGACGCGGTCATGGCGTTCTCAACTGGTCAAAACCACCACATCACTGCCGCACCACCAGACATAGACGCGGTCGCCCCAGGTCAGTTGTGTGGCGTCCCGGCGGGCGGCGTTGGTATGCGTCACCTTGACCACGGTCTTGCCGCCGTCCAGCGCCACATGGTAGGTCGTGAGGCTGCCCAGATAGGCAAGGTCCTTGATCACGCCCTGTGCCACGTTCATGCCAATTTCTTCCGGCGAGTCACGCTCGTCGTCGCGCGGCGGCGTTGTCTGAATACTGATTTTCTCGGGCCGCACCGCCACGTGAACCGCCATGCCGCTGGTGCCGGTAATGCCGTGACTCACGTAGTGCTTGCACTCGGGCGAGCCGATGACCACGTGATCGGCCTCATCGACTTCAACGGTGCCCTTGAACAGGTTGACGCTGCCGATAAAGTCCGCGACGAAACGGCAGTTCGGTGTCTCGTAGATATCCGAAGGCCGCCCAATCTGTAATATCTTGCCCTCGCTCATGACGCCGATGCGCGTGGCCATGACCATCGCTTCTTCCTGGTCATGCGTCACCATGACGCAGGTCACGCCAACCTGCTCGATGATGTCCACGAGTTCGAGTTGCGTGCGCTCGCGCAGCTTGGCATCCAATGCGCCCAGCGGCTCGTCGAGCAACAGCAGTTTCGGCCGCTTGGCCAGACTGCGCGCCAGTGCCACCCGCTGCTGCTGCCCGCCCGATAACTGGTGCGGCTTGCGCTTGGCGTAGGCCTTGAGTTGCACCAGGTCCAGCATCTGGGTCACGCGGGTTTCGATCTCATCCTTGGGCAGCCCGTCGCGGCGCAGCCCAAATGCCACGTTATCCCAGACGCTTAAGTGCGGAAACAGCGCGTAGCTCTGAAACATCATGTTGATGGGCCGCTCGTAGGGCGCCAGGCCAACCAGGTCCTGCCCGGCCAGCATGATTTGTCCCGAAGTCGGCGCCTCGAACCCGGCGAGCATGCGCAGCAGGGTTGACTTGCCACAGCCGGAAGAGCCGAGCAAGGCAAAAATCTCGCCCTGCTGGATGTCCAGTGAAACATCATCAACCGCAAACACATCGTCAAATTGCTTGACGACGCGCTTGATCTGCAAAAACGGCGCCGCACCCGTTTTCGCCGGCGCAGGCTTGGAATTTGGAGCAGTTGCCACCCGGGAGCCCTCGGTCAATCAGGAAACAAAGATCACAGGCCGGTCTTGAAGGCCGTGTAGACCCGCGTGATCTGGCGCCGAATGTCGTTGTTCAGGGCTTTTGGTGGCACCATCACGGCCATTTCAGCCGAGGTCGGGAATACCGACGGGTTGTTCGCCACTTCAGCCTTGATGTGTTTGCGCGACTCCTTGTTCGGGTTTGCGTAGAAAACCTTGTTGGTCAGAGAAGCATGGACCTCAGCGCGCATGATGTAGTTCATGAACAACTGGGCGTTCTTCGGATGCGGCGCGTCAGCTGGCATCGCCATCATGTCAAAAAACAGCAGGCCGCCGTTCTTCGGAATCAGGGCGACCACGTCCTGGCCGGTCTTGCCTTCGATGGCACGCTGGCGGGCGATGTTGATGTCGCCATTCCAACCCAGCGCCAGACAAACCGAACCGCCGGCCATGTCGTTGATATAGCCCGAGGAACTGAACAGCGTGATATAGGGGCGCACTGACTTGAGCAGGGTGCTGGCTTCCTGGTAATCAGCCGCGTTCTTGCTGAACGGGTCTTTGCCCAGGTAGTGCAGCGCCGCGGGCAGTACTTCCGAGGCACTGTCCAAAACCGACACGCCGCAGCTCTTCATTTTGCTGACGTATTTGGGATTGAAAAAGAGTTCCCAGACATTGGCTGGCATCGGCTCTGAACCCAGCGCTGCTTTGACCTTGGCGCTGTTGATGCCGATCGTGGTGTAGCCCCAGAGCCAGTTGACCAGGTACTGGTTGCCGGGATCCAGGCTGGCGATCTGGGCCTGAATGTCCGGGTCGAGATTCTTCAGATTGGGTAACTGGGCCTTGTCGAGTTTGCGCAGCAAGCCGCCTTCCATTTGCAACCGGGCCCAGCCGGATGAAGGCACGACGATGTCGTAGCCGGTCTTGCCTGCAACCAGTTTGGCGTGAAGGATTTCGTTGTTGTCAAAGGTGTCGTAGCGCACCTTGATGCCGGTTTCCTTCTCAAAATTCTGGATCGTGTCCTCGGCGATGTAGTCCGACCAGTTGTAGATGTTGAGAACCTTTTCCTCCTGCGCCAGCGCCGAGGTGGTGACAAAGGTTAGCGAGGCGGCCAGCGCCACACCCGTCATCAGTTTGCCCATCAATCTTGTGCCAAATGTTGAATTGCCCAATTCATTCTCCTGAAGTAATCGATCGAACCTGTCCAAAGTTGGATGGTAAACCCCAAAAACAGGTGTTTCTATCCATGCAATCCCTATGCCAGCAATCCTTTTTCCTTAACTTCCTGATAAGTTAGATCAAGACAGCGCAGGATCAGCGTCACCATTTCGTCGATTTGGGCGTGCGTCATGGTCAAAGGCGGTGCAATGATCATCCGGTCGCCTACGGCGCGCATGATCAAGCCGTTGCTGAAACAGTGCTTGCGGCAAATCATACCGACCGACAAATCCTCAGCAAAGCACTCCAGTCGCTCCTTGTTGCGGACCAGCACCAAACCCGCCGTAAAGCCGCAGGTTTCAGCGCTGCCGACCAAGGGATGCGTGCCGATCTCCAGAAAACGCTGTGCCAGATAGGGTCCGATGTCGTCGCGCACCCGTTGCGGCAATTGCTCGCGCTCCATGATCTCCATGTTGGCCAGTGCCACGGCACAGGCCACTGGATGACCACTGTAGGTGTAGCCGTGATTGAACTCACCGCCCTTCTCTATCAGGACTTTTGCCACGCGGTCCCCCACCAGCACACCGCCCAGGGGAATGTAGCCACTGGTGACGGCCTTGGCGAAGGTCACCAGATCGGGTTTGTAGCCGAATTTCTCGTAGCCAAACCAGGTTCCGAGACGGCCAAAGGCGCAGATCACCTCATCGCTGATCAGCAGGATGCCGTACTTGTCAACGATGCGCTGGATCTCGGGCCAATAGGTCGCGGGCGCAATGATGACGCCGCCGGCGCCCTGCACCGGTTCGGCGATGAAGGCCGCAACCTTGTCGGCACCCACTTCAAGAATTTTTTCTTCCAGCCAGTGCGCCGCGCGCAGGCCGAAAGCGTCAGCGCTCTCGCCGGGCAGACCGTTCTCGAAATAGTAGGGCTGACCAATGTGCGTGATGTTGGGAATGGGCAGATCACCCTGCGCATGCATGCCGCTCATGCCACCCAGTGAAGCACCGGCCATGGTGCTGCCATGGTAGGCATTGAGCCGGCTGATGATGACCTTGCGCTGCGGCTGCCCGAGCAGGTCCCAGTAACGGCGCACCATGCGCACATTGGAGTCATTGCTCTCGCTGCCGCTGGACGAGTAGAAAACGTGCTGAAAACTACGGTCGCCCACTTTTGGTGCCAAAGACGCCAATTTGGTGGCCAGTTGCACCGCCGGCACATTGGTGGTCTGAAAAAAGCTGTTGTAAAACGGCAGCGTCATCATCTGCTGGTGCGCGGCATCGGCCAGTTCCTTGCGGCCATAGCCCACATTGACGCACCACAGGCCGCTCATGGCATCCAGCAGACGGTGGCCCTCCGAATCCCAGATGTAGATGCCTTCGGCTTTGGTGATGACGCGTGCACCGCGCGTGGCCAGATCCTTGTAATCGGTGAACGGGTGCAGAAAATGGGCGGTGTCGAGCGCCTGGATGGCGGCAGTGTCAACCACTGTATGCATGGGGGTTCCTTTGTATGCGGGGATGAACAATCAGACGTGCAGCAACAGGTGCTCACGTTCCCAGGGTGAAATAACCTTCATGAACTCGTCGAATTCGAGTTCCTTGATTTCCGAGTACACGGTGATGAATTCCTTGCCAAGCACCTCGTGCAAGTCGGGCTCGCGGCGCAGCCAGTCCAGCGCTTCGCCCAGGCTGCGCGGCAGTGAATAAGGCGCCAGGTAGGCATCGCCCTTCATCTCGGACTTCGGCTTGATCTTGTTCTTGATACCCAGATAGCCGCAGGCCAGCGTCATGGCCATGGCGACATAGGGATTGGCGTCAGCACCAATCACGCGGTTTTCAACGCGGCGCGCCGTTGGCGAAGAAATGGGCGAGCGGATGCCCACCGTGCGGTTGTCGTAGCCCCACTCGATGTTGATCGGCGCCGCCGTATTGCGCGACAGGCGCCGGTAGCTGTTGACGTAGGGCGCGACCAACACCATGGCGGCCGGGATGTAGCGCTGCAGGCCACCGATATAGTGCATGAAGGTCTCTGATGGTGTCCCGTCTTCATTGCTGAAAACGTTCTTGCCAGTGGCCACATCAAGCAGGCTCTGGTGCACATGCATGGCGCTGCCCGGTTCACCGGCAATCGGTTTGGCCATGAAGGTTGCATACATGTCGTGGCGCAGCGCGGCCTCGCGCACGGTGCGCTTGAAGAAGAAAACTTCATCGGCCAACCCGAGCGGCTCGGCGTGGAAAAAGTTGATTTCCATCTGGCCCGCACCGACCTCGTGGATCAGGGTGTCGACGTTGAGTTCCATCTTGTCGCAGTAGTCGTATATCTCCTCGAACAAGGGGTCAAACTCATTGACCGCGTCGATGCTGTAGGCCTGGCGCGAGGTCTCAGCACGACCGCTACGGCCCACCGGCGGGCGCAGCAAGGTGTTGGGATCGGTGTTGCGGGCGGTCAGGTAGAACTCGAGTTCCGGCGCGACGATGGGCTGCAGCCCCTCGGCCGCAAACAGATCACAAACCCGGCGCAGCACGGTACGCGGCGCAAAGGGCACCAGGTTGCCGTGGTGGTCAAAGCAGTCGTGGATCACCTGCGCCGTCGGGTCCGTCGCCCATGGCACGATGCGCACGGTCGACGGATCGGGGCGCAACTGCATGTCCTTGTCGGTGGGGTCGATGACGTCGTAATAGGGACCGCTTTCGGGGAACTCGCCGGTCACGCCCATGGCCACAATCGCTTGCGGTAAGCGCATGCCGCGGTCTTCAGTGAACTTGGCACGTGGCAGGATCTTGCCCCGCGCCACGCCGGTCAAGTCGGGTACCAGGCACTCCACTTCGGTGACCCGGCGCTCATTGAGCCACTGTTCCAGGTCGTTGAAATTCATCGTCTTTTTGTCGTTCATACATTACTCCAGAGTGCGTTGCGCATTCCTTGGCAGATTGTGCTTGGGCAATTGGTTGACAATGGGAGCCAGTTAATCCAAGTGCAAGGTGCCACTTTATGCTGTCGGAACTGCTGCTTACCGAAATTGGCCGTTTGCGCCAGCAGGACAAACTGCCGCTGCATCGCCAGTTATACGAAGCGCTGCGCCGCGCCATTCTCGACGGCAAGCTCGCCGCTGGCGACCGCCTGCCTTCAAGCCGCGACCTGACGCAGGACTTGAACCTGTCGCGCAACACGGTGGTGGCGGCGCTGAGCCAGTTGGCGGTGGAAGGCTATCTGGTCAGCCGTGTCGGCAGCGGCACCTTTGTTAAGGACAGCGTTCCCAAAACGGCCAGAAGCCGGCAATTGGCGCGCGAAAACCAGCGTGCCAAACTCTCGGGTCGCGGGCAGGCGCTGGCCACCACGTTTTGCGCCAGCCAGCTCGAAATTCAGCCGTTCACGCCCGGTATTGCGGACTTCAACGCCTTTCCCGTATCGCTCTGGCAACGCCTGCAAAACAAGCACTGGCGCATGACCTACCCCGATATGCTCGACTACAACGACTCCGGGGGCTACGCACCGCTGCGCCGTGCCGTGGCCGACTACCTGCGTGTCTTTCGCAGTGTGCCGCTGGAGGTCGAGCAGGTCATCATCACCAGCGGCACACAGCAGACGATGGAGCTGTGCGCGCACCTGCTGGCGGATCACGGCGATACGGTCTGGATTGAAGACCCGGCCTACTGGGGCGCCGTCAAGGCCTTCATGGCAACCGGACTGCGCTTGCATCCGGTATCGGTTGACGAACACGGCATCGCGCCGCAGGCTCGCGACGAAGCCACAGCACCGCGTCTGATCTACGTCACGCCCTCGCACCAGTACCCGACCGGCGCCGTGATGTCGCTGGCACGGCGGCACCAGATCCTGGCCCTGGCGCGGCAACACCAAGCCTGGATACTCGAAGACGATTACGACAGCGAATTCCGCTTCAGCGGGCCGCCGATCTCGTCGCTGGCTGGCCTGGACACCGATCAGCGCGTGCTCTACATGGGTTCCTTCTCAAAGGTTTTGTACCCGGGTCTCAAGCTCGGTTATCTGGTCGTGCCCAAGGGGCTGGCAGCAGCTTTCAAACGCGCGCACTATGACCTGAACCGCCCGGGCCAGATGCCGCTGCAGGCGGCGCTGGCGGAGTTCATCGAGATGGGCCATTTCGCCAGTGCCCTGCGTCGCGCGCGCCAGAGTTACGCCGAGCGCCGGCGCTGCCTGCTCGCGGCGCTGCAGCCCTGTCTTGGGGACGACGCCCAGATCACGGGCGCCGAGCAAGGTTTGCACCTGTGCCTGCGGCTGCCCGCTGCCATTGACGACCAGGCGCTGGCCGATCAAATGGCCAAGCTGGACCTGACGGTGCGGCCGCTGTCGGCCTATTGCCTGCGCCGCCAGGACGCCAAAGGGCTGGTCATCGGCTACGGCTACGCGCGCCTGGCCGACATCGAACGCTACGGGCCGCTGCTGGCCAGCACCGTGGCGGCCGCGCTGACGCGACTCAAGGCTCGTCCTAAATCCTCCTAGTTGCGTAGCCCGTATGGAGCGCAGCGCAATACGGGATTGGCGAGGCCATGGCTGCCCCGTATTACGCCTTCGGCTCCATACGGGCTACAGGGCCGCGACTCATAGCGCGTCGCGCAGGCGGTGGTACAGCATGCCCAGCACCAGGCTCGGCGTGCGCAGCAGCGCGCCGCCGGGGAACTCACGATGTCGCAGTTTGGCAAAGAGGTCAAAGCGCTCGGCCTGCCCGGCCACCGCTTGCGCCACCAGGCGCCCGGCAAGGCCGGTCAAGGCCACGCCGTGGCCGCTGAAGCCTTGCAGGTAATACAGGTTGTCGCCCAGGCGCCCGAAATCGGGGGCGCGGTTCATGCTGATGTCAACAAAGCCGCCCCAGACAAAGTCAATCGGCACATCACGCAACAGCGGAAAGACCTGACCCATGCGCTGCGCCATCAGGTTTTTCAGATTCGTCGGCGTGCGCGTCGAGTAACTGACCCGCCCGCCAAACAGCATGCGGTGGTCGGCGCTAAAGCGGAAGTAGTCGAGTATGAAATTGTTGTCGCAGACTGCTGCGTTGCTGGGAATCAATCGGGCGCACAGTTCGGGGTCGAGTGGCGCTGTGCCAATCATGTAGGTACCGGCCGGCATGATGCGCGGCGCAATCTCGGGCGCCACGCGTGGCGCGTACTCGGCCAGGGTGCAGTTACCGGCCAGCACGCCGAACATGGCTGTTACCGAACCCTGCGCCGTGCGCGCCACCAAACGGCTGCCGCGTTGCAAATCGATCACCGGCGTGTGCTCAAAAATCCGCACGCCAAGTTCACGCGCGGCCTTTGCCAGCCCGAGCCCGTACATGAGCGGGTGCAGGTGGCCGGAGCGGTTCTCGAAGGCGGCTGCATGGTAGAGCGGGCTCTGAATCAGGCGTTGCGCATCGACACCACGCGCAAAATCAGTCGCAAAGCCGTAGTCCTGCGCCAGCGTTTGCATGTCGGCTTCCAGCGCGCGCGCCTTGCGTGCCGAGGTGGCAACATACAGATAACCCTTGACCTGATCGCATTCGATATTGAAAGTGGCAATGCGCTCGTCAATCAGATCCAAGGCTTCGATCGACATGTCCCAGGCGCTGCGCGCATCGACCTTGCCGAGTTGCTGCTCAAAGGGTTCTTGTCCGCCGGAATAGCCGACGATGGCCTGGCCGCCATTGCGACCGGAGGCGCCGCTGCAGATGCGGTCCGCTTCCAGCACGATCACCCGGTAGCCGCGCTGCGCGAACTCAATCGCCGCCGACAGCCCGGCAAACCCGGCGCCCACCACCAGCACGTCGGCCTGCAGTGCTTCCTGCAGCGGCGCGCCCTCGGGTGGACGCTGCACGCTGGCTTCGTAGTAACTCTTCTGGTTGAGTTGGGTGTCCGAGTCAAGCAGCATGGCTGTCGCTCCCACGCAATGACTTGGCGATCTGCCCGCACAGATAAGTCCAGACCAGTGTGGCAGCGGCCAGGCTGGTGAGTTCGGCATGGTCGTAAGCCGGCGCCACCTCGACGCAGTCCATGCCAATCAGGTTCAGCGGCGCGAGTTCCTCCAGCAGCGTGAGCGCCTGTGAACTGCTCAGACCACCCGGCTCGGGCGTGCCGGTACCCGGCGCAAAGGCCGGGTCCAGGCAGTCGATGTCAAACGTCAGGTAACAGGGTCGCTTGCCGATGCGCTCGCGTATTTGCCGGATGACGGGCTGCAGTGCTGCGCCGTCAAGCCCGCGCAGCGCACGCGCCGTGAAAATCAGACCGCCCCGGTCCTGCACATACTCGGTGGCGGCGCGCTCGCCGCTGGAGCGCAAACCAATCTGCACCGTGTGCGCCGGGCTCGCCAGCCCCTCTTGTAGCGCCTCATAGGTCCAGGTGCCGTGACCCGAGGGCTCACCGAAGTGGTCCTGCCAGGTGTCGCAATGCGCATCGAAGTGGATCAGCGCCAGCTCGCCGTGCTGGGCGCGGGCCGCGCGCAGCAACGCCAGTGTTACCGAGTGATCACCACCGAGAAAAATGCAGTGGTGTTTTGCCATCAAGGCCGCTGCCTGCGTCTGGATTTGCGCCCGCACTTCAGACAGTGGCGAGACATTGGGCAAGCGCATGTCATGGGCATCGCCCAGGAGCGCCAGTGGCGACACGCCGAAATGCGGGTGGATGCCGTCGCACAGCATCAAGCTGGCGCGGCGGATCTCCTGCGGCCCAAAGCGCGCGCCAGGCCGATGGCTGACCGCGCCGTCATAAGGCACACCGCACAGTGCAAAAGGCTGGTCGGCAAGCTCGGCCACCGCCAGAAAACGGTTGCTGTTGTTGGCGTATGCAAATTGACCGATGCCCATAGAAGAGTTTCCCGCTGTAATGGTGTTGCACGGTACCGCAGTTTGCCGCCGCGCACTGGTGCCAATTTGTGCCGGCTGCGGCAAACCATTGCGCGGCTCAGGCATGATGCGGGGCTTCAATATTTGCGCCAATACCTTGACCACGCCCACCCGAAACCTGTCCGCCTACCTTTTACTGGCGCTGAGCATGTCGCTGGTGGGCAGCTACGTGGCCCTGTCCAAGCCACTGGTGGCCGCCCTGCCCGTCTTTCTGCTGGCCTGGTTGCGCTTTGGCATCGGCGGACTGGCCATGCCGCACTGGCTGCGCAAGCCCGCTGGCGAACCGGCGCTGAGCCGGGCCACGCACGGACTGATTTTTCTGGAATCGCTGCTGGGCAACTTCCTGTTCTCCTTGTGCATGCTGTACGGTGTCAGCATGACCAGCGCCGTCTCGGCCGGCGTCATCATGGCCGCCATCCCAGCCGTGGTGGCCCTGCTGAGCTGGCTCTTCCTGCGCGAGCGCATTGGCCTGCGGGTCTGGGCCGCGATTGCCTGCGCGGCATTCGGCATCGGGTTGCTTGCGCTCTCAAAGCCTGCGCCCGCCGCGCAAAGCCAGACGCTGGTGGGAAGCGAGTTGTTGGGCAATGTGCTGCTGCTGGGTGCAGTCGTCTGCGAAGCGGCTTACGCTGTGATCGGCAAGAAACTGATCGGTTCGCTGGGGCCAAAACGAATCACGGCGCTGATCAACCTGTGGGGCTTTGTCCTGATGACGCCCTTGGGCGTGTACGCAGCATTGCGCTTCAACTTCGCGACCGTATCGATCGGCAACTGGGCACTGCTGCTCTTTTATTCCCTGGCCGCCAGTGTCTGGACGGTCTGGCTCTGGATGACCGGCCTGAAGACCGTGCCCGCTGCCAAAGCGGGCGTCTTTACTGTGATGCTGCCCATCACCAGCGCCCTGGTTGGCGTGCTGGTGCTGGGTGAAATCCTGCGCGGCGTGCAACTACTGGCCTTTGCCATCGCCCTGCTCGGCCTGCTGCTGGCCACGCTGCCGGCGCGCTCCCAGCCATGCCAGGCGATTAGACCAGCGGACTTGCACTGATCACCATGCCGTCCTCGTCGGCATAGAGCCAGTCACCGGGGCGCACCCAAACGCCCTGGATCTGCACCGGAATGTTCATCTGGCCTTCGTTGCGTTTCTCGGTTGGCAGCGGCATGCTGGCCAGGGCGCGAATGCCGACGTCGAGCAGGGCCAGTTCCGCCACGTCGCGCACGCAGCCGTCGATCACGACGCCGGCCCAGCCGTTGCGCGCTGCGGCGGCCCCGATGTTGCCGCCGAGCAGCGCGCGGCGCAGCGAGCCACCACCATCAACCACCAACACTTTGGCGATGCGTGCGGCCGCTGTTTCTTCAAAGCCCGGCAAATCCAGCGCCGCTTTGACCAGCGTGTTGTCCTCAAAGCACTTGAGGGTGACGACCGGCCCGCAGAAGCGGTGCGTGCCGCCGAAATCGCGAAACACCGGTGGCAGCACCTGAAATTCGGGCGCTGCATCGCCTTTGTGGGCATCGCACAGGTCACAAGTGGCAAAGGATGGGGTCATGTTCGCAATCTCCTCGAGTTGGCAAGTTCGTAGCGTACCGCAGCGTCGCAATGCAGGTACGCAAACAGGGAATATCCTGTCCTGGCGCGCTCTTGCCGGCTGCATCTGCAGGGTTTCGTGAACAGTTTTTGACGCTAAAACACCGTCCATTTGTTTTTCAGAGGGAGGCCATAGGGAAATCAGAGATAAAAAAAACAACAGTTTCGAGTGAAAAATTGATTTTTCCCCTTGGAAACGCGTCATTTCTCCAGTAGCATCCCCCTTGCCAGTGAAGAAGCAGTTTTTCGCTGGTGATTAATCAACTTCTAGAAGGACAATAAATCATGGCAACTGCAACGAAAGCACCGGCTAAGAAAGCCGCACCGGCAAAGAAGGCTGCTCCTGCAAAAAAGGCAGCACCCGCCAAAAAAGTAGCCGCTAAGGCTCCAGCGAAGAAGGCCGCTCCGGCCAAGAAGGTAGCTGCGAAGAAGGCCGCTCCGGCCAAGAAGGTAGCTGCGAAGAAGGCCCCGGCCAAGAAACGCACTCCGAACGCAGCGTTCATGAAGGCTCTCACACCCAGCGCCGCTCTGGCTGCCGTGGTCGGCGCCAATCCGCTGCCGCGTACCGAAGTGGTCAGCAAGCTGTGGACCTACATCAAGAAGAACAAGCTGCAAGACGCAGTCAACAAGCGCATGATCAATGCCGATGCCAAGCTGAAGGAAGTCTTCGCCAAGGCACAGGTATCCATGTTCGAGATGGCTGGCCTGATCGGCAAGCACCTCAAGTAAACAGGCTTCACTGTTTGCGACAAAGGCCGACGCGAGTCGGCCTTTTTTTCGTTCTGGCATGATGCAGCCCTCGCCTGGCAATTCAAAAAAACAATGTTGCGTTTCCTGTTAACCCGCATCAGTCTGGTCATACCGACCTTCATCGGCATGACGCTGGTGGCATTCTTCCTGATACGGCTGGTGCCAGGCGATCCGATTGAGACGCTCGCTGGCGAGCGCGGTATCGATGCGGCGCGTCATGCCGTTCTGCTCAAGGAATACGGCTTGGACCGGCCGGTGCTGGTTCAATACGGCATTTATATTGGTCGCGTGCTGCAGGGCGATCTGGGCAAATCCATCATCACGCACGAACCGGTGTTAACCGAATTCGTCGCTCTGTTTCCTGCCACGGTTGAACTGGCGGTGTCAGCCATTTTGTTTGCGCTGCTGCTGGGCATACCGGCGGGCATTCTGGCAGCGGTCAAACGCAATTCGGTGCTCGACCATGGCGTCATGGGCGTCTCGTTGACCGGCTACTCAATGCCAATCTTCTGGTGGGGGCTGCTGCTGATCCTGCTGTTTTCCGTACAACTGGACCTGACGCCAGTGTCCGGGCGCCTCGCTTTCAAGCATTTCATTGAACCGGTCACCGGCTTCCTGCTGCTCGACACCCTGCTCGCCGGCAACCAGCAGGCATTCTGGTCGGCGGTGACGCATCTGATTCTGCCCACCATCGTGCTCGGCACCAATCCGCTGGCGGTGATTGCGCGCATGACGCGCTCGGCCATGCTCGAGGTGCTGGGCGAGGACTACATCCGCACTGCGCGCGCCAAAGGTCTGTCGAGTTTGCGCGTGGTGGGGCTGCACGCCCTGCGCAATGCACTGATCCCGGTGGTGACGGTGATCGGACTGCAAGTCGGCGTGCTGTTCACGGGTGCCATCCTGACCGAAACCATCTTTTCCTGGCCCGGTGTTGGCAAGTGGATGATCGAGGCCATTGGCCGGCGCGACTATCCCGTGCTGCAAGGCGGCATGCTGCTGCTGGGCATCATTGTCATGTCGGTCAACCTGCTGGTTGACGTCACCTACGGCATCATCAACCCACGCATAAGGCATTAACGGTGACAGAAGCAAGTCTTCCCCTGGGTACCGAACCGCCGCGCCCGCTGCACGAGTTCTGGGGCTACTTCAGTGCCAACCGCGGTGCGCTGGCCGGCCTGATGCTGGTGCTGCTGGTCCTATTGCTGGCGGCGTTCGCGCCGCTGGTTGCACCCTTCGCGCCGGACCTGACCGACTCTGCCGTGTTCCTGAAACCACCTGCCTGGCAGGCCGGGGGCAGCAGCGCGCACTGGCTGGGTACCGACGCCATCGGGCGCGACATTCTTTCGCGCCTGATCCACGGCGCGCGCCTCACCATGGCCATTGGTCTGGCGGTGGTTGCACTGTCGGTCGTCATGGGCACCGTGCTGGGCCTGACGGCCGGCTACTTCCGTGGCGTCTTCGAAATCGCCGTCATGCGCCTGATGGACATCATCCTGACGCTGCCGAGTCTGCTGCTGGCCATCGTCATCGTCGCCATCCTGGGCCCCGGTCTGATGAACGCGATGCTGGCGGTGGCCATCGTCGTGCTGCCGCATTACGTGCGCATCACGCGCGCCGCTGTCATCACCGAGATGGCGAAGGATTACGTCACCGCAGCGCGCATGAATGGTGCGAGTTCGCTGCGCCTGATGTTCAACGAGGTGCTACCCAACTGCACGGCGCCGCTGATCGTGCAGGCCTCGCTCGGTATTTCGACCGCCATTCTGGACGCCGCTGCGCTGGGCTTTCTGGGCCTGGGCGCGCAACCGCCCTCGCCGGAATGGGGCACCATGCTGGCCGATGCGCGCGAATTTGTGCTGCGCGCCTGGTGGGTGGTGACCTTCCCAGGTCTGGCGATCCTGTTGACGGTGCTGGCCTTCAATTTGCTGGGTGACGGACTGCGCGATGCGTTCGATCCAAAACTCAAACGCTGATTGCTTTATGGCACTGCTTGAAATCGAAAACCTCTCGGTTGACTTTCCTTCCAAGGACAGCGTGATGCACGCGGTCGAGGGTGTCAGCCTGACGCTGCAGGCCGGCGATGTGCTGGGCATCGTCGGAGAGTCGGGCTCGGGCAAGAGTGTGGCCATGATGGCGCTGATGGGCCTGGTCTCCTACCCCGGCGTGGTACGGGCCGACAAGCTGCGCTTTGACGGGCACGACCTGCTGGCGCTCTCCAACCGTGAGCGCAGCAAGCTCACTGGCAAAGACGTGGCGATGATTTTTCAGGATCCGACCACCAGTCTGAATCCCTGCTTCACGATCGGCTTTCAACTCGCCGAGACGCTCAAGCTGCACCTGCACATGGATACCCGAGCCGCGCACAAGCGCTCCATCGAACTGTTGGAGCAGGTCGGCATCCCGGCGCCCGAGAACCGGCTGAAAGACTTTCCGCACCAGATGTCGGGCGGCATGAACCAGCGCGTGATGATCGCGATGGCGATTGCCTGCAACCCCAAGTTGCTGATCGCCGACGAGCCGACCACGGCGCTGGACGTCACGATCCAGGCGCAGATTCTGGACCTGCTGCAAAACCTGCAAAAGGAGCGCGGCATGGCGCTGGTCCTGATCACCCACAACATGGGCGTGGTCTCGGAGATGGCGCAGCGCGTGGCTGTGATGTACGCCGGGCAGATCATGGAAGAGCGCAGCGCGCAGGATCTGTTCACGACGCCGCAACACCCCTACACGCAGGCGCTGATGGCCGCAATGCCCGAGCGCAGCGATGGTCTGACGCGCCTGGCCACCATTCCCGGCTTGGTGCCGGGCCTGTACGACCGCCCGGCCGGCTGCCTGTTTGCGCCGCGCTGCAGTTACGCCACCGATGACTGTCGCGCCCAGCGCCCGGTCCTGCAGGCATGGCGAGCGGGCTCGGTGCGTTGTCGCTATCCCCTGGGGTCCGGCGCATGAGCACCGAAGTCAAACCCGTTGTTGTCGCGCACGACCTGCGTCAGGTCTACAAAATCGGGCGTGGCTTTCTTAAAACGCCCGACTATCTGCAGGCGGTGGGTGGCGTCTCGTTTACGCTGCAAGCCGGCAAGACACTGGCCGTGGTTGGTGAATCGGGCTGCGGCAAATCAACGCTGGCGCGCATGGTCGCGCTGATCGAGCGCCCCAGCGCGGGCGAACTGCGCCTGGGCGAGGTGGACGTCATGACGGCACCCAGAGAGGCGCGCCACGCGCTGCGCCGCAGCGTGCAGATGGTGTTCCAGAATCCCTATGGCTCACTCAACCCGCGCAAAAAGATTGGCGCCATTCTGGAAGCGCCACTGGAAATCAATACCGACCTGTCGGCACCCGAGTGTGCCGAACAGGCGCGCGCCATGCTGGCCCTGGTCGGCCTGCGCCCCGAACATTACGAGCGCTACCCGCACATGTTCTCGGGCGGGCAGCGCCAACGCATCGCCATTGCCCGCGCGCTGATGCTCAAGCCCTCGCTGATCGTGGCCGACGAGCCGGTCTCCGCGCTGGATGTCTCGATTCAGGCGCAGGTGCTCAACCTGCTGGCCGATCTGCAGCAGGACCTTGGCCTGGCCTATCTGTTCATCTCGCACGACCTGGGCGTGGTGCGCCACATCGCCCACGATGTGATGGTGATGTACCTGGGCCACGCCGTGGAACAGGGCGAGAAGCGAACCCTCTTCGCGCAACCGCTGCACCCCTATACCCAGGCGCTGCTGGCCTCAACGCCAGGGATCCCGGGCAGCGGCGCGCTGCGCCAGCATACGGTTCTCAAGGGCGAACTGCCTTCGCCTTTGAGTCCACCCAGCGGCTGCGTTTTTTCAACGCGCTGCCCCCATGTCACGCCCCGTTGCCAGATCGAGCGTCCTGTATTACGCTCGCTGGCAGGCAGACAGGTCGCTTGTCACGAGGCCGAAAGATTTACCCAAACCGCTGCCGAGCAGCATCAACCGAAAAGGAGTCCACAAGATGATCCCATCCAATCCAGGCCTTGCGCTCAAACGCAGCGTGCTGTGCGCACTGGCGTTGCCGGCCCTGCTGGCGCTGACGCCGGTTGGCGCCAAAACGCTGGTGTTCTGCTCGGAAGGTAGCCCGGAGAATTTCGCACCCAGCATCAATACCACGGGCACCTCGTTTGATGCAAGCGAACAGATCTATGACAATCTGGTCGATTTTGAGCGCGGTGGTACCAAAGTCGTACCGGGCCTGGCTCGGAGTTGGACAGTTTCCAAGGACGGCCTGGAATATGTCTTCAACCTGCGCAAGGGTGTTAAATGGCAGTCGAACAAGAACTTCAAACCATCGCGCGACTTCAATGCCGATGACATTCTTTTCATGTTCGAGCGCCAATGGAAGGAAAACGACCCCTACTTCAAGGTCACCAGTTCCAACCACTCTTACTTTGGCGATATGGGCCTGCCCAAGTTGCTGAAATCCGTTGATAAGGTTGACGAGTACACGGTCAAGATTGTGCTGAACGCTCCTGAGGCCCCCTTCTTGTCCAACTTGGCAATGCAATTTGCGGGCGTGCAGTCCAAGGAATATGCCATCGCCATGCTCAAAGCCGGCACACCTGAAAAGATCGATCAGGAGCCAGTCGGCACCGGTCCCTTCACACTTGTGCAGTACCAAAAAGATGCCGTAATTCGCTATAAAGCATTCCCCCAGTACTGGGCCGGTAAGGCAAAGATTGACGACCTTATCTTTTCGATCACGCCGGACGCCTCCGTACGCTGGGCCAAGCTGCAAAAAGGCGAATGCCATGTGATGCCCTACCCCAACCCTGCAGACCTGCCCGCTATTCGAAAAGACCCGAAAGTAGTAGTGCTGGAGCAGCCTGGCCTCAATGTGGGCTACCTCGCCTACAACACAACGAAGAAGCCGTTTGACGACGTGCGCGTGCGCAAGGCCATCAACATGGCCATTAACAAGAAGGCGATCGTAGATGCCGTCTATCTCGGAACTGGCGTACCCGCTACCAACCCGATTCCGCCAACGCAATGGTCCTACAACAAGTCCATCAAAGACGATCCGTTTGACCCGGTCGCGGCCAAGAAACTGCTGGCGGCCGCCGGACTTGCCGATGGTTTCACCACCGACCTGTGGGCCATGCCAGTGCAGCGTCCCTACAACCCGAACGCCAGGCGCATCGCCGAGCTGATGCAGGCCGATCTGGCCAAGATCGGCGTCAAGGCCGAGATCAAGAGCTTTGAATGGGGCGAGTACCGCAAGCGCATGCAAAACGGCGAACACCAGATGGGCATGCTGGGCTGGACCGGCGACAACGGTGACCCAGACAACTTTCTAAATACGCTTCTGGGCTGTAGCGCCGCTAAGAACAATGGTTCTAATGTGGCCAAGTTCTGCTACCAGCCATTTGAAGATTTGGTACAGAAAGCCAAAGTAGTGTCCAAACCAGCCGACCGTGCCAAGCTGTACGAACAAGCCCAGGTCATCTTCAAACAGCAAGCCCCGTGGTTCACCATCGCCCATGCCGTGCAAATCAAACCGGTGCGCAAGGAAGTCGTCGACTTCAAACTCAGCCCCTTTGGCCGCCACAACTTCTACGGTGTTGGCATCAAGGAATAGGCTTCAACGCCACACATAAAAAAGCCGGTTTCGACCGGCTTTTTTTTATGAGGCCGCTGGCTCTGCGACCCGGTGCCCGTCGATAAATGCTTCAAACTGAGTCAGCGCCATCGGTGCACCCAACAGGTAGCCCTGATAGTTGCTGCAGCCCAGAGCGGTCAGAAAGTCGCGCTGCGCCTGCGTCTCCACCCCTTCAGCGATGACCGCCAGGCCCAGGCTGTCAGCCAGCGCCACCACCATCTTGGCGATGGCCGCATCTTCGGGGTCAACCAGAACGTCCCTGACGAAGCCCTCGTCAATCTTGAGTTGGTCAAGCGGCAAGCGCTTCAGGTAGGCCAGCGACGAATACCCGGTTCCAAAATCATCCAGCGAGAAACCGACGCCCTGGGCCTTGAGGGCATTCATTTTGACGATGATGTCTTCCACGTTGTCCACCAGCACACTCTCGGTGAGTTCAAGCTTGAGCAGCGCCGGGTTGGCGCCCGTGCTCTCCAGAATCGATATCACCTCCTGCACAAAGTCTGGCTGTCGCATCTGACGCGCGCTGACATTGACGGCCATGCTCAGATGCGCCAACCCGGGCCGGGTCGCCCAGGCCGCGAGTTGCTTGCAGGCGGACTCCAGCACCCAGTGGCCCAGCGGCAGGATCAGGCCGCTCGACTCCGCAACCGCAATGAATTCGCCCGGCAGCACCAGGCCACGCTCGGGGTGTTGCCAGCGCACCAAGGCCTCGGCGCCGGTCGTGCCCGTATCACTTCCGGCCTGGGGTTGGTAATGCAGAAGAAACTGCTTGCGGGCCACCGCCTGACGCAGTTGCGCCTCCAGCTTGGCCCGCGCCGTAACCGTGGTCTGCATCTCAGGCTCGAAAAAGCGCAGCGTGTTGCGCCCGATTGCCTTGGCCTGGTACATGGCCAGTTCGGCGCGCTTCAAGGGCTCCTCTATGCTCTCGCGCTCGGTGCCACCAAACAGCGTCACGCCGATGCTCGCGGTACTGTGGTGACCGTGGCCGTCGAGCTCATAGGGTTGACCCAAGGTGCTGAGAAGTTTGGACGCCACGACCTGCACCTGCGCGCCGGCCTGCAGCGCGTTGCCGCTCAAATCCTGCAACAGGACAACGAATTCGTCGCCGCCGAGCCGGGCCACCGTGTCGCCTTGGCGCACGCACGCCACCAACCGCGTGGCAATCTGACGCAGCAGCAGATCGCCCTTGTCATGGCCCAGCGTGTCGTTGAGGGTTTTGAAATTATCCAGGTCGATGAACAGCAGCGCGTCCTGACGACCATGGCGGCAGGCGGCGATCAGCGCCTGTTCGAGCCGGTCCATCAACATCCTGCGATTGGGAAGGCCGGTCAGGGGGTCCGAGAAGGCAAGTTGGCGCACCTGATCTTCGATCTGCTTGCGCTCGGCCACTTCCGCACGCAGCGTGCGCACCAGATCCAGCGCCATTTCATCGAAAGCCTGTGACAGTTCGCCAAACTCGTCGGCAGTTCCGGTCGCGCTGCGCACGCTGAAGTCGCCGCTGGCGACCGCCCGTACCGCGCGCTGCAGCCTGCCCAGCGGAATCAGTATGCGTTTGATCAGCAGTGCCGACACCAGGACCAGGATCACCATGATCAGTACCGGAACGCTGAGCGCCAATGCGCCAAATTCAAATTGCGTCCGCCGGTCGGTCTCATCGATCGCCTCGGACCATTGATCGACCGCATCGCTCGCCGCCTGCATGCCGATCGTCAACTGACCCACCAGAAGCTCGACCTGGCGGTCCCGCAACGTGCTTCGACTCGCTCTGGCATCGACAATTTGCTGAAAGATTGCCGCAATCGGTTGGGCCTCCTTTTGTGCCTTGCTGGAATAGACAGCGAATTCACTGGTGCTGCCAGCGAGCAGTTCCAGAAATGCAGCGTAGTTGCTGCGCCATTGCTGCTCGGCCCGAACTTCGGAATAAGTGGTGAACTCGTGCGTCAGGGCGAGCAGGTCGGCCACCCGTTTTTGTGCCTGATGAACCTTGCCCTGCGCTTTGGAAACCTCAGCTGACCGGCTGGCGACCATCAGTGTCGCCACGCCCATGCCGAGTACCAGCGCGATGGCAATCGAGACAACAGCGGTCAGTTGAGTCTTTAGACGCACAAATTACTCTCGGATGCTCACCGCATCGGGACGTACCCGGCGCAATGGCGCGGAATGAATAAAGTCAAGATAGTTGGGCGACCTCTCCGCTTTCACATGCCCTTCCTGGCGCGCCCAGCGTGCTTCGCCTTCGAGTGTCAACAACAGTGACTGCGCCAGCGTGAGCCGGTAGTTGTAGCGCGGCCAAAGGTAGTCGATGAACTTCTGGTCTGCGTGCAGCCGACTTCGCAGAATGGCTTGCGCTTTGGCCGGCTCGGCGGCGATAAAGCGCGTGGCCCGGTCCACCGCACGCAGCAGTTTGACAAGCTCGTCGTCGCGCGTGCCGCGAATATTCTTGCTCACGATCAGATTGAAACTCAGGAGGTAGGCGCGCGTCTTCGGCAGCACCCTTGCGTCCGTAATTCCTGCCAGCGCCTGAAACGGAAACGGTTCCCAGATCGCGATCGCATCGACGTCGCCCTTTGCCAATGCTTCAACCATCGACTCCGGCTGGAGATTGCTTGTTTGAATCTGTTTTGGATTGACCCCGCTCAACAGGAGCGAAGTGTCGAGGTAATAGTGGCTTGCCGCTCCAACCACGGTCGCTACCCGTTTCCCGGCGAGTTCGCTGATCCCGGCAATGCCCTTGCTGGCGCGGGTTACCACGCGCACATCGTCGTCGCTCGTCACAAAGCTTGCAATGACCGCAAAGTCGTTGCGCTTGAAACTGTTGAACATCACGACCGCTTCCGACGAAGTCGCCACGTCGGCGTTGCCGTCGAACACCTGCTGCAAGGTGCGGTGCCCACCGATCACCTCGTTGATCTTGACGGCAAGTCCCTCCGCCGCAAAATAGCCCTCGCTTTCGGCAACGAATATCGGCAGTGACAGTGGGGTTGTGGATACCGAGAGCCGCAGCGGCTCGACCGGGGCCGCCAAACAAACGCAAAGCAACTGCGGGATCAGCAGCAGCGCCAACCGCGCCAGTTTGCGCCCATCAGGCAATAACCTGTCAGGCGGAACACTGGATCTCGTTAGCACAGCAAAGTTTCTCATTCATCCATCCTCGGATCCGTGGCGTAGCTGGTTTGTCAAATTGAGCCTTCGACTGTTTCCGAAAAGACGAAGCCAACGCAAACCGGATTTTGCCCGGAAACGCCAATCGGTGTGAAAGCGCCAGGATTGTGCGCAACCGTGCAAGATCTGGCGGCCTCAAACCTGTCGCCACAATGGGCGTTTTTGATGCGTCCTGCCACGCCACGGCGCTGGCCCAGCGGGTCAATTGAAGGCAATCAAGGGCTCAGTTCAGGGCTTTCCTGCCAGCAAGCCAGAACCATAATCCAATCCACACCACGCAACAGTGGCCGAACTGCCAACACGCGAAACAAGACGGATTGAGAGAGGATGCCCATGACCACTGCAATGCAGGATATCGACGAGCGAACCAGCTTGGCCAGCAACAGCATGTTCGAGATGCTGCTGTTTCGCCTGGGCCAGGCGCCGGGCACCAACCGGCATGAACTGTTCGGCATCAATGTGTTCAAGGTGCGTGAAATCCTCGTGATGCCGGAAATCACCGCCATGGCCAACGCCTCTCCGCATGTCATGGGTGTGGCCAATATGCGGGGGCAAATGATCACGGTGGTGAACCTGCCGTCGGTCATGGGCTGCACGCTCGACAAACCCCCGGGGCTGCTGCTGGTGACCGAGTTCTCGCGCATGATTCAGGGGTTCGCCGTCGAAGAGGTCAGCGAGATCGTGCGCCTGGAATGGAAGCGGGTGCTGTCGGCCGACGGCACCGGTGGCAATTTGGTCACCAGCATCGCCAAGCTTGATGGTGACGACGGCAACACGCGTTTGGTGCAGGTGCTGGACGTCGAACAGATCCTGCGCAACGTCATCCAGCACGAAGCCAAGGAAGTCCCCGACTTGGAACCGGACGACAAGGTTGAGTTGCCACCGGGCACCATCATTGTCGCCGCCGACGACTCGGCGCTGGCCAGGACGATGATCGAAGACGGGCTTAACGCCATGAAGGTGAACTTCATCATGACCAAGACCGGCAAGGAAGCGTGGGAGCGGCTGCAGAGCATCTCGGCACAGGCTGCGACGGAAGGCAGGGTCATGAGCGACAAGGTGGCCCTGGTGCTGACCGATCTGGAAATGCCCGAGATGGATGGATTCACCCTGACCCGAAATATCAAGCAGGACCCGCGGCTCAAGCTCATCCCCGTGATCATTCACTCCTCGCTGACGGGCACGACCAATGAAGAGCATGTGAAAAAGGTCGGTGCCGATGCCTACGTGGCAAAGTTCGACGCGGTTGAACTGGCCGCTGTCATACGCAAAGTGCTTAATCAGCAGGTTCCCAAACTCACCCGCTGACAACCCGGGGTGTACTCGCCCCTCCTCATTGTCATGCCGCCGGCCCGATAGCATAATGGTCGCTCGCAACAGGCTGCGAGCAGAACAGACCTGGGCATCACCGGCTTGAGAACAATCCGAGGAGCAGACAAGATGGCAGAGATCAGCGGCGGCGAAGTCCTTGCACGCATGTTGCAGGCAGAGGGTGTCGAGAAAGTCTTCGGCATCATCGACGGCACTTACTTCGGCTTCTACGAGGCCCTGCACCGGATCGGCATCGAGATCGTCACACCGCGCCATGAGACCTCGGCTGCGCACATGGCCGGCGCCTACGCGCGCCTGACCGGGCGCCTGGGCGTCTGCATGGCCAGTAACGGCCCCGGCGTTGCCAACCTGCTGCCGGGACTGGTGGTGGAACAGGCGGACGGCAACCGCGTGCTGGCCATTACCAGCGCGCGCCGGCCCGGCATCATGTACCCGGATCGTGGCGGCAGCTACCAGTGCTTCGACCAGAGCGGCGTCATCGGCAAGATTGCCAAGTGGAGCGCGGCCGTCTCGTCCTTTGACCGTGTGCCCGAGCTGATGCGCAAAGCGCTGCGCAAGAGCTACCAGGGCCGTCCCGGCGTGGTGCATCTGGATGTGCCGGAGAACATCATGAACGGCAAGGTCAAGGCCGATCCTGCGTATTGGCGGCCCGAGCAGTACCGCAGTACCGAGGCGCTGTCGCCATCGGCCGAACTGGTGGCGCGTGCCGCACAGATGCTGATCAGGGCTGACGCGCCCATGATTCACGCCGGCAGCGGCGTCATTCACGCCCTCGCCTTCGACGCCCTGCGCCGTGTTGCCGATCTGCTGCAGGCGCCGGTCACCACCAGTTGGGCCGCGCGTGGCGTGCTCACCGAAACCTCGCCGCTGGCCATCACCATGCCGCACGTCAAACTCAACCACCGGGTGCGCAACGAGGCCGACACGGTACTGATCCTGGGCTCGCGTCTGGGCGAGACTGATTGGTGGGGCAAACCGCCCTACTGGCGCAAACCATCCGAGCAGAAAACGATCCAGGTTGATCTGGACGCCGAAATGATCGGTCTGAACAAGCCGGTCGATCTGGCGGTGGTCGCCGATGTGCAGTGCTTCCTCGAAATGCTGGGTGAGGTGTTGGAGCGACGCCAGGACGAGATTCAGATGGGGGCGCGGCGCGAGCGCATCGCGCGCTATGCCAAGGTCATGCAGGACGAGCGCGCTGGTTGGGACAAGGCACTCGCTGACGTGGCAATCCCGATGCACCCGGCGCACATCGGCGCGGTCTGCGGCGAGCTGTTCCCGCCGGATTCGGTGCTGGTGGCCGACGGCGGCAACGCCACCATCTGGGCCATGTTCTATCACCAGGTCAAGGTTCCCAACACGGTACTCTCAACCTTCAAGTTCGGCATGCTCGGCGCCGGCATGGCGCAAGCGGTTGGCGCCGCCATCGCACGCCCGGGGCAGCCGGTGTGCTGCATCATCGGCGACGGCGCCATGGGTTTCCACTCGCAGGAAGTCGAGACGGCGGTGCGCAACAACGCGCAAGTGATCTACATCGTGCTGTGCGACAAGCAGTGGGGTATGGTGAAGATGAACCAGCAGTTCATGCTGCGGCCCTTCAAAACCATGATCTTCAAGCACCTGGATCCCGACGAGACGATCAAGGCCGATCTGGGCGAGATCGAGTTCGACAAGCTCGGCATCAGCATGGGCGCCTACGGCGAGCGCGTGTCCGACCCGCAACAACTCAAACCGGCGCTGCAACGTGCGCTCGACAGCGGCCGCTGCGCCGTGATTCATGTCGATGTCGACCCGGTCAAGCACATGTGGGCGCCCGGGCTGATCCACTTCAAGAAGATGCACGAAGAACCCAAGGCCTGAAACGCAGACCGCCATGCTTGATATCGATCTGGTCCGTCTGAACTTCAGCCCGCAATCGCTGCTGCTGCTCAACATCGTTCTCGGTTTTGTCATGTTCGGCGTTTCGCTCGAACTCAAAGCCGATGATTTCAAGGAGGCCTTGCGCACGCCGCGCGCGCTGGTCATCGGCCTGCTCGGCCATCACCTGGTGTTCCCGGCCTTCACCTATCTGCTGGTGCTGCTGCTGGCACTGCGCCCGAGCATCGCGCTGGGCATGATCCTGGTCTCATCCTGCCCGGCTGGCAACATCTCGAATTTTCTGACGCACTACGCACGTGGCAACACGGCGCTGTCGGTTTCCATCAGCACCTTGTCAACGCTAACCGCCATTGTCATGACACCGCTCAACATTGCCTTCTGGGGCGGCCTTTACGCGCCGGCGCAGCCACTGTTGCGCCAGGTGGCCGTAAACCCGATCGAGATGTTTGCGCACGTGTTTTTGCTGCTTGGGTTGCCGCTGGTCATCGGGCTTTTCGTCTCGCGCCGCTGGCCGCGTCTGACGGCGCGGGTGCAAAAGCCAATGAAGATTTTTTCACTGCTGTTTTTCCTGCTCTTCGTGCTGGCGGCGCTGGGTGCCAACTGGCAGTACTTCAAGCTCTATGTTGGCCTGGTAGTGGGCGTGGTGTTCGTGCACAATGCGGCTGCCCTGTTTACCGGCTACGCTTTGGCTTTTGGTGTCGGACTGCCCGAGCGTGACCGGCGTGCCGTGGCTATCGAGTGCGGCATCCAGAATTCAGGCCTTGGTCTGGTCCT
>CAIWNX010000121.1 GCA_903914175.1 uncultured beta proteobacterium | reverse complement strand
GCACTGGTTCTGGTCAAGGAATTTGCCAACGCCAAGTTTGACGAATCCATCGATGTGGCGGTTCAGCTCGGCATTGATGCGAAGAAGTCGGACCAAGTGGTGCGTGGCGCTGTTGTGTTGCCCAATGGCACAGGCAAGACCAAGCGCGTCGCCGTGTTTGCCCAAGGCGCCAAGGCTGAAGAAGCCAAGGCTGCCGGTGCTGACATCGTCGGCATGGACGACCTGGCGGCACGGATCAAGGCGGGTGACATGCCGTTCGACATCGTGATCGCCGCGCCGGATGCGATGCGCATTGTCGGTACCCTGGGTCAGATTCTGGGCCCACGTGGTTTGATGCCTAACCCCAAGGTTGGTACCGTCACCCCCGACGTGGCAACCGCAGTGAAAAACGCCAAGGCCGGTCAGGTGCAGTTCCGTGTCGACAAGGCCGGCATTGTTCACTCCACCATCGGTCGTCGTTCTTTCGACAACGACAAGCTGCAAGGCAATCTGGCTGCTTTGGTTGACGCCTTGACCAAGGCCAAACCGGCAACCAGCAAAGGTGTGTATTTGAGGAAAGTCGCAGTTTCGTCGACGATGGGTGTCGGTGTCCGTGTGGACATGCAGACCATCGCAGCGTAATTGCAAAAATTCAAGCGAGCTGAAAAGCGCGCTTGAGGTGGTGGGTCGTTCCGGTTGCAAGACTGGTTCGAGTCATCCAAGACCGTTGGTGGGCCGACCGTAGCGATACAGGGCGGCGCTTAATAAACAGTTTGTGGGCTCGCCCGCAGTCTGAAGCCAACGCAGATGGCGATCCCGCTGCAGATGGAAATTGGTTTCCGAACAGTTGGTCGCTGCATTGTGGCGTGCTCGAAGGCAAATTGCCCAAGGGCACATTTAAAGGAGTAGACCTTGAGTCTTAATCGCAGTGAGAAAGAAGCGGTCATCAGTGATGTGACCAGCCTCGCCGCAAAAGCTCAGACGCTCGTGCTGGCGCAGTACCGTGGCATCACGGTCGCCGACATGACCAGATTGCGCTCAACCGCGCGCAGCAACGGTGTTAGCCTGACGGTGTTGAAAAACACCTTGGCACGCCGCGCTGTGATCGGTAGCGAATTCGAAGTCGTGTCCGACCTGATGACCGGTCCGCTGATCTATGGCTTTTCTGAAGATGCAGTAGCTGCCGCACGCGTGGTGGCTGACTTCGCGAAAACCAACGACAAGTTGGTGATTCGCGGTGGTGCATACGGTGGAAAAGCCCTGGACGTGAACGGCGTGAAACAACTGGCAAGTATTCCTTCCAAGGAAGTTTTGCTGGCGCAGTTGCTGGGCTTGATGCAATCCCCGATTTCCCGTATCGCACGCGTGCTCGCGGCAATTGCGGAGAAAAACGGCGCTGGTGCTCAAGAGGCACCGGCCGAGGCAGTTGCGGCTTGATGGCGCGCTGAACGTAGTAATCAAAGTGAAAACTTGCGGGGTAGTCAGAAGTCTGCCCCCAACCAACTAGGAAATCAAAATGGCATTCGATAAAGACGCATTTTTGACCGCGCT
>CAIWNX010000120.1 GCA_903914175.1 uncultured beta proteobacterium | reverse complement strand
CTGGCGCAGATGCTGGAGATTGACCGCTACGCCCTGGCCCGCGCGGCGCAGTTGCAGACCGACATCCTGGCCCACTACGAAGTTTATGAATTTCATCCGGTGGTGGCCAAACTGCAAATCTATTGCAGTGAAGACCTGGGCTCGTTTTACCTCGACATCCTGAAAGACCGGCTCTACACCACCGCCCCCGATTCGCTGGCGCGGCGCAGCGCGCAGACCGCGCTCTGGCAGATCACGCAGGCGATGCTGCGCTGGATGGCGCCGTTCCTGAGCTTCACGGCCGAGGAAGCCTGGGCTGTGCTCGGCGCAGCGGACAAGACACCAGCGACCACACGCCAGTCAATCTTCATGGACGTTTACGTGCAGTTGCCGGCAGCGGACGAGTCTTTGCTCGCCAAGTGGAGCCGCATCCGCGAGATCCGCGACGCCGTCAACAAAGAGATTGAGACGCTGCGCGCGCAGGGCCAGGTTGGCTCCTCGCTGCAGGCCAATGTCACGCTCACCGTCAAGCCGGAAGACCACGCCCTGCTCAGCAGCCTTGGCGCCGACCTGAAGTTTGTCTTCATCACCTCGGCCATTGATCTGATCGCGGGCGATGCCTTGTCAATCGCAGCCGCCAGTTCCACAGCGGTCAAGTGCGAGCGCTGCTGGCACTACCGCGATGACGTCGGCGCCGACGCGGCGCACCCGGGTCTGTGTGGCCGTTGCACCAGCAACCTGTTCGGTGCCGGCGAAACAAGGACCTGCGCCTGATGGCACGCAAATCCGGCTCCGGCGGCATGCTGCAGTGGCTGGGTCTGGCCCTGATCATCCTGATCGCCGACCAGTTCACCAAGGTGCTGATCGTGGGCTTCTACCAGCTCCACGACAGCACGCTGGTGACGAGCTTCTTCAACGTCGTGCGCTGGCACAACAGCGGCGCGGCCTTCTCGTTCCTGGCCGGCTCCTCGGGCTGGCAGCGCTGGTTCTTCACCGTCATCGGTTTGGCGGCGGCGGCGCTGATCCTGTGGCTGCTCAAATCGCACAGCGGACAGAAACTTTTTTCCTTTGCGCTGGCCTGCATCCTGGGCGGCGCCATCGGCAACGTGATCGACCGCCTGCTCTATGGCTATGTGGTTGATTTTCTGGACTTCCACTGGCACGATTGGCACTTTCCCGCATTCAATGTGGCCGACAGCGCGATTACCATTGGGGCGGCCTGTTTGATACTGGACGAACTGCTGCGCGTTCGGCGCGCCCGCTAGCCAAAACAAGGAACACCGTTGACGCACCTGCTCAACCTTCTCGCTGCCATCGCCCTGCTGGTCTGGGGCACGCAACAGGTGCGCACCGGCATCCTGCGCGTGTTGGGTGCCAGCCTGCGCAACATCCTGGCCACCAGCGTCAGCAACCGCTTCAAAGCCATGGTGTCGGGCATCGGCGTCACGGCACTGGTGCAGTCGAGCACGGCCACGGCGCTGATCGTTTCCTCTTTTGTTGGCCAGACCCTGATGACGCTGCCGGCGGCACTGGCTGTGATGTTGGGCGCCGACATCGGCACCAGCCTGATGGCCGTGGTGTTCTCGCGCGACCTGTCCTGGCTCTCGCCCCTGTTCATCTTCATCGGCGTCGTGCTGTTCATCGCGCGCCAGGCAACCACGGTCGGGCGCGTTGGGCGCATCCTGATCGGTCTGGGCCTGATGCTATTGGCGCTGCAACTCGTGCGGGAATCGACCAGCGTGCTGACGCAGGCGCCGGCGATCAAGGCCTTGCTGGCCTCACTCAGCAGTGACCGGATGCTGGAGATCACGGTCGGCTGCATCCTGTCAGTGCTTTCGTATTCGAGCCTGGCCATGGTGCTGCTCACGGCCACACTGGCCAGCACCGGCGTCGTGTCGATCGACGTGGCGCTGGGGCTGGTGCTGGGTGCGAACCTGGGCAGCGGCCTGTTGGCGGTGCTGACCACGCTCAATTCCAAGGTCGAGACCCGCCAGGTGCCGCTGGGCAATCTGGTGTTCAAACTCATTGGCGTTGCCATCAGCGCGCCTTTCGTTGGCTTATGGTTGCACGAAATGCGGCCCTGGGCGAGCGACACGGCCACGCTGGTCGTTCTGTACCACCTGAGCTTCAACCTGGTGGTCGGCATCGGCTTCATTGCGCTGACCCAAGTCGTGGCGCGCTGGGTCGAGCAGATGCTGCCCAAGCAGGACAAAAGCTCGGTGGCCGGGCGTCAGCGTCATCTTGACCCCTCGGCGCTGGAGACGCCTTCACTGGCGATTTCCTGCGCCGTGCGCGAATCCATGCACCAGGCCGACGTGGTGGAAAACATGCTGCTCGGAATGATTGATGTCATCCGCAACAACGACTTTGTACTGGCGCAAACGCTGCAGAAAATGGACGACACAGTCGACGAGCTGTACTCCGACATCAAGTACTACCTGACCAAAATTTCGCGCGAAGCCCTGAGCGAAAAAGAAGGCCAGCGCTGGACCGACATCATCAGCTTCACCATCAACATGGAGCAGATCGGCGACATCATCGAGCGCGTGCTCGAAGACATCGAAAACAAGAAGATCAAGCCCGGGCGCGAATTCTCGGAAGCCGGCATGTTGGAGATCTCCGATCTGCACTCACGTCTGGTGGACAACCTGCGCCTCGGGATGAGCGTGTTCCTGGACGGCAATGTGCGCGATGCGCGCAAGCTGCTGGAAGAAAAAACCCGCTTTCGCGATCTGGAGCGCGAATACGCCGCCACCCATCTGGATCGGCTGTCGGTCAACACCCTGCCGAGCATGGAGACCAGTTCCCTGCACCTGGACCTGATCAGCGACCTCAAGCGCATCAACTCGCATATCTGCTCGATCGCCTACCC
The DNA here is from genome assembly GCA_903914175.1 of uncultured beta proteobacterium. Taxonomy (GTDB): domain Bacteria; phylum Pseudomonadota; class Gammaproteobacteria; order Burkholderiales; family Burkholderiaceae_C; genus Rhodoferax. Next base: position 11,227 of record CAIWNX010000120.1, on the reverse strand, counting down.
GATCCTGGATTCAGCCGGTGTGCTGGCGCCCAATCGCCTGCGCGAGCCCACTTCGTACAACCACCATCAGCTCAAGTCTCAGAACGCAGGGCGGCCAGCAGAATCAAAGCCGCCTCGGTCGTGAATTCGTCGCGCTGCAGGCGCTGCGCCAGCTCGACCAGATCCAGCAGTTCAAACTGCGCCACTTCGCCGTCCTGATTGACCGGTAGAACGCCATCCGGAACGGTGCAGCGATACCACTCAACGCGCTCCACCACGTAGCCAGCGTCAGCCCCGTCGGAACTTGGTTTGTGCAACTCAACCTGGCCACCCAGTTGCAAGTCGGTCAAGGCTTCCAGTTGCAAACCGGCTTCTTCCCAAGTCTCGCGCGCCAGCGCCGATTCGATGCTGTCCTGCGCCGACACCATGCCGCCCATCAGCGTGTCCCACAGGCCCGGCTCGTTGGCCTTGCAGAGCGAGCGCTGCTGAACCCAGACGCGGCCATCGGGTGCGCGCCCAACCAGGTGCACGGCTTGCGTCGCGATGCCCAATGGGCGAACAACGCCGCGCTCCACGGTAGCAATTGGCTCCCCCCGCGCATTGCAGACGGCGAGCTGCTCGTCGCGCCAGTGCTGCACCACACGTCCGGCACGCGCCGCGCGCAGAGCCAGTGCCATTCGCTGCAATGAGGCGCTGGCCTCGCCCTGCACGCGCCAGACCGGCGTGCCGTCCCGCGTTTCCTCCTGCACCGGTGCGGGTCCATCGTCGCTGCTGTGCCAATCGATCTGGCGCAAAAACTCCGGTTCAACCGAACCGATCGGGTGCTCGCCCCAAAAAAGCGGCACGCGCGCATGCAACGGCGCCTGCGCGGCACGCTCGATCAGCGCCGCGCACCACTGCGCATCGGGCGCGAAGGTGCTCACAGTGTGAGGATGGTGCAGCCGGTGGTCTTGCGTGCTTCGAGGTCGCGGTGCGCCTGCTGCACGTCTTCAAGCGCGTAGCGCTGGTCAATTTGGATCGTGACCTTGCCGCTGGTGACAGCCTCGAATAAATCGTCCGCCATGGCTTGCGTGCTCTCGCGCGAGCTGATGTGGCTGAACAGTGTCTGGCGCGTCACGTAGATCGAGCCCTTGGGGCCCAGAATGCCGGGCGCAAACGGCGCCACCGGTCCCGAGGCATTGCCAAAGCTGGCCATCAAGCCGAACGGCGCCAGACAATCGAGCGACTTGTCCCAGGTGTCCTTGCCGACCGAGTCGTACACCACCTTGACGCCCTTGCCGCCGGTGATCTCTTTCACGCGCGCCAGAAAATCTTCTTTTGAATAGTTGATGACGTGCGCCGCGCCATGCGCCTTGGCCAGCGCACATTTGGCATCCGACCCCGCCGTGCCGATCAGTTGCAGGCCGAGCGCACGCGCCCACTGGCAGGCGATCAGGCCAACACCGCCGGCAGCCGCATGGAACAGCACAAAGTCGCCCGACTGCAATCCGCCCTGCGGCAGCGTGCGCTTGAGCAGGTACTGCGCCGTCAGGCCCTTGAGCATCATGGCCGCGCCAGTCTCGAACGAAATGGCATCGGGCAGCTTGCAGACGCACTTGGCCGGCATGACGCGAAGCTCGCAGTAGCTGCCCGGGGGCTGGCTGGCGTAGGCGGCGCGGTCACCCACTTTGAGGTGGGTAACGCCAGTACCAACGGCCTCGACAACGCCGGCGGCCTCCATGCCAAGCTGCAGTGGCATCGGCAACTGGTACAGACCACTGCGCTGGTAGACATCAATGAAATTGAGGCCGACGGCGTGATGACGGATGCGGATCTCGCCAGGGCCAGGCTCGCCGACCGTGACATTGACGAGCTTCATCTGCTCAACGCCGCCGTGTTGATCAATGCAGATGGCACGGGAAGAAAATGAACTCATAACGGTATCCTTGTGAATGAAATCGGGCGCAATGGTGCCATGAAATGGAAGTCGCTGCTGTCGCCGGGCCATCAGGCAACAGCGCAACAACTTGCTACAGTCTACCGTTCCGCCATGCACCCCAAACTCAATCCGACCGCCGCCCTCCTGCTGACCCTGCCGCCCCTGCTCTGGGCCGGCAACGCCGTGGTCGGGCGCCTGATCGGCACGCTGGTGTCACCGATGACGCTGAACTTCCTGCGCTGGCTGATCGCCTTTGCCCTGCTGGCGCCCTGGGCTGGCGCGGTGCTGCGCCCGGGCAGCGCACTGTGGCCGAGTTGGCGGCGCTTTTCAATGCTGGGGCTGCTCAGTGTCGGCAGCTACAACGCGCTGCTGTACCTGGCGCTGGCCACCTCGTCGCCGCTGAACGTGACGCTGGTCGGATCGAGCACGCCGGTCTGGATGCTGCTGATCGGCCGCGTGTTCTTCCAGGTACCCATTTCACCGCGCCAATGGCTCGGCGCGCTGCTCTCAATTGGCGGTGTGCTGCTGGTGCTGGGCCGGGGTGAGTTGCAGACGCTGTTGCAGGTGCAACTGGTGCCGGGCGACCTCTACGTGCTGCTGGCCTCGGCGGCCTGGGCTTTTTACAGTTGGATGCTGGCACACCCGACCAGCGAGCCCAAAGCAATCCGCGCCGACTGGTCGGCCTTTCTGCTGGCGCAGGTGCTGTTCGGCCTGCTCTGGTCCGGACTGTTTGCCGCGGCAGAATGGGCGCTGGGCTTGGGCCACATCAGCTGGAGCTGGCCAGTGGCCGGCGCCATGCTCTTCATCGCCATCGGCCCCGCGCTGATCGCTTTTCGCGCCTGGGGCGCCGGCGTGGCGCGCGCCGGCCCAGCCGTGGCCGGTTTCTTTTCCAACCTGACGCCGCTCTTCACCGCCGTGCTTTCCAGCGCCGTGCTGGCTGAGACGCCACACCTCTACCACGCCCTGGCCTTCGCCCTCATCATGGGCGGTATCGTCGTCTCGTCGCGGCGCTGAAATATAGCCCCCACGCTTGTCGCAAGTGACAAGCGTGGGGGTCATCTCATTGTGCTTGAAAGCCGCTGGCCTTGATGATGCGGGCCCAGGTTTGGGCGTAGGCGCGTTCCCGGCTGGCGAGTTGCTGCGGCGACATGTAGCCCACGGTGAGCCCCATGGTCGTCAGATGGTCGCGCACTTCGGGCAGCGCGATGACCTTGGCCACGGCCTCCGAGAAGCGGTCAATCACGGCTTTCGGTGTACCGGCGGGCGCAAAAATACCGTAGTAGGGGACGTCCTCAAAACCGGCCAGCCCGAGTTCGGCAAAGGTCGGCACATCGGGCAGCAAGGCCTGACTCGCGCCACCGAGCACGGCGACGATGCGAACCTTGCCGGCTTTGTGGTTCTCGATGAAATCGGGAATGGAAGCAACCCCGGCATTGATCTGGTTGCCCAGCATGTCGGCCATCATCGGTGCGCTGCCGCGGTACGGCGCGGCCTGCAGATCCAGGCCGTACTTCTGGCCAATCACCTTGACCAAAAACTCCGGCACTGATGCTGGCGCCGGCACGCCGACGGTGCCCTTGCCCGCGCCCTGGCCACGGACCCAGGCCACGTAGTCATTCATGCTCTTCGCCGGTGTACCACCAGAGACCGCCAGCGCGTTGACAAAGGTCGCAAAGCCGGCCACGGCAACAAAATCGCGCGCCGGATCGAAGCCGGGGTTCTTCACCACCAGCGGCAGAATCGAAACGCTGTGGTCGTGCGACAGAAAAAAGGTGCTGCCATCGGCTGGCGCCGCCTTTAGCGCCTGCGCCGCGATCTGTCCACCGGCACCAGCCTTGTTCTCGACGATCACGGTCGTGCCAAGCTGGTCTTTGAGCTTGTCGGCCAGGGTGCGTGCAATTGCATCGGTGCCGCCGCCAGGCGGAAAACCGACCAGCAATTTGATGACGCCGCTCTGTTGCGCCTGCGCCAGGCTGCCGAGCAAAAGCGCACCCAGCGCGAGGGTATTGCGAAGCGCACGTGACAGTCGCTGCAAAGGGGAACCGGACATAAAGAACTCCATCAGATTGAAAAATAGATTAGAACGAACCGGGGTAGGCACCGCCGTCGGCCAGCACGTTCTGGCCGTTCATGTAACCGGCGTGCACGCTGCACAGGAAGGCGCAGATGGCGCCAAACTCAGCCGGCTGACCCAGGCGCTGCGCCGGAATCATCTTCTTGCGCGCCTCGATGATGGCCTCGACCGGTTGGCCGCTCTTTTGCGCCGCACCCTGCATCGTGGTCTTGAGCCGATCGGTATCAAAGGCGCCGGGCAGCAGATTGTTGATGGTGACGCCCTGCCCAGCCAACTTGCTGCGCGCGACACCGGCAACGAAACCGGTCAGGCCGCTGCGCGCGCCGTTGGACAGACCCAGAATATCGATCGGCGCCTTCACCGCGCTTGACGTGATGTTGATGATGCGCCCGAAGCCACGCGCCGCCATGCCATCGACCGTGGCCTTGATCAACTCGATCGGTGTCAGCATGTTGGCGTCCACCGCCTTGATCCAGGCCGTGCGGTCCCAGTCACGGAAATCACCGGGCGGCGGGCCGCCGGCGTTGGTCACAACGATGTCGAATTCCTTGCGCTGCGCGAATACGGCGGCACGGCCTTCGACTGTTGTGATGTCGGCCGCCACCGCCAGCACTTCGGTCGCACCCGGCCGCGCCGGATCGGCCAGCAGCGTTGCCTTCGATGCCTGCAGCACCTCAGCACCACGCGCCACGATCACAACGTTGACGCCTTCGCGCACCAACGCCTGCGCGCAGCCGAAACCCAGCCCCTTGCTCGCACCACACACCAAAGCCCATTTGCCTGCAATACCCAAGTCCATAGCATTTACCCCAAATTGTTAAAACCCACCCTGCAATGATAGTAGTTAGGGTACTACCGCCCGCTGCGGCTGAAAACAAAGATGCCGGAAATCACCAGCACCGTGCCGCCCGCGACCCAGACCGTGAAGGGCTCGCCCAGAATCAGAACGCCCATCAGAATCGTTGACATGGGGCCGACCATGCCGGCCTGCGCCACCACGCTGGCGCCCAGGCGCTCGATGGCCATCATCACCAGCAGCACCGGCAGCGCCGTGCACAAGGTGGCATTGAGCAACGAGAGCCAGAGCACGGGTGGCGCCACCAGCGCCGCGCTCAAGGGACGCAGCAGCACAAACTGCGCGATGCACAGGATGCAGGCCACGCTGCAGGTCACGCCGACCAGGCGCAGTGAACCGATGCGCTGCACCATCTCACCGCTGTAAATCAGGTACAGCGCATAGCTCACAGCACTCAAAAAAACCAATAGCGCACCGAGCGCCACGTTACCGCCCACCAGTTTGACCTCGTGACCGAACACCAGCAGCACGCCGGCGTAGCTGACCAACACACCGAGCGCCTGCATGCGTTTGACCGGTCGCCGATACAGGAACAGACCCAGCAGCAGCACCAGCGTCGGATTCACGTACAGGATCAGGCGCTCAAGCGAGGCGCTGATGTAGGACAAACCAAGGAAGTCGAGGTAACTCGCCAGGTAATAGCCGGTAAAGCCGAGCCCGAGAACGCCGAGCCAGTCGCGCCGCGTCAGGGCCGGCTTGCCACGACTGGCCCACCAGCCCATCAGGGCAAAAATCGGAAAGGAAAACAGCATGCGGTACATGATGAGCGTCACCGCATCAACGCCGTAGCGATAGGCCAGTTTGACGATGATGGCCTTGCCGCTAAAGGCAATCGAGCCCGTGACGGCCAGCAGCATGCCGGTGGCCAGGTTCTTTCGGGCTTGGGGGGTTTGGGGCATTGGCGATCCGAACTTCAGCTACTGGCGGCCATGGTTGTTTTCATTGCGAGCAGCGCAGCGACGCGGCAATGCGTGCGCTGCATCAGCACTCAGCCCTTAAAGACCTTGTGATGCAGGCGCCGCAATGACCACCAGACACCGAGCGCAACCAAAGGAATAGCCGCCGCCGCCGTACTTTCGGCGCTCCAGGGCCAACCCAGTTTGGAGGCGCCCTTGGCCAGGTAACTGATCAGTCCGACGATGTAGTAGGTGATGGCCGCCACCGACAGCCCCTCAACCGTGGACTGCAGCTTGATCTGGATGTCCTGGCGCTGGTTCATGGTGGCCAGTAGCGCCTGGCTGCTTTGCTGCTGCTCGATCTCAACGCGCGTTCGCAGCAGGTTGCTGATGCGCGAAACGCGCTGCGACAGGGCGTCCTGGCGGCGCGCCGCCCACTCGCAGGTGCTGCGCGCCGGGCTGAGACGGCGCTCCATGAATTCACCGATGGTCTGCATGCCTGGCAGCGCGGTCTCGCGGATGTCATGGATACGCTTGTCCACCAGTTCGAAGTAGGCGGTACTGGCGGAAAAGCGCGCGTGCGTGGTGGCGTGCTGGCTCTCGACCTGGCCGGCCAATTTGGTCAGACGGTCCAGCAACATCGGCTCGTCGATGGTGGTGGCGCTGCGGATGGCGCTGGCGAGTTCGGCCAGTTCACGCTCGGCGCTGGCCAGAATCTGACTGACCTCGCGCGCCGCCGGCAAACCCAGCAGGGCCGCCATGCGGTAGGTTTCGATCTCCAGCAAGCGCTGCACCAGACGCCCCAGGCGCCGTGGCGAGAGTTGCCCCGCCAGCAGCACCATGCGCGAAAAACCATCGGCATGAATCGCGAAATCGGTGAAGACCTCAGCGCCGCCGCCAGCCACACTGGAAGCCACCAAGGTGTCTTCCAGCAAAACCTGGCGCACCAGCGCTGCGCCGTGTGGCCCATCACCCGGCAGCACCCACAAATGCAGACTGGACAGGCACTGACCCGGCAGGTTCGCAAACCAGTCCTGCGGCACGGCATCGAGCGCTCGCGCCGGCTCAAGCGCACCCGGCTGCGCGCTCGCCAGTGACGTGTGAAAACTCCAACTCACAAACTCGGTATGCAACTCCCAGCGCAGATGGAATGCGCCCAGGTCCATGCGGAAATGGCTGGACAGCGGATCCGGCAGCGGCAGATGGTGGTCGCGTAGCAGCGCTGCAATATGGGCGCGGCTGGCTTCACGCTGCGTTGCGTCGCAGGCCATCACAACGTGCGAGAGCGCCAACGGCGCGCTCAGCGCCTGCGGCGGCCGCGCATGGACCTCGTTGTGCAGAACGGCACGTTGCGGATGCTGCTGGAGGTGATTGGCGCGTTGCATTGTTGTCATGGGGTCCCATTGTGGCGCAAGACCCTTGCCGCCAGCCGCTCAGGCCGACGCGAACGCAACCCGCAACAACAAGCCCTGGCCACCGTGCTGCGGTGTCTCGACCCGGACCACGGCGCCACACTGGGTGGCCAGTTCCTTGACAATGGCCAGGCCGAGTCCGCTGCCGGAACCATCGCTGGCGTCAAGACGAAAGAAGCGCTGAAAGATTTTTTCGCGGTGCTCGGGTGCAACACCGGGGCCGTTGTCCTCAACCGCGAGCGTAATCTGCCCGCTGTCCGATGCCACACGCACCGTCACGGCGCCACCACCCGGCGTGTAGCGAATCGCGTTGTCAATCAGGTTCACCGCAATTTCCCGCAGGGCTAACGGGTCCGCCAGCATCGCGGCCTCGCCACCCACGCGCTCAAAGCCCAGATCAATGTTCTTGCCATGCGCCAGCAAGGCAAGATCCTCCATCACACCTTGAATCACCTCGCAGCAGTCCTGCGTCGTCATCAGCCTTCGATTGGCCACAATGGCTTGCGCTGAAGACAGGGTCAGGAACTGGTTAACCAGGCGCCCGGTCTGCTGCAGCGTCTTGCGCGCAGCCTGCAGCGGCAGGTCGGCTGCGGGCTTGTTCTGTGCCCGCAAGGCATCGCTGATCTGGGTCGTGAGAACGGTGAGCGGCGTGCGCAACTGGTGCGCCACATTCTGGATGAAGATGCCGCGCAGATTGGTGTGGTTTTCCAGGCGGGCGATGTAGTCGTTGAAGGCATCGACGAGCGGCCGGAGTTCCATCGGTACGCCATCGGTCTGCAGCGGCTTGAGCGAGCCCTCCCGGCGCGAACGGACGTCGTTGCGCAAGCGGATCAGCGGCTGCAGTCCGCGATGCAATCCGAACAGGATAAAGCCAGCGGCCAGCGCCAGGATCAGCAACTGCTGCCCGACGGCGTGCAGCCAGAGCTTGTCGGTCAGTTGCTCGCGCCCGCGCATGGTTTGCGCAACCTCCACCACCACCGGCAGTGCTGACGGGTTGCCCATCACCGGCTGAAAAAACGCCACCACGCGCACCGCTTCGCCACGCATGGTGGCGGCAAAAAAGTACGGTGAGTCGGTTGCAAACCCAGCTTGCGGTAGCGGCAAATCGGTATAGCCCGCCAGCAGATGGCCGGCACCCGTGGTCACGCGGTAATAAATCCGGTCCGAATTCTGGGATTGAAAGAGTTCCAACGCCGCTGGCGGAATCATGTGCTCGAAGGCGCCGTTTTCAAAACTGACCTGCTCGGCGATCATGCGCGCCGAGCCGAGCAGCAGGTTGTCCTGAATCACCGAGGCGGTTTCAACCGAACTGCGGTACTCAAGCCCGGCATCAATCGCCACCGCGCAGGCCAACGGCAGCAGAACCCAGGCCAGTAACTGACGGCGCAGGCTAATGGTCATCAGCAGCAGGCCGCAGCAAGTACCCCAAGCCGCGCAAAGTCATGATCCGGGCCGAACTGGATTCGAGTTTCTTGCGCAGACGGTAGACATAGATTTCGATCGCATCGGTCGAAACATCCTCGTCCAGGGTAAACAGGCTTTGCGCCAGCGCCTGCTTGGTCACCGTTGCGCCGGTCTTGCGCACCAGCACCTCCAGCACCGCGCGCTCGCGCGGTGTCAGAGGCAGGACTTGCTGCTCGATCCTGAATTCGCGCGTGTTCGTGTTGTAGCTCAGATCACCGCAAAAAAGCACCGGGCTGGGTTGGCCGGAAGCGCGCCGCAACAGCATGCGAATGCGCGCTTCAAGTTCCTCAACCTCAAACGGTTTGGCCATGTAGTCATCGGCACCCTCATCGAGTTCGTTGACACGGCTCTGAATGGTGTTGTTGGCGGTCAGCACCAACACCGGCGTTGCGTTCTGCCGCGCGCGCAAGCGCTGCAGGACTTCGCGGCCGTTCATGCGCGGCAGGGCCAGGTCCAGGATGACCAGATCATATTTTTCAGAGCGCAGCGCGAAATCGGCATCGGCGCCGTTGTCGAGCCAGTCCACGGCGTACTGTTGCTGGCGCAAGTTGCGTTGCAGCCATTGCGCCAACTCGACGTTGTCTTCGACGACCAAAATTCGCATGGCTTGCAGCTAAAGTAGGCTCTGAAAAATGATGGCAGATCATAGACGCCAGCACCAACTAAGTGTTTACCCTAGTATGACGCGCTCGAAAGCGGATTGAAAGCCGTATGCCGCTATTGTTCCCCACCAGATCACTTTAGGAGACCCCATGAAATTCAAACTTACCCCAACCCGTTTGTTCCAGGCCTTGACGCTGGCCGCTGCTGTGGTGGCGTCCTCAGCCGCATTGGCGGCCGACAAGGTCACCATCATCATCGGCGGCTATGAAAAGCAGATCTACCTGCCGGCCAAGTTGACCGAAAGCCTGGGCTATTTCAAGGCCGAGGGACTCGATGTGGAGTTGCTCAACGAATCCTCAGGCGTCGATGCCGAGAACGAAATGCTGGCCGGTGCGGTGCATGGCGTGGTCGGTTTCTACGACCATTGCGTCGATCTGCAGTCCAAAGGCAAGTTCGTGGAGTCGGTTGTGCAATTCAGCCAGGCCCCCGGCGAGGTCGAGTTGGTGTCAACGAAGCACCCGCAAATCAAGTCCATGGCCGACCTGCGTGGCAAGAGCCTGGGCGTCACCGGTCTCGGTTCGTCTACCAACTTCCTGTCGCAATACCTGATGGTCAAGGCAGGCGTGCCGCTGGGTGAATTCAGCACGATACCGGTGGGCGCCGGCACCACCTTCATCATGGCCATGCAGCAGGACAAGATTCAGGCCGGCATGACCACCGAACCCACCATCTCGCGCATGCTCAAGACTGGCGAAGCGCAGATTCTGGTGGACATGCGCACCGTCGAAAAGACCAAGGCTGCGCTGGGCGGCACCTACCCGGCCGCCTCGCTCTACATGTCAAGCGACTACGTGGCCAAGAACAAGCCGACCGTGCAAAAGCTCGCCAATGCCTTCGTCAAGACCTTGAAGTTCATCAATACACACAGCGCGGCTGAGATCGCCGAAAAAATGCCCAAGGACTTCTACGCCGGTGACAAGGACGGCTACATCAAGGCACTGGCCGACGGCAAGGCGATGTTCACACCCGACGGTGTGATGCCCGCCGGCGGACCGGAAACCGTGCTGGCTGTGCTGTCGGCCTTCTCCAAGAACGTCAAGGGCAAGACCATCGACCTGTCCAAGACCTTCACCACCGAGTTCGTCAAGAACGCCAAGTAAGCCCCGGACCTCCATGACCCCAGACAACAACAGCCCGGCGATTGAACTGATCAACGTCAGCCGGCGTTTCCTCACGCCGGACGGCAAGTCCATGACCGCCCTGCGCGACTTCAACATGAGCGTTGCGCGTGGTGAGTTCGTGGCGGTGGTCGGCCCCACGGGCTGCGGCAAGTCCACGACACTGAACCTGGTCACGGGCCTGGCCCGGCCCTCGGCTGGCGAGGTACGGGTCATGGGTGCGCCGGTGGACGGCATCGACCCGCGCATTGGTTTTGTTTTTCAGACTGACGCCTTGTTTCCCTGGCGCAGCGTGATCGACAACGTCGTGACCGGTCCGCTGTTTCGGGGCATGCCCAAAGAACAGGCCTATGCCAAGGCGCGCGAATGGCTGGCCCGGGTTAACCTGTCCCAGCACGAGACCAAGTACCCGCACCAGTTGTCGGGCGGCATGCGCAAGCGCGTCTCGCTGGCCCAGACCTTCATCAACGAGCCGCAGATTCTGCTGATGGACGAGCCCTTCTCGGCGCTCGATGTGCAGACCCGCGTGCTGATGCACGAGGAGTTGCTCAAGCTCTGGTCGCAGTCCAAGGCCTCGGTGGTATTCGTCACGCACGACCTGGAAGAAGCGATTGCGCTGGCCGACAAGGTCTTTGTACTGACCTCGGGGCCGGCTACCGTCAAGTCGGTCTACACCATCGACATTCCGCGCCCGCGCATCGTGAGCGAAATCCGTTACGACAAAGCCTTTATCGACATCGCGCGCACGATCTGGGAAGACCTGCGTGACGAAGTGCTGCGCGGCGCGGCACGTGACGAAGCCAAGGTGGCATGAATACCATGACCGATACCCCAAGCAAGTCCAGCG
>CAIWNX010000119.1 GCA_903914175.1 uncultured beta proteobacterium | reverse complement strand
ATGGCTTTGAGACTCTCGTAATCCAGCCCGTAGTTCGACAGTCCACCGACCTTGAAGTTCTCGACCAGGATGTCACTTTGCGCTGCCATCTGACGGATCAGCGCCTGCCCCTGCGCGTTGGCCATGTCAATGGTGACGGAGCGTTTATTGCGGTTGCAGGCGGTGAAATAACTGGCCTGATCGGTGGCATTGCCAGTACCGTCGTGCAGGAAGGGCGGACCCCAGTGGCGCGTGTCGTCGCCAACCCCAGGGCGCTCGACCTTGACCACGTCGGCACCCAAATCCGCCAGCATCTGCGTGCACCAGGGGCCAGCCAAAACACGGGAGAGGTCGAGGACCTTGATGTGACCCAGTGCTGAAGGTTTTTCGTTCATGGATTTCTTTCGTCTACCTGCGATTGGCATACCCAAACGTCCGCCGCAGCGGCCGGGGCAATGGGACCCGCCGATTTGTGCGCGTTTGGCACCATGAGGCGGGGCCCGTTGCCCCGGCCGCTGCCACCACGGAAATCAAACAACCAACCAAACGTTCAGTTACCGAACGCCGCAATCCCGGTCTGGGCCCGACCCAGAATCAGGGCGTGGATGTCGTGCGTGCCCTCGTAGGTGTTGACCACTTCGAGGTTCACCAGATGGCGGGCGACGCCGAATTCATCGGAGATGCCGTTGCCACCCATCATGTCACGCGCCAGACGCGCCACATCGAGCGCCTTGCCGCAGGAGTTGCGTTTCAGGATCGAAGTGATTTCGACTGAGGCGGTGCCTTCGTCCTTCATGCGTCCCAAGCGCAGGCAGCCCAGCAAGCCCAGCGCAATCTCGGTTTGCATGTCGGCGAGCTTTTTCTGAATCAATTGGTTGGCCGCGAGGGGGCGTCCGAACTGCTTGCGGTCCAGCACGTACTGGCGCGCACGGTACCAGCAGTCTTCCGCTGCGCCCAGCGCACCCCAGGCAATGCCGTAGCGCGCTGAGTTCAGACAGGTGAACGGGCCTTTCAGGCCCTGCACTTCGGGGAAGGCATTCTCTTCCGGGCAAAAGACACCGTCCATCACGATTTCGCCGGTGATGGAAGCACGCAGGCCAACCTTGCCGTGGATGGCGGGCGCGCTCAAGCCTTTGTCACCCTTGTTCAGCACAAAGCCTCGGATCGGCCCAACCTGGCCGCTTTCGCTGACCTCTTTGGCCCAGACCACGAAAACGTCGGCGATCGGGCTGTTGGAGATCCACATCTTGCTGCCCGAGAGCTTGTAGCCGCCGGCCACCTTGTGCGCGCGGCTGGCCATGGAACCGGGGTCCGAGCCGTGATCGGGCTCGGTCAGGCCGAAGCAGCCAATCCATTCGCCGGTAGCCAGTTTGGGCAGGTATTTCTGTTTCTGCGCCTCGGTGCCGAATTCAAATATGGGCACCATGACGAGGGAACTTTGCACACTCATCATCGAACGGTAGCCGGAGTCCACGCGCTCGACTTCGCGCGCAATCAGGCCGTAGGCAACATAGTTGAGGCCGGGGCCACCATAGGCTTCGGGAATGGTGGGGCCAAGCAGACCGAGTTCGCCCATTTCACGAAAAATTGCGGCGTCGGTTTTCTCGGCCCGGAAGGCTTCGATCACGCGCGGCTGCAATTTGTCCTGGCAGTAGGCGGCGGCAGCAGCGCGCACCATGCGCTCCTCGTCTGTGAGTTGCTGTTCGAGCAAAAAGGGGTCTTGCCAATTGAATGCTGCGTGGGCCATGAGAAGTCTCCGATTAAGAATAGGTTAGCCAATCCGGTGCGGGAGTGGCGACGAGTAGTGCATGGTAGCGGACGATACAAGCCCATGGCAAACGACTTATATTCACTTAGTTATGCTTTTTGTTAATATATGGACGCGTTCAATTTCGATCAAGACAGTCCCTTTCACTCCAAAAAAATTTGGATTCCCATTGGTACTATTGCAGCTTCTTGGGGCCAGAACTGAATCTAAAGCCGATCTTCAATTTGTGTAAATAGCGCACATCATGCGACGAAAAATCCCATCTCTGCAAGCGCTGGCCTGCTTCGAGGCCGCAGCCCGCCACGAGAGCTACACGCGCGCCGCGCAGGAGTTGGCGCTAACGCAGGGCGCGGTATCGCGGCAAATCACCGCGCTGGAGGAGTTTGTTGGGGTTGCGCTGTTTCGCCGCACCCGCCATGGCGTGGCATTGACCGAGCGTGGCGCCGAATACGCGGCCCAGGTGGCGCCGCGCTTGCAAGGGCTGGAGCAGGACACGCTGGAAGTCATGGCCAGCCAGAACAGCGGCGGCAGCATCCATCTGGCCGCGGTTCCGACCTTTGCCACGCGCTGGCTGATCCCGCGCCTGTCGCAACTCAAGGCACAGCACCCCGAGATGACGGTCCATATCGAAACGCGCACCCGGCCTTTCATGTTCGCCGATACCGTGTTTGACGCCGCCCTCTACGCCGGCACACCCGAGCAAATGAGCCACTGGGCCGGCACGCGCTGCCTGCGCCTGATGTCGGAGGACATGGTACCGGTATGCAGCCCTGCGTTCCTGGGTTCAAGCAGGAATCTGACACCTGCGGATCTCGCGCAATTTCCGCTGCTGCAACAAAGCACGCGTCCGGAGGGATGGCGGCAATGGTTTGCGGCGGTCGGCGTGACCGCACCGCTGGCCTTGTCGGGTCCACGCTACGAACTGTTTTCGATGACAGCGGCCGCTGCCGCACAGGGTCTGGGGCTGGCGTTGGTACCACGGCTGCTGGTCGAAGCAGAACTGGCACGCGCCGAACTCGTGGTGGCATGCGAACAGGTGCTGCAAGGCCAACGCGCCTACTACCTGGTCACGCCCGAACGCGCCGAGGAGCGTCCTCTGATGAGCAGCTTTCTGACCTGGCTGCTGCAAGCTGCGGCAACCGGTGCCTAAGAGCCAGGCATCAAGCTACCTGTCTCCCTTAGGACAGGGTCTACAATTCCCCACCCATTGACGCCGACAGGCCGGTAGCAGGCCACACCCAAGATAGCTGGAGACAATAACCATGCCCTTCACTTCCCCTGAAGAAAAACGTGCCGTTTTGCGCCGTGCCGCGCTTGAATACCACGAGTTCCCGACCCCCGGCAAGATTGCTATTGCCGCGACCAAGCAACTGATCAACCAGCACGACCTGGGCTTGGCCTACTCGCCCGGTGTGGCGGCACCCTGCGAGGAAATCGTCAAGGACCCGAACAACGCCTTCCGCTACACCAGCCGCGGCAACCTGGTCGCCGTCATCACCAATGGCACTGCCGTGCTCGGCCTGGGTGACATCGGCCCGCTGGCGGCCAAGCCGGTAATGGAAGGCAAGGGCGTGCTGTTCAAGAAATTCGCCGGCATTGATGTGTTCGACATCGAAATCAACGAGAAGCACGATCTTGACAAACTGGTGGACATCATCGCTTCACTGGAGCCGACTTTTGGCGGCATCAATCTGGAAGACATCAAGGCGCCCGACTGCTTTTATGTCGAACGCAAGCTGCGCGAACGCATGAAGATTCCGGTCTTTCATGATGATCAGCATGGCACCGCCATCACGGTCGGCGCGGCCATCCTCAACGGTCTGAAAGTCGCCGGCAAGAAGCCGGCGGATGTCAAGTTGGTGACCTCGGGCGCCGGCGCGGCGGCGCTGGCTTGCCTGGGCCTTCTGCTCAAACTGGGACTGCGGCGCGAGAACATTTTTGTCACTGATCTGGCCGGCGTGGTCTATGAAGGCCGCACCGAACTGATGGACGAAGACAAGATCGTCTACGCGCAGAAAACCGATGCCCGCACACTGGGCGAGGTGATTGCAGGTGCCGACATTTTCCTTGGCTTGTCCGCCGGTGGCGTGCTCAAGCCCGATATGGTCAAAAAGATGGCGGCGCGGCCGCTGGTTTTTGCGCTGGCGAACCCAACACCGGAAATTTCCCCGGAAGAAGTCAAGGCGGTGCGCGACGACGCGATCATGGCGACTGGTCGCTCCGACTACCCGAACCAGGTTAATAACGTCCTGTGCTTCCCTTACATCTTCCGCGGCGCCCTTGATGCCGGGGCTTCCACCATCACAATGGAAATGGAAATTGCGGCGGTCCATGCCATTGCCGAACTGGCGCAGGCCGAACAAAGCGAGGTCGTTGCTGCCGCCTATGCCGGCGAGGCATTGGCATTCGGTCCGGAGTACCTGATTCCCAAACCCTTCGACCCGCGTCTCATGATGAAAATTGCACCCGCCGTGGCGCAGGCGGCATTTGACAGCGGCGTGGCAACGCGACCCGTCAAGGACATGGACGCCTACCGCGAGAAACTGCAAAGTTTTGTCTACGCCTCGGGCACGGTCATGAAGCCGATCTTCACCCTGGCCAAGAAGGCACTGAAAAAGCGCGTTGCCTATGCCGAAGGCGAAGAAGAGCGCGTGCTGCGCGCAGCCCAGATTGTGGTGGACGAAGGACTGGCCTTGCCAACGCTGCTCGGCCGCCCGAAGGTGATCGCCGAACGTATCGAAAAGTTCGGCCTGCGCCTGCGCGAAGGCGACGACTACACGGTTGTCAACGTGGAGCAGGACCACCGTTACCGCGACTTTTGGCAGACCTACCACCGCATGACCGAACGCAAGGGCATGACGGCTCAGGTCGCCAAGATCGAAATGCGCCGACGCCTGACGCTGATCAGCGCCATGCTGCTGCACAAGGGCGATGTCGACGGCATGATCTGCGGCACCTGGGGCACGACCGCAATGCACCTTCAGTACATCGACCAGGTGATCGGAAAGCGCCCTGGCGTCAACACCTACGCCTGCATGAATGGCCTGCTGCTGCCGGAGCGCCAACTCTTCATCGTCGATACCCACGTCAACTACGACCCCACCGCAGAACAACTGGCTGAAATCACGACCATGGCAGCCGAGGAAATGATGCGCTTTGGCATCCGACCCAAGGCGGCTTTGCTGTCGCATTCCAACTTTGGCAGCAGCAGCCAGCCCAGCGCCGTCAAGATGCGCGAGGCGCTGGCACTGCTGCGCGTCAAAGCGCCGTGGCTCGAAGTTGACGGCGAAATGCATGGCGACGTCGCCCTGGACGGCAATATGCGGGCGGCACTGATGCCCAACAGCACGCTTAAGGGCGACGCGAATCTCCTGGTCCTGCCCAACATTGATGCTGCCAATATCGCCTACAACCTGCTCAAGACGGGAGCCGGCGGCAATATTGCGATCGGCCCGGTCCTGCTCGGCGCCGCCAAACCCGTGCATATCCTCACAGCAAGCGCAACGGTGCGCCGACTTGTGAACATGACGGCCCTGACAGTGGCCGATGCAAACGCCACCCGTTAAAGTCAAAACAACAAGTTAGCCCAAACTTACATAATTCGGGCTGCTTTTTTATTGCCTATTTTTTAGGCAATCGCTTGCTATTTTCTGCCAAATACGCGACACTAGCGCCGTTGAGATTTACGGGTTAACCCGGTGTGCTGTGCGAAGTTTGCCACTCATGTCGCATCGAATAAGCTTCAAGTTGGTGCTCACTGGCTTTGTGCTTGGACTGCTGCTTGCGTCAGGTCTTGGCCAAGCCAAAGAGACGGCGAAAGCAAATCCTGCGGCATCGATGGCCTTGGCCGAGTTGCCGGAGTCAGGGGTCAAGACCTTTCGACTGATCCATCGGGGCGGTCCGTTTGCACATGAAAAAGATGGAATGGTATTTGGCAATCGGGAACGTTTGTTGCCAGTCATGAAACGGGGTTACTACCGCGAATACACCGTCGCGACCCCCAATTCACGCGACCGGGGTGCTCGGCGCATTGTGTGCGGCGGGCAGGCCACGGCGCCGGACAACTGTTATTACACGAGCGATCACTACGCGAGCTTCCGCAGGATCGTTCCCTGAATTTGATTTTTGTTATTTTTGAAAAGTGAAGCGGAACAGAATATGTCACTTGCTCTAGAAACTCCAGCACCTCAGCGTGCCGCAACCGACGTGCCCTTGCGTGGCATTAGGCCCAACATCGTCCAGTCAATCCGGGCTTTTCGAGTGCAGGAACTGCAGGATGCGGCACAGTCGCTGGGCCAGCATTTTCTCTATGCCAATCTGGCCAACGCGCAGACCAAACAGGATGTGCTCGATCTGATCGGTCAGCAATTCATGCTGGCCGTGCATGTCGGCAAGAATTTTGATGCGCTCTACGACAGCATGACCGACCCCCTGCACAAATCCGGTCCGCAACCGGGTTTCATTGTGGTGCTCGAACATATCCCAGCCAACGCCAAGTTTGACAAGGAAGCGCGTGAGCAGTTGCTCGACATCTTTCGGGACGCGGCTGACTATTGGAGCGACCGCAAAATTCCGTTCCGATGTTTCTATTCTTTTCTGTAGCCCGTTCTGCACACACCAGCCAAGCAGAACGGGCGAACGAGGCAAAAAGCACTGACACAGGCAGTTTCGCTGTGCCAGGCATTGAACTGACGACGGAGTCCGGTGAAAAGATGCCAACCGACAAATTGTTGGACGTTTCACCACTGGCGCTGCGCATGAGCAGCCCCTTCAACGCCGGGTATTGGCTGACGGCAGCCTGAGACAGTCCACGTCTGAATCAAAAACCCACCTGAACGGTGGGTTTTTTTATGCCACTACCGATTGGTATCCATGATTGCGGCCGTCAGAGCCAAGTAGTCGGCCACCGGCACCTCCTCGGCACGGCGCTGCACGTCGAACTGACCGGCAAATGCCTTTTCCTCCAACCAGCGGCCCAGCGTATGGCGCAGCAATTTGCGACGCTGACTGAAGGCCACACGCACGATTTCACTGAGCAATTCGCCATCGAGCGCCGCCGGATGTTCCAACGGCACCATGCGCACCACGGCGCTGTCCACGCGCGGCGGCGGATCAAAACTCTCGGGCGGAACGAACAACACCATTTCCATGGCGTAACGCCACTGCAGCATCACACTCAGGCGCCCGTAGTCCGATGTCGCGGGTCGTGCCACCATGCGGTCCACCACTTCCTTTTGCAGCATGAAGTGCTGGTCTTCGATCACGTCAACGCAATCAAGCAAATGAAACAGAATCGGGGTCGAGATGTTGTAGGGCAGATTGCCCACCACCCTCAGTTTGGTCGTGCCGCCCCCACCTGCCACGGCAATCGTGCGCGCCAACTCAACAAAGTCGACTTTGAGCACATCCGATTCAATAACCGTCAGTTGCGGATGCAGTCGCAAGCGCAGCGCCAAGTCACGATCAAGTTCAATCACGGTCAGATGCCCCAGGCGTTCCACCAGTGGCTGCGTCATGGCAGCCAGGCCCGGCCCGATCTCAACCACCGTCTGACCGGGTTTGGGTGCAATAGCCTCAACAATGGCATCGACGATGCCCGCATCGGCCAGAAAATGCTGGCCAAAGCGTTTGCGGGGGATATGTTTCATGCGCCACGCCCAAGCGCTGGCATCGGCATCACGATTGCAATCAGGGCAGAGACCGTCATGGGCGGCTACTGTGGCGGCTCACGCAGTTCGACGTAAGCGCGGCCACGCAGGTCCTGCGCCCAGATGAGGTAGGTTTCGTCGAGTTTCTTCTCGCGCAACAGGGTGCGCACCTGCTCACGCTGTTCACGCAAACTCAGCTCCGTATTGCGGCGCTCCACCAACTGGATCAGGTGCACGCCGAAACGCGACACCAGCGGGTCGCTGATCTGACCCGGCGCCAGGCGGTCCATCACCTCTTCAAACTCGGGGACAAACATGCCCGGATTGGCCCAGCCCAAATCACCACCCTGGGCCGCACTGCCGTCCTGCGAATTGTCGCGCGCCAGCGCCGCGAAATCAGCCTGCCCGGCAACGATGCGCTTCTTGAACTCCGCCAGTTTGTCGCGGGCCGCAGCCTCGCTGAGTTGCGCGCTGGGGCGCAACAGGATGTGGCGTGCCCGACTTTGCGTCACACTCATCGCCAAAATGCCACCGCCCTTCTTCTCCAGCACCTTAAGAATATGAAAACCGGCACCCGAACGCAGCACGTCCGAGATGCCACCCAGCGTCAGGTTCTGGGTCGCCTCAACAAACAAGGGCGGATAGCGGTTAGCCGTGCGCAAGCCGAGTTGCCCGCCATTGGCACGATCCGACGCATCCGAGAATTCACCCACCAGCAAGGCAAAATCCTCACCGGCACGGGCTCGCGCCAGCGCCTTCTGTGCCTTGGCCTGCAGCGTGTTGATCTGCTCGGCGCTGGCGGCATCGGGCACCGAGACCAAAATCTGCGCCAGATTGATTTCGATGGCGGCAGGATCGTTGCTGCTCTGGCGCTCTTTTAGATATTGGTCCACTTCGAGGTCCGAAATCCGCACCTTGGGCTCCACATCACGCTCGCGCAGGCGCGTCAGCGTGAGTTGCTCGCGCAGTTGGGTCCGAAACTGACTCAGAACCAGCCCCTCGGCAGCAATCCGGCGCTCCAGTTCCGCCACCCCGATCTGATTCTGGCGCGCGATGTTCTGCAAGGCCTGATCGACCGCTGCCTCATCGATCTTGATACCGGTTTCCCGGGCCTGATGCAACTGGGCCTTTTGATTGATCAGACTCTCAAGTACCTGGCGCGCCAGTTCCTTGCGATCCGGCTGGGGCGTGCGCTGCTGCGCGAGTTGCTGCATCACACGCTGAACTTCACGCTGCACATCGTTGTTTGTGACGGGCTCGGAATTCACGATCGCCACGATGAAATCCGCCTGCTGCGCAACATCGGGCGCCAAACGTGCCACCGGTGTCGCCAGCGCGCTGCCCGTCGATGGCCGCAGGCCCTGGGCCTGCACCGGCAACCCGGCAAGGATGAAAAAACTGGCCACGGTCAGGGCAACAAGGCGATGGGTCATGATGAATTATTCGTAATTGGTGAAACGGCTCGGAGCACTCTGCTGTTCACGCAGGTATTGGTAACTGGGGATATTGTCTTTCAATGTCTTCAGGGGGCTCACGCCCAAACGCGTAAAGCCGACAAACTCAAGCTGGAACATGATGCGCTGCGTCGCGGTTGACGCGCTGGTCTGCAACCTTCCCAGCACTGCACGACCCAGCCAACAACCCGCATCGTACTCAAATCCGATGACGGCATCGACCAGCTTGCGCTCATCCAGGCTGTAATTGAGACGGCCCACGCTGTACCAGCGACCGTCCCCTTGCCCTCTGCCGGCGCCCAAATCCTGCCCGCGATCACCCCATAAGTCATTGACCGGCCATTGCCAGCCGAAATCGAGCTGCTCACTGGCGCCATTCTGATAACGATAGGCCGCCGTCAGCGCCCGGTAGTGGCCCGGGTTGTAGCGCGCGCCCAGCGTGCTGCGAACCGTTTTCTCGGAGGCCGGGTTGACCTGAACCGTGGCGTCAACAGCCCATTTGGGATCCCAGTTGACCGACGCCCCGAGCAGAATGTCGCCGAGCCCGCTGGCGATCGGAACAGCGCCCGGCAGCGCGACTTCCTGCGGCTTGAATAACCAGCGCTGCGCCAGACCAAAGCGCGCCACTTCCGAGCCCGTAATCGGGTCCAGCAAGCGCGAGGTCAGGCCCAGCGCCAGCAGTTTGCTGTCGGAGATGCGATCGTTTCCAACAAAGGCGTTCTCGGTGTAGATGCTGGAAAAATTGAAATCGACCAGTGCGGTGTCATAGTTCGGAAGCAGGCTCTGGTCACGTTGAGGCGTGTTGACGTAAAACACCCGCGGCTCCAGCGTCTGACGAAAGGCCCGGCTGAAATAACTCGTATCGCGCTCAAACACCAGTCCGCTGTCCAGACTGAAAGTCGGCACCACGCTGCTGGCCGAACTGGCACCATTGCTCAAAGGTGAGTCAAAAAGATAGTTGGCCGCGTGCAGTTGCAGCTTGGGCGTGACAAATCCCGCTGCGCTGCGCCAAGGTTGACTGATCTGCAAAAGAGAATAAGCCCGCTGTGCGTTGGGCTGATTCGTCAGCGCACTGTCTGAATGGAACGCGGTGTAGTCTGCGTCCACTGAAAAATCGAAACTGTTGATATTGCTACGGGCATAACGCGTACTGATCTGTGGGAAACGATCAAAAGGTGGCGTGATCGGCGCAGTTGGGTCTTGCAAGGTCTGCCACTTGACGGCGCGCACGGCGCTGGTGAAATAGCCATTCGACCAGGACAGCGCGGCGTCGTTGGCCAGCAAGCGTTGGGTCAGCGCCGCCGAGGCACGCGAGAAATCGCTCCAGTAATTGTCATCGCTAACCCGGTTCAGGTTCAAACTGAAAGCCGCAGCCCCGTCGGTCAGCCCCGTGATCAACGGGCTCTTCAAACTCGCCTGATGCGCCAAGCTCAGCCCCCAGCGATTGCTGTCGCGCAGTTGGTCCGACGGCATGAAATCAAACTGCACGCGGCCGGTGTAGTCCGCCTCGAGGTAACGAAACTCACTGCCCAGATTGACGCCACGCTTGCTCATCAGATCGGGGGTGAAGGTGGCATCCCGGTTGGGTGCAATGTTCCAGTAGTAGGGAACCGCAACTTCAATGCCGTCAACGTTGTCCAACCCCAGGGTTGGCGGCATCAGGCCCGACTTGCGCTTGTCGCTCAATGGAAAACTGAGGTAGGGTATGGGCAGCAAGGGCAAGCCCTTGAAGCTCAGCAGGGCGCCTTCAGCGGTGCCCACGTCCTGCGCGTTGTCCATGCTGACGGTGCTGGCGCGCAGTATCCAGTCTGGCAGCCAGTCCGGTCCTGGCAGGCGGCGACAACTGGTCAGGCTGGCGTTGTGGATGACGGCCCTGTTTTCATCGACGAAGTCGACACGGTCCGCTTGCCCGTGGGTGTCGTTCTTGAGAAAGTAATAACGCGGCTGGTTGAAGAAACCTTCGAAGGTGTCAAGCTTGAGCTCCAGTGAGGGTCCTTCATAAACATTGCCCAGCCGGTTGATGCGGACTTGGCCGGCAGCCTTGGCCAGGTCTTTGGCCTGTTCGTAGGTCAGCCGGTCAGCGCGGATCACCATGTCACCCCGACGCAGCACCGCATCGCCTTGCACCACCGCTTGTTGATCGGTTTGCCCTGACAGCTGATCACCCGTAACAAAGGCCGGTAATGCTTTGCGTGTGGAAGCGGTGATCGGTTCCTGCAACACAGGGCTGGCGCGCAGCACCAAGGGCGGCGCGTCGGTGGCACTCTGCGCCCACACCGAAAGACCCTGCAATGCAGCCCACACCACCAGCGCAACCGGACTTCTCAAGAAACGGGACGCGGGCACCGGTTCTTTCAGGTCGTGCAGCAATGGACGCATGGGGTCAGTGGCAATGGCAATCGTGTGGGCAGCTTGCGAGCGCGTGTGATGCGCTCAAGTTTGTAGAATGGATTATCCATGAGCCCAAGCTATCCCCCCGAACCAATCCAAGACCCAGGTCTGATCTGGCCTGACGCGCAACGCGAAACCGATTTCAATGCCTGGCTGGCCGGGTTGATGCCCAGCCATGGCCTGTTGGCCCCCTCGCTGCGCAGCGCCTCGGCGGACGCAAGCTTTAGACGCTACTTTCGCATCGATTCCCGCGAGGGCAGCCGCATCATCATGGATGCGCCACCCGCGAAAGAAGACTGCCGACCTTTTGCCAAAGTGTCGCGCCTGATGCAAGAGGCCGGCCTGCACGCGCCACAGGTGCTGGCCTGGGACGAGTCCAAAGGCTTCATGCTGTTGACCGACCTGGGACCGCAAACCATGATGCAGGCGATGCAACGCGACGACCCCTGGGCCAACCAGGCCACTTACCTTCAGGCGGTGGACACCCTGCTCACATGGCAACTGGCATCCCGACCCGACGTGCTGCCGGCATACGACGCAGCACTGCTGCGCCGCGAGATGGAATTATTTCCCGACTGGTACCTGGCGCGCCATCGCGGCATTGCCGTCGAAGCTGAGTTGCGCCGCACGCTGGACGAAGCGTTTGACCGCATCATCCAGGAAAACCTGCGCTGGCCCAGCGTCTACGTGCATCGCGATTTCATGCCGCGAAACCTCATGATCTCGCCTAACGGTCTGGGCGTGCTCGATTTTCAGGACGCCGTGTACGGCCCCATCACTTACGACATTGCGAGTTTGCTGCGCGATGCTTTCTTGAGTTGGGAGGAAGACTTCTGCCTCGACATCACGGTACGCTACTGGGAGAAAGCACGCAAAGCGGGTCTGCCCGTTGGCAGCGACTTTGGCGAGTTTTACCGCGGCGTTGAATGGATGGGCCTGCAGCGCCACCTCAAGGTCGCTGGCATCTTCGCGCGGCTGACGCTGCGCGACGGCAAGCCCCAGTACCTGGCCGACACGCCACGCTTTATCAACTACATGCGCGCCACCTGCGAGCGTTACCGCGAACTCAAACCCCTGCTGCGCCTGATCGAACGCGCCGAAGGTATTGTTCCGGTCAATGGCTACACCTTTGGCAGAAGCTAAATCGCTGCCGCCATGCCACGCTTTTACTGCCCGACAGCGCTACAGACTGGCGACGTACTGGACCTTCCGGCCAACGCCGCGCGCCATGTCCAAGTCCTGCGTCTGCAACCAGGCGACACGATCACGCTGTTCAACAGCGGTCCTACCATGGCGGGACCGGGCGGCGAGTTCGACGCCAGCATCGAGCGCATGGGCCGCAGCGACGTCCAGGTGCGCGTCGGACTGCATCACGCCATTGAGCGCGAAGCGACGCAGGTCGTGCACCTGGCAGTCGGCATGCCGGCGAACGAACGCATGGACTGGCTGGTGGAAAAAGCCACGGAACTTGGCGTGGCCAGCATCCAGCCGCTGATGACCGAGCGCAGCGTCCTGCGCCTGAATGACGAGCGAGCGCAGAAAAAGGTTGCGCATTGGCAGAGCGTGGCGATTGCGGCCTGCGAGCAATGTGGTGGCAACCGCGTGCCGTTGATTCACGAAGTAGCCACCTTTGCCAACTGGCGCAAGGCCTGGGCGAACGCAGCGACCGACATGCCGCTGCTGCTGTCCCTGCGCGCGGGTGCACAGGGTCTGCGTCAAACAGTGAACAGCTTGACTCAACCGGTCGGCGCCATCACTTTTCTATCCGGCCCCGAAGGTGGCCTGAGCAGCGCCGAAGAAGATGCAGCGCTGGCGTGCGGTTTTGCGCCCGTCACGCTGGGCCCGCGCGTGCTGCGGGCCGAAACCGCCGCCCTGGCGGCGCTGGCAGCCTTGCTGCAGTAGTGGGCTAAAGAGCCGCCGGCAACCAGATCGTCACCATGCTGCCGACACAGGCGGTGCTCTCAATGCTCACATGGCCGCCGAGCAGGGTAACAATTTCACGCACGATGCTCATACCCAAACCTGTGCCTGGAATTTTGCCGGAGGCATCGGCACGGTAGAAGCGGTCGAACACATGCGCCAGTTCCGACTCTGTCATGCCAATGCCCTGGTCACTGATACGAATGCCCACCTTTGGCACGGCGCCATGGTTGATCGATGTCCCAGCGGGCTGCGCCCGCACGATTTCCAGCGTAACAACGCCGCCCTCGGGTGAATACTTGTAAGCATTCGAGAGAACGTTCAAAACCGCCTGCGTCAACTTCTGGCGGTCTGCCAGCACCCAGCACGCCGGTGCCAGCTGCGGCACCACTGGCGCAGCGCGACCATCCTGGGCCTTGAAGCCCTTGACAATTTCCTGCAACAGATCGACCACATCGACCCGGGTCATCGTGAAATCCTTACCCTGCGTTGCTTCGATCCGCGCCAGGTCGAGCAGTTCGTTGATGAGGGAAACCATCAACTCAATCTGCTTGAAGATGATGCGCAGAAAATCGCGCCACTGCGCTTCATCGAACTGCTGCGACAGCAACAACTCGGTGAAACCATAGATGCTCGTCATCGGTGTACGCAGTTCATGCGCCGCCGTAGAGAAGAATTCACTCTTGAGACGGTCAACTTCGGTCTCATGGGTAATGTCGCGCAGGTACAGAATCTGTGTCACGTCCAGGGCATTCTTTTCGCGCAGGCTCACTTCCAGCACGCGCTTGCGTACACCCGCAAGTTCGATCTTGAGTTGGCGCTCCGGATTCGCAACTGATTCTGCCGCGGCCGCCCCTTCCTGCCGGGCGCGCAGCGCCACCATACCGGGGAAGCTCGCCGTCGGCTCGCAGGTCTGCGCCAGCAAGGCCGAAAATTCCGCTTCATCCAGACCGATGGCGTCCTGCAAGCCGGTCATGCGCGTAAACGCCGGGCTGACATACTTGACGCGATGCGCGCCGTCAAATGAGACAAAGCCGTCCGGGCTGAGCTCGAATATCGCTTTCAGCTGGTCGGCATACTCGCGCTCGCGTGCCTGCATCGCGCGGCGTTCGTTGATGTCACTGTGCGAGCCCAGCATGCGCTGCGCCTGACCCTGCGCATCGAAAGAAGCGCGGCCACGATCAAGAATCCAGATGTAGTCCCCGTTCTTGCAACGCATCCGGTGTTCGCTCTGATAGAAGTCGCTCTCCCCGCGCAGATGACGCTGCACCTCGGCCATCGTGTACGCCAGGTCATCCGGGTGCACGCGCGAGGTCCACTCGTCCACCGAACTGCTGATCTCGTCGCCGCTGTAGCCCAGCATGGTTTTCCAGCGCTCGGAGAAATAGACCTGACCGGTTTGCGGACTCCAGTCCCAGATGCCATCGTTGGCGCCCGTTACCGCCAGTTCCCAGCGCTGCTCGCTCGCCGCCAGCGCCTGCTCCATCTGCTTGCGCCGTGTGATGTCAATGCGATTGCCTACGATGTAGCCGCTCGGCGTGCAGTGTTCAACGATCAAAAGCCAGCGCCCGTCATCAAGCTGCTGTTCAAGCATTTCTCCATTGGCTTGTTGGTGCTTGGCGACGCGCTGGCGCACCCAGCCATCGACATCACCCAGGGCAGCACTGTATTGCCCGCGTTCAGCGCCCCCGCGAACGATTTCCTCAAAGGTCTTGCCCGGCACGATGAGGTCGCGACTGGTGGCGTAGAAATTCAGGTAGGCCTCGTTGCACAGAACGAGCCGATCCTGATCGTCGTAAATGGTGAATCCCAGCGCAATACTGCCGACCGCTTCACGCAACAGCTTTTCGAATTTCTGCGCTTCCTGGTAAGCGGCCAGCGTCTTGCCGCTCTCGGTCGCCAGCAGGGCGCGGCTTTCATCGAGCTGTCCGGCCATCTGATTGAAAGCGATGGCCGTCTGCGCCAGCTCATCGTTGCCCTTGACGCTAACCCGGTGTCCGAAGTCACCGGCAGCGTAGCGCTCACTGGCCTGACGCAGGCTGCCGAGTTGACGCACCAGATAAGTACCCAGCAACCAGGAAAACAGGGCGACCAATAGGATTTCCAGCGCGGCAATCCCCCCCGCCCAACGCTGCGCTGAACCCAGCAGAACCTGCAATGAATTGGTCGAGACCCCGATCTGCACCTCGCCATGACGGATGCCGCCAACCAATACGGCTTGCGACTGATCCAGAACACCGTCGAGCACCTGCGCGATTGCATCTTCCGCATGGAAGGGTCGCGCCAGTACCCTGGGGTCGCCGCGCTGCGCCAGCACAACGCCAGTGGCATCGAGAATACGCACATATTCGACCTGGCCTGAAGTCATGACTTCGGCCACCAGACCCTCCAGCGTGGCCAGGTCCTGTGTGATAACAGCGTCTTTGGCCGCAACCACCAGCAGTTTGGCGCCCAACTTGGCCCGGCGCATCAATTCGGCTTCATTGGACCCGCGCAGCACGGACAGTGTGCTGCCCACCAGCAGCGCCAGCAGGGCGATTTCAATCAAGGCAACGCCAACAATGGTTTTGGTGCGAAAGCGCATGTGTCAGAGCTTTGGATTGAATGGGCGCAGGCTCATTGTCTGCCGTAACGCGCCAGCAGATTAATGTCGAGCGCGCGGATGTCGTTCCACTCCCGGTCCTGTGCCGCCACCAAGCCCTTGAACGCCAGCGGCGCCAGCAGGGCGCGCCCGATCTCATCATCGGCCAGCGAAGCCATCGCCATGCGCAGTCGCTCAACGATGGCCGCTGGTACGCGTGGATGCGCAGCCAGCGCATGCGGCGTGTAGCCCGGTGTTTCGGACAGCACACGCAACTGCTCACGCACGTCAGTCGGCATTGCCTCAAACGTGCGCTGAATGCCGCCGCCGGCTTCGTGCAAGCCCGACGCCACGGCACGATAAACAGAATCGTGGGATGCTACAAACCGGGTCTCGATCGGTATCTTCAAACGGCCGAACTCGGCCTGCGGCAGGATGCTGGCAGCGAAGGCCGCCGGCGCCGGGAAAACCACCGTCTTGCCAGCCAGATCCGCCGGTTTGAGAACCGCACTGTCTTTTCTAACCACCAAAATGCCCTTGAGCCGGCGCTCCTGCTCCTTGGCGAAAGCGGTATAGCCGCTGGCCTTGTGAAAAACAACATAGTGGTACGGGTTCATGTAGGCCAGGTCGTAGTCACCCGTGGCCAGCCGCTCCTCGAAAGCGGGAATATTGGGCGCCGTGCGGAACACCAGGCTCACGCCGGAGCGTCGGCTGACTTCAGCCAGCAAAGGCCCCCAGTCTTCGGCCAGCCGGCTGGCTGCTTGCTGCGGCACAACGCCGAAGCTCAGCGACTTCGGCTGCGGCTGTGCCAACGCTGGCGCTCCCAGCAAACCAAGAGCGATCGCAAGCACGCCCTGCAACCAGACTGATTTCATGACTCTGTTCAACATTGACGGCTCTCCGACCGATGCACGGCGCGTATCAGGCCCCGCAGTATCCCACCGTCGGGCATTACGCGCTTTAGCCAGCGCGAGCGCAAACCCGACTAACGGATGCGCGGCTCGGCCAGCAATTGCTCCGGCAACGTGAAGTAAGCGGCCGTGGCGCCGCGCTTGTCCCGTGCCTGCGCCAGTT
This sequence comes from uncultured beta proteobacterium, assembly GCA_903914175.1. Classification (GTDB taxonomy): domain Bacteria; phylum Pseudomonadota; class Gammaproteobacteria; order Burkholderiales; family Burkholderiaceae_C; genus Rhodoferax. The sequence goes on along the minus strand of CAIWNX010000119.1, from coordinate 18,832 downwards.
CATGGCGCGCCACACTGCGCAGATGCACCTCGTCCGGGCCATCAAGCAACTGCAAGGCGCGGCCCCAGGTCCAGAAGTACGCCAGCGGTGTGTCGGGTGACAGCCCCATGGCACCAAAGACCTGCATGGCGCGGTTCACCACGCGCGTCTGCAGGCGCGCTGCGACCACCTTGATGGCGGCCACGTCGGTGCGCGCCTGCTCCAGCTGACCCTGATCAAGACGCCAGGCGGCGCGCAGTACCAGCAAGCGGGCCTGATCGATCTCCAGCCGCGACTCGGCAATCCACTCCTGCACATTGGCAAAGTCGGCCAGGTATTTGCCAAAAGCGTGGCGTTCCAGCGTGCGCTCACACATCATGGCCAGCGCCAGTTCGCACTGGCCGACGGTGCGCATGCAATGGTGAATACGCCCTGGGCCGAGACGCGCCTGCGCCATGGCAAAGCCAGCGCCCTCCTGGCCCAGCAGGTTCGTTGCCGGCACGCGCACGTCACGGAAGATGATCTCGCAGTGACCTTCAGGCGTGTGGTGCTGCATGATGGCGATATTGCGCTCGATGCTGACGCCGGGCGTATCCATCGGCACCAGCAGCATGCTGTGCTGCGCATGTTTGGCCGCATCGTCCGCGCCGCTGCGGCACATCACGATCAGCAACTTGCAGTTCGGGTGCAACGCACCGGTAATGAACCACTTGCGGCCGTTGAGCACCAGTTGATTACCCTCATGGCGCATCCGGGTCTGTAGCGTGGTCGGGTCCGATGAGGCCACATCGGGCTCGGACATGGCAAAGGCGCTGCGGATTTCACCTTCAAGCAGGGGCCGCAGCCATTGCCGATTCTGCTCGGGCGTGGCAAACAGGTGCAGCAACTCCATGTTGCCGGTGTCGGGGGCGCTGCAGTTGAACACTTCCGAGGCCCAGGGCAGGCGCCCCATGACTTCGGCCAGTGGCGCGTATTCGAGATTGCTCAGGCGCTCGCCCGGTTCATCGTCCTGCAAGCCGGGCAAAAAGAGATTCCACAAGCCTTCGGCCTTGGCCAGCGCTTTCAGATCGTCCATGAAGGGGGGCGGAAAAACCCCCTGCGCCACCGAGCGGTGCCAAGCGCCGTTGTAGGGCAGCACGTAACGCTCAATGAAATCTTCCAGGCGCCCACGCCGGGCCAGGACCTGCGGCGAGTACTCAAAATCCATACGGACCTTTCTGCTCAGACGATGGTCGCCCGCAGCAAACCCGAGTCTGCCAAAGTCGCGCCAATCTGGCTGTCACCTAGGGGGCCGTCGTTGCCGCAACGACGCAGCTTGCGAAGTCACAAACCCAGCGTCTGCCAGACCTGTTCCATCCGGGCCGTGACTTCGGGGCTCATCTTCATGGTGCGGCCCCACTCACGCGTGGTCTCACCTGGCCATTTGTTGGTGGCGTCAATCCCCATCTTGCTGCCCAGACCGCTCACCGGCGAGGCAAAGTCCAGATAGTCGATCGGGGTGCTGTCGACCAGCAGGGTATCGCGCGTCGGGTCGACGCGCGTGGTGATGGCCCAGATCACGTCCTTCCAGTCGCGCGCATTGACATCCTCGTCGACCACGACGATGAACTTGGTGTACATGAACTGGCGCAGAAAACTCCAGATGCCAAACATCACGCGCCGGGCGTGGCCGGGGTAAGACTTCCTGATCTGCACCACCGCCATGCGGTAGCTGCAACCCTCGGGCGGCAGGTAAAAGTCGGTGATCTCGGGGTACTGGCGTTGCAGCAGCGGCACGAACAACTCATTGAGCGCCAGCGCCAGCATGGCCGGCTCATCGGGCGGTTTGCCGGTATAGGTGGAGTGGTAGATCGGCTCGCGTTTTTGCGTGATGCGATCGATGGTGAAGACCGGGAACCAGTCGCGCTCGTTGTAGTAGCCGGTGTGGTCACCATAGGGCCCTTCGAGCGCGTGCTCGAAACCACTGGCGTGGTTGGCATCCGGATAGATGTGACCTTCAAGCACGATCTCGGCCGAGGCCGGCACGCGCAACTCGCTGCCCAGCGCCTTGACCAACTCGGTGCGGCTGCCACGCAACAGGCCGGCAAACTGGTATTCAGACAGGCTGTCGGGCACCGGCGTCACAGCGCCCAGAATGGTGGCCGGGTCGGCGCCGAGTGCCACGCAAACCGGATAGGGTTGCCCCGGGTTCTGCGCGCAATGCTCACGGAAATCGAGCGCACCGCCGCGCTGCGCCAGCCAGCGCATGATGACCTTGTTGCGCGCAATCACCTGCTGGCGGTAAATACCCAGGTTTTGCCGCGCCTTGAGTGGGCCCTTGGTGATCACCAAGCCCCAGGTGATGAGCGGCGCCACATCGTCGGGCCAGCAATGCTGCACTGGCAGGCGCGCCAGATCGACATCGGCGCCTTCCCACACTACATCCTGGCAGGCGGCACTGCGCAACTCCTTGGGCGCCATATTCCACAGCGTTTTCACGAGCGAACTCAGACCTATCATCTCCTTGAAACCCTTGGGTGCTTCGGGCTCCTTGAGCGTGGCCAGCACGTGGCCGAACTGGCGCAACTCGCTGACATCGGCCACGCCCATGCCCATGGCAACCCGGCGCGTCGTGCCAAACAGATTGCCCAGCACCGGCATGCTGTGGCCGACCGGGTTTTCAAACAGCAGTGCGGGGCCGCCAGCGCGCAGACTGCGGTCGCACAGGGCCGTCATTTCCAGATAAGGCGAGACCGGGGCACTGACGCGCTTGAGCTCACCAACGCGTTCGAGTTGGGCAATGAAGTCCCGCAGATCAAGATAGGCCATGGTGTTTCTTCAAGCGGCCGGATCGGTCGGCACGGCGGGTTTGAGACCGCCCCAGCGCGGCGCCTGCGGCTGCGGCAGTCCGAGCAGATCGACCACCCGGCTCACGGTCTGGTCCACCAGTTCGGCAACGCTCTGGGGTCGGTGGTAAAAGCTGGGGACGGGCGGGAAGATGATGCCGCCCATCTCGGTCACGCTCGTCATGTTGCGCAGGTGCGCGAGGTTCAAAGGTGTCTCGCGCACCATCAGGATGAGACGGCGGCGCTCCTTGAGCATGACGTCGGCGGCGCGCGTGATCAGGTTGTCGGCCAGGCCATGCGCCACCGCCGCCAGCGTTCGCATGGAACAGGGCGCGATCACCATGCCGTCGCACTGGAAGGAGCCGCTGGCTATTGCCCCGCCGACGTCGCGCGCGGCATACACAACGTCGGCCAGTGCCTCGACCGCTGCACGATCCATGTCGAGTTCCTGCTGCAGGTTCAGCAGACCCGCATCGGACACCGTCAAATGGGTTTGCACCTGAGCGATCTCGCGCAGAATCTGTAGCAAGCGAACGCCATAGATGGCACCGCTGGCGCCAGAAATCGCGACAACAATGCGTTTTTGTGGAGAAGACGAAACCAGATGCATAAGCAAGCAGATCCGGCAGGCCGGCTCCTCTTAGTGCGAAGCCAGCCTGGCCTTCATGCGCGCCAGCACATTTGCGGGCTTGAGCTGCTCAAGGTTGAAAACCGGTAGTTCAATGGCGTCGATGGTGTTCTTGACCAACAGTCCAAGTTCGGTATCGCCTTCCATCGCCAGACGCCGGCTGAAAAACAGTGTGTCAGGGTCTTCCTCGCGCCGCGCCAGCAAAACAAAATCATGGGCGCTGGCGCTGATCGTCAGATCGGCCTCACCCTTGTTCTGGCAGGCGGTGAAGCGCTCGTTGCGCCATTCAAAGTCAAACACCAGTTGCGCATCGGTTACGCACAGGCGCAGTTTCTTGCCCAGTAACATCGCGCGGACGTCGCTGGCCAGGTTCTTCGACAAGGCCAGATTCAAACCGGTCACAAAAAAGAACGAACCCGGATAGGCTGGCAACAAGCCCAGCAGCTTGCCGACCGGTTTGGGCAGTGTGTAGGAGGTGGCGTGCATGGTGAATCTTTCTGTAAGGCTGAGCTTACTGCTTTTCGGTGCTGCGCTGAAGCATTGCGTCCTGGACCAGGTCCAAGCCCGGCTTGCCGTACCAGTAGCCATTGCAGGCCAGCTCCGGCATTAGCGGCAACAGCGTCTGGTTAGCATCGGTGGGGTTGGCTTTGCCGCTCATCACATCATGAAATAAATCAATAATCTCAAGCGTGTGCTGCGCCTGCGGGCTGATGCGCACCACATCAACGCCGATCTCACGCATGGCACCGAGCTCTGGCAACAGGTTGTAGACGCGCGCTGACTGCGTCTGTATCCCGTTGAGCACCAGAAATTCTTCGTTTTCACGGGTGCGCATCTGCAGCCCGTCGGCGTGATCGATGCAGCGAAACTGGCAATCGTCTTTGGGCAGGTTGTAGTGACGCGCGGTAAAGCAGCGCGCCGAAAACGCCAGCGGCATGCGGCCATAGGCAAAGACTTCAGTTTCCAGAGCATCCGGTCGGCCCTGCTGCAGGATCTTCAGATCGTCGCGACTCATTTCCATCGGGATCACCCAGCGCTTGATGCCCAGCGCCGTCATCCACTGCAGGGTCGGCAGGTTGTAGATGTTGAGGTGCGGGCCGGCAACAAATGGCACTTTGCCTTCCAGACAGTGCACCGCGCCCATGTCGTTGGCCTCGACCATGAAGTCACCATTGACCGACATCTCGGCGATCTTGTGCAGGGTGGTGACGTCCGAGCCCGATTCGATCAGGACCTGGGTCGACAGAATAACTTCCTTGCCCGCTTCCTTGAGCGTGGCGGCAACGTTCAACCAGTCGGCCAGGCGCAGTTCGCGCCGACGTGAACAGACAGTTTCGCCGAGGTAAACAATGTCAACCGGAGTCTTGGCGACGGCTTCGTAAAAGCCCAGCACTGTCTCGCGTGGCCAGTAATACAGCAAGGGACCTAGGGCAAGCTTCATCATTTCCATGGCCTGTGATAGGCCCCCAGCGTGTGTTGTTGTCCTTCGGCGACTTTGTCCAGATCCGTCATCCAGGCCGGCTTGGCCGAGTAGCGGTGCGGGTTGTCGCGGCAGCTGTCAATCGCTTCGCGCCAGACCTTGGTTACTTGCGCCACATAGGCCGGGCTGCGCTGTCGGCCTTCGATCTTGATGGCACGCACGCCCATCTTCATCAACTGCGGCAGCAACGCCAGTGTATTGAGACTGGTCGGCTCCTCGATGGCGTAGTAATTCTTTTCGTCGCCGACGTCAAAGCGCCCCTTGCACAGCGTCGGGTAACCGGCGTTTTCACCTGGGGCGTAGCGGTCGATCAGCACGCCGTTCAGGCGCGACTCGCGGCCCTGCGGCGTTTCCTGCCAGCGCACCGCTTTCGGTGGCGAACAGACACCGTTGGTGTTGGGAGCTTCGCCCGTAACGTAACTGGAAAGAGCACAGCGCCCTTCCACCATCACACACAGACTGCCAAAACCAAAGACCTCGATTTCAACCGGCGTCTTCTCCAGCACCTGTTCGACCTGCGTCATCGACAGCACCCTCGGCAGCACGGCGCGCGAAATACCAAAATGCTGATGGTAGAAATTCAAGGCTTCGTAGTTGGTGGCAGAGCCTTGTACCGAGAGATGCAGGCGCAATTGCGGGTGCTTCTTGGCGGCATAGGCCATCAAACCGGGATCGGCCATGATGACGGCATCAACGCCGCTCTCAGCCGCACGATCAACCGCACCGCGCCAGACCTCGGGACTCGCCGCCTGCGGGTAGGTATTGAGTGCAACAAAAACCTTGCGCCCGCGCTCGTGCGCGTAACGGATGCCATTGTTGATGGCCGCTTCGTCGAAGTTGAGCCCGGCGAAATTGCGCGCGTTGGTGGCGTCACGAAAACCGAGGTAAACGCAGTCCGCGCCGTTGTCAACGGCGGCTTTCAGCGCCGGCAAACTTCCTGCCGGACAGACCAGCTCAAAGGACGCGGCGTTCGTCCCCGACGGCGGTGCGGGGGAATGGTCGGTAGTGGAATTCATATCGCTAATGGAGTGGGTGCCCTGGGCAGCTGCGCCACTGCCTGCCCCAAGCGGCAGGCAAAGTGCAAGCTAGCGAAGGTATCAGAGCACAAAGTCAGGTCACATGACATAGGTCAACTCAGTTGGACTTATCACGCCAAGCCCGAGGGTCAAGGGCGTGCCCATACAAAGATGCATTGTAAATGCCTTTTATTGTGGCGGCCAATACAGTGAGAATGCAAGCTGCCTTCCACCTCGATTGCGATACCCATGAACCGACATCTCTGGCTGCTCACTCTGTGTCAGGGATTATTTCTGACGAACAACGTGACCTTCATCGCCATCAACGGCCTGGTTGGCCTGAGCATGGCGCCACTGGGTTGGATGGCGACGCTGCCGGTGATGGCCTATGTGGTGGGCGGCGCATTGTCCACTGGTTTGGTGGCCAAGACGCAAGCCCGTTTCGGCCGCAAAGCCTCATTTCAACTCGGCCTGCTGGTGGTGTTGCTGGCATGCCTTCTGTGCGCCTGGGCAGCTGTCAGCAAGAATTTCTGGTTGCTCTGCAGTGCCACGCTGATGGCTGGCTACTACAACGCCAACGCCAACCTGTACCGCTTTGCCGCCGCCGAGCTCGCAGCACCGGCGTGGCGCGAAAAAGCCGTTTCCCTGGTACTGGCCGGCGGCCTGATTGGCGCCGTGATCGGACCCAATCTGGCACAGCAGACGCGCACCCTGATGAGCGTGCCCTTTGCCGGCGCCTACATCACGCTGAGCCTGGTTGCCATGCTCGCCATGGCACTGCTGGCTTTCATTGATTTCCCGCCAATGACAACAAAAGAATCGGCCAACGCCGGACGACCACTGAGTCAGATCATGAAGCAACCGACCTTCATCATTGCGGCGCTTACCAGCGCGCTGGGCTACGGAATCATGAACCTGCTGATGGCCGCCACGCCGCTGGCCATGCAGCAGCACAATTTCGCATTTTCCGACGCGGCACTGGTGCTGCAGTGGCACGTGATCGGCATGTTCGCGCCCGGCTTCTTCACGGGGCACCTGATCAAGCGCTTTGGGACGCTGGCCATCATGAGCCTGGGGCTGTTGCTCAATACCCTGTGCATCGCTATTGCGCTCACAGGCATTGAGTTGCAGCAGTTCCTGGTCGCGCTGTTCCTGCTCGGCGTCGGCTGGAATTTTCTGTTCACCGGCAGCACGACGCTGTCACTGCAAACCTACCGCCCGGAAGAAAAAGACAAGGTACAGGGCGCCTTGAATTTCTTTGTGTTCGCCACCTTGGCGTTAAGCTCGTTTTCGTCCGGCGTGCTGGTCACTACCAGCGGCTGGCGACTGCTCAATTTTGGCTCACTGCTGCCGCTGGCGCTGATCGCGTTGGCGCTGCTGTGGCTCGCAATCCGGCAGCAGCGCGCAGTATGATGGCACGCTGACGGACGGCCACGAGCCTTCCGCTTTCTGAACCCTTCAGGAGACATAACCATGCAAAGACGACATCTGCTTGCCAGCGCGCTAGTCACCGGCGCGCTGCCTGGCTGGGCACTGGCCCAGGCGCTGGAAAAACCCAGACTGACAGTGGCCGTAGGCGGCAAGAATCTGCTCTATTACCTGCCGCTCACCGTGGCCGAACAGCTCGGCTACTTCAAGGCTGAAGGGCTGGATGTGACGATCGTCGATTTTGCCGGCGGCTCGCGCGCCCTGCAGGCGGTCGTCGGCGGCAGCGCCGATGTGGTCTCCGGTGCGTTTGAGCACACGGTCAACATGCAGTTCAAAGGCCAGCGCATGCGCGCCTTTGTGCTGCAGGGCGCGGCGCCGCAAATCGTGCTGGGCATCAACCCCAAGACCATGGCCGGCTACAAGACGCTGGCCGACCTCAAGGGCAAAAAGATCGGCGTCACGGCGCCGGGCAGTTCGACCAACGTCATGCTCAACTTTGTGTTGGCCAAGGCCGGCATCAAACCGAGCGACGTCAGCGTCATCGGCGTCGGTGCCGGCAACGGCGCGGTCGCGGCCATGCGTTCCGGACAGATTGACGCCATCAGTAATCTGGACCCCGTCATCACCCTGCTGCAGCGCTCGGGCGATCTCAAGATCATCTCCGACACGCGCGTCGTGGCGGAATCAGAGAAAGTATTCGGTGGCCCGATGCCGGCAGCCTGTCTGTACGCAATGCAGTCCTTTATCAACAGCAACCCGAACACAACGCAGGCGCTGACCAACGCCATCGTGCGCGCTGACAAATGGATCCGCAACGCCGGTGCCGCCGACATCATCAAGGCAGTGCCGGAGAGCTTTCTGATGGGCGACCGCGCCGTCTACATCGACGCCTTCCTGGCCGCCAAGGGCGCGCTCTCGGCTGACGGCATGATCCCGGACAAGGGGGCGCAGACGGCCTTCAAGGCTTTGGCCAGCGTAGACCCGGAACTGGCCGCCGCCAAGCTCGACCTGAGCGCGGTTTACACCAACGACTTTGTTAAAAAAGCCAACGCCAAATACCCCAAGGGATGACAGCCGCGCTTGATCTGCAAGGTGTGGCCTGCACCTTCGTCAGCAGGCATGACCCCGGCCAGCGTTACACCGCCGTGCAGGATGTCAGCCTGACGGTCGGTGCCGGTGAATTCGTCAGCGTGGTCGGCCCCACCGGCTGCGGCAAGAGTACCCTGCTTAACGTCGGTGCCGGTCTGCTCGAACCCAGCACCGGGTCGGTCCGTGTATTTGGCCAGCCGCTGGTGGGCATCAACCGCCGCGCCGGCTACATGTTTCAGGCCGAGAGCCTGATGCCCTGGCGCACCGCTTTGGGCAACGTTCTGGCCGGCCTGGAATTTCAGGGCGTGCCGCAAGCGCAATCACGCGCGCGCGCCGACGACTGGCTGCGCCGGGTTGGTCTGGGCGGCTTTGGCGACCGCTATCCGCACCAGATGTCCGGTGGCATGCGCAAGCGCGTGAGCCTGGCGCAGACCCTGGTGCTGGACCCTGACATCATCCTGATGGACGAGCCGTTCTCAGCGCTCGACATCCAGACCCGCCAACTGATGGAAAACGAGTTGCTGACGCTGTGGGCGGCCAAAAAGAAGGCCGTCCTCTTCATCACGCACGACCTGGACGAAGCGATTGCCATGAGTGACCGGGTCGTGGTCCTGAGCGCCGGCCCTGGCAGCCACCCGATCGGCGAATTCGTCATCGACATCCCACGCCCGCGCGATGTTGCCGAGGTCAAGATCACCAAACGTTTCATCGAGTTGCACCAAGCCATCTGGTCGGTGCTGCGCGACGAGGTGCTCAAGGGCTATCAACAACAACTGAAGGTGCCCTGAGCACACTGTGACCGCCATGTGGAAATTCATCAAACCACGCAACCAAACCCTGTGGTTCTGGCAACTCAGTTTGCTGGCGCTCTTGTTCGCGTTCTGGCATGTGATGACCGTGCCCGGACTGATCCCGCCCATGCTGTTTGCCGACGAACGCCAGGCCGCATTCTTCTTTGGCGAGCCACTCAAAATCTTTGTCCGCGTCTGGGCCTGGTTTGTGCGCGACGCCGACATTTACCGGCATCTGGGCGTGACGCTGACCGAAACGCTGCTGGCCTTTGCCATCGGCTCCATCATGGGGCTGGCCGGCGGTCTCTGGCTGGCACTGGCGCCGCTGGCCTCGGCCTTGTTGGAGCCCTACATCAAGGCCTTCAACGCCATGCCGCGCATCATTCTGGCGCCGATTTTTGCCGTCTGGTTCGGCCTGGGCATGGGTTCCAAAGTGGCTTTGGGCGTGACCCTGGTGTTCTTCATCGTCTTCTTCAACGTCTACCAGGGCGTCAAAGAAGTCAGCCCGGTGGTGCTGGCCAACGCCCGCATGCTCGGCGCCAGCCAACGCCAGTTGCTGCGCCAGGTCTATCTGCCCAGCGCCACGAGCTGGGTCTTCAGCTCGCTGCACACCTCGGTCGGCCTGGCTTTTGTTGGCGCCGTGGTCGGTGAATACCTGGGCTCGAGCCAGGGTGTGGGCTACCTGATCCTGCAGGCTGAGGGCAGCTTTGACATCAACACCGTGATGGCCGGCATTCTGGTGCTAACCGCCTTCGCCCTGGTGCTCGACGAAGGGGTTGGGCAAATTGAAAAGCGGTTGATGAAATGGCAACCGCGCTCGGGCGAAACCGAGAAACTCTAAGGGGTGGAAGGGAATTGCCTGTCCAGCCAGCGCTTGAGTTCGGCAAAAACCGGCTCGGCGTCGAGTTCGTTGAAGATCTCGTGGTACAGCGTCTCGAAGCAATGCGCGCTGACCACCTGTTTCGGCGCCATTGCAGCAAAAGCCTGACTGCCAGCCGGATTCACCAGCTTGTCAGCGCCAGCGTACAGCAGCAGGGTTGGCACTTTCCATTTTGGGGCCAGCGCCACCGTGGCCGGACCGGCGTCGGCAATGAAACGCGCCAGCCGGCCCGAGATCCGGTCATGCACAAACTTGTCGCTCTTATAGGCGGCAACAACTTTTGGATCGTGTGAAATAAGCGTTGCGTCCAAGCCATTGCCAACGCGCAAATTGGGCGCAATCTTGGGCAGCACCGCGACCAGCAGCTTCTGCACTGCGCTCAAACCGGGGTCGAGCGCCGGCGACGACAGAATCAGGGCATCCAGCGGGCGCAGGCCCAGCGCGACAAAGCGCGCCGCCACCAAACCACCTAGACTGTGACCGAGCAGAATCAGCGGCGTATTGCGTGGCGTTCGTGCGCGCGTGCTGTCAACGATGTCGGCCAGATCGTCAAGCAAACGTGTGTCGCTGGGCATGCCCCCGCGTGCGCCGCCCGACTCGCCGTGGCCATACTGGTCGTAGCCGCGCACGGCAAAGCCCCAGTCATTTAGCCGGCGCGCCACGTGGTCGTAGCGCCCGGCGTGCTCGCCCAGGCCATGCACCAGCAAGACCACGCCGCGCAGGGTCATGCCCTCGCGCAAAGGCCAATCCTGGATGGCAACATTGTCGCCATCGCTGGCGACAAAGGTCATGAGTGTGCTTTCCGGATGCGTCATTCAAATAGCTCCCCGTTGGGCGGATATCATGCCACGTTCACTTCACATTTGCCAACCACCCCAGGAACCCGTTGATGACCCCGTTGACCGCTCCAACAGCCGGCTCCCGTGTCATGCGTCGCCGCACCTGTCTGACCCTGGCCGCCGCCTGGAGTCTGTCAGCACAATGGGCGCATGCACAGGCGCGCCAAATGCTGCGCATCTCGACGCCGGCCGTTCCCGATGACTGGCACGCCCGGATGTGGACCGTGATGAAAGACCAATTGGAGCAGACGGCTCCAGGCCAATTTGATGTGCAAATCAATCTGAATGCCTCACTGTTCAAGCAAGGGGCAGAGCCGGTCGCCATGGCGCGCGGCAATCTGGAAATGACGACACTCTCGGCTTTTGACATTGCCAAGCTGGTGCCGGAGTTTTCCATCTTCACGGCCGGCTACGTGATCCGGGACCCGGCCCATTTAATGCAGGTGTTCAACGGCCCCATTGGTCAGGAGTTATTCAAGCTGGTGGCCGACAAGATGGACATCACGGTGCTGGCGCCGATCTACTACGGCACCCGCCAGCTCAATCTGCGCGACCAACGCAACATCAAAACACCCGCAGACCTCAAGGGCGTGAAACTGCGCATGCCCGGCAGCCGCGAGTGGCTGTTTCTGGGTGAGGCGCTGGGCGCCACGCCAACGCCACTGGCCTTTGGCGAGGTCTACATGGGCCTGAGAACCGGGACCATCGACGCCCAGGACAATCCGCTGCCAACGGTCAAGAGCGCCAAGTTTTACGAAGTCACGAAACAGATCACGCTCACCAGCCATCTGGTCGATGCGCTGTTCATTGGCGTCTCCAACAAGGTCTGGGGCACTCTGAGCGCAGAGCAGAAAACGAAATTGAAAAATGCAGCCCAGGCCGCTGCCAGCTACAACAACACCCATCGCATCGCCGATGAGAAGCAGTTGGTGGGGTACTTCAAGAGCCAGGGGCTCAGCGTAACCACACCCGATGTTGATGCGTTTCGCAAATCGGTCCAGGCAAGCTACCTCAAATCCGAGTACGCCAAGGTCTGGCCCAAGGGTCTGCTCGAGCGCATCAACGCCACCCGCTAGGTCAGCCGATGTTGAATCGATTGCGCAACGCCGCCAACGCCTTCGGGGTCCTGCTGTTTGTGCTGCTGTTCCTGGTATTCGTGGTGCAGGTCACGGCGCGTTTCGCGTTCAACCAGCCCCTGGCCTGGACCGACGAGTTGGCTGTCATTCTGTACCTGTGGGCCATCCTTTGGGGCGCGGCGCTGGTCTGCGAAGACCGTGAAAACGTCGCCTTTGACCTGCTCTACCAGAAAGCAAGCCCGGCGCTGCAGCGCGCCATGGCGATTGCCGGCTGCGCCCTGATCGGCGGGTTGTGCGCCTGGGCCCTGCCCGGCTCAATCGATTACATCGGCTTCATGCGACGCGAGCACACACCGGTGTTGAACCTGCCTTTCAACTGGGTTTTTGCCCCGTTTGCGCTGCTTCTGATCGCCCTGACCCTGCGCTACGCCTGGCGCATCTACCGACTGTTTGGTCGTAACTGGCGCAAGCATTTATGAGCGCAGCCTTGAGCACACTGCTGGGGGTGTTGGTAGCGGGCATGCTGCTGCGTGCACCGATCGCCTTTGCCATGCTGGCCAGCGGCATCGCCTATCTGGTGGTCAAGGGTCAGGACATCGGACTGGCGGCCGAACAAATCCTCAACGGGCTGTACAACGGTTACGTGCTGCTGGCAGTGCCGCTGTTTGTGCTGGCTGCCAACCTGATGAACGCCGGCAGCATCAGTGAGCGCCTGTTCCAGCTCTCGCGCGTCGTGGTTGGGCGCATGCGCGGCGGTCTGGCGCAGGTCAACATCCTGGTCAGCGTGATCTTCTCGGGCATGAGCGGCAGCGCCATTGCTGACGCTGCCGGTCCCGGTCTGGTCTCGATCAAACAGATGCTGAAAAAGCCGCAGTACTCGCCCGGCTTTGCTGCCGCCGTGGTGGTGGCCGGCGCCACTATCGGCCCCATCATTCCGCCATCAATCCCGATGGTGATCTACGCCCTGGTCTCGGGCACCTCGGTTGGCGCTCTGTTCCTGGGCGGTGTTATTCCGGGTCTGCTGATGGCAGCGCTGCTGATGCTGGGCGTGCACATCATCGCCACGCGACGCAACATGCCCAAGGACGATCCGATTGCAATGCGCGAATTGCCTGGCATCGTGGGGCGCGGCCTGTTGCCCTTGACCCTGCCGCTGGTGCTGCTCACCGGCATCTACAGCGGCGCCTTCACGCCAACCGAAGCGGCCGCCGTGGCGGCCTTGCACGCCCTGATTCTGGCAGCGGGCGTTTACCGTGCGTTTTCACCGAGGACCCTGTTTGCGGTGCTGCTGGAATCGCTGCGGTCGAGCGCTGTCATCACCATGATCATCGCTTCGGCTTACCTGCTCAACTACGCCTTTGCCGCCGAAGGCATCCCGAATCAGCTGGCGCTGTGGGTCAGCGGTCTGCAACTCGGACAATTGCAATTCCTGCTGCTGGTCAATGCGGTCTTTCTGGTATTGGGTTGCTTTCTTGACGTCTCGGTGATGTTGTTGGTCTTTGTGCCGATGCTGATTCCAACCGCCAAGCTGCTGGGCGTGGACCTGGTTCACTTCGGCGTGGTGGTGGTGGTGAACATGATGATCGGCTTGGTGACGCCGCCCTTTGGCATGCTGCTGTTTGTGACCAACGCGCTCACCGGCATCCCGCTCAAGGATATGGTGCGCGAAGGTTGGGCATTCATCGCCTTGCTGGTGCTGGCACTGCTGCTGATGACGCTGTTCCCGCAGATCGTGCTCTGGCTGCCGCAAACCATGGGCTACGTGACGCGCTAAACCTTGCGCTTGGTCGCCGGTTTCGCGCTTTTCTTGGCCGGTACTTTGGTCACTGCCTTGGTAGATTTTGACGCCAGCGCCTGTTCCAGCGCCAGAATCGACTCGTCGGTGTAATCCAGCATGCGCTGCAAGGCCGGCACCGAGCGCCGACAGGCGGTGTAGCCAAAACCCAGGTTGTCGCAGTAGCCGCTGATCGTGATATTCAAGGCCAGGTATTGCGTCGGAATTGAGACCGGGTAGATCTCGTCAAGCCGCGCACCGTTGCAATACAGGGTGTTACGCGGCCCCGGCACATTGGAAATGATGACGTTGAACAGCGGATGTTTGCGCGCGCTGCCGGTCACCATGGCGGGCCCCATCGGCGAGATCGAAGCAATGCCGTGCGCCAGCTTTTGCAGCCGCGGCATCGTCTTGAGCCGTTCCTTGGCTTCCTGCGTCGATTGAACGATGCGTTGCAGGCGTTTGAGTGGGTCGCGCACGTTGGTTGCCAGATTGGCCAGCAACAGCGATACCTGGTTGCCACCAGCGTCCGTATCGCCATGTAGCGATACCGGCACCATGGCGATCAAGGGCTTTTTCGGCAGGGCCTTCTGCACTTCAAGGTACTTGCGCAATGCACCGGCGCAGATGGCCAGCGTGACATCATTGACGGTGGCACCGGTGGCGTCCCCAATGCGCTTGAAGCGCGCCAAAGAGTAGGACTGCGAGGCAAAACGCCGTGAGCCCGATATTTCGACGTTGAACGGGGTGGGCGGCGCCTGAAATGGCAAGGCTGGCGCACCGTCGTCCACACTGCGCAGGAGGTCCCACAGTCCGCTGCCGATGCCGGGCAGAATTTCGCGTCCGGCACGTGCCACACCGGCGAGTTGTGCGATCAAGCCAGGTGGCGGCCCGGCGCGCTTGGCGGACGGATGCCTGACGGTTTCCTGCGCCCACAAGGGCGGCTTGTATTCATCGGCCGTGCGCGACAAGCCCTCGGCCACGATTCTGGCGCCACTCACGCCATCGACCAGCGCGTGGTGCGTCTTGGAATAGGTGGCAAAACGGCCACCGGGCAAGCCTTCAATCACGTAGACCTCCCAAAGCGGCCGGTTGCGGTCCATCAGGTTGCCATGCAGGCGCGACACCATGGCCAGCAATTCACGAATCCGCCCCGGCTGTGGCAAGGCCACATGGCGCAGGTGGTAATCAAGTTCGAAGTGCTCGTCATCTTCCCAGTACCAAAGCCCCATGCGCAGCACCGGGCGCTGATTGAAGGGTGGCCGAGCCGACAGGTACTTGCCCCAGTCAGCCAGCAGATCGGCAATGAAATTCGGTCCTGCACCGGGTGGCGGCGTAAAGATGTTGAGTCCCGCCACATGCATCGGCTGATTGCGGGTTTCCATCCACAGAAAAGCCGAATCGGTGGGGCTGAGTGCGTTCATGGCTCGGTCTCTTGCAGTAAATCAAATGCACAGCGTACTGCAATTCAGCCGCACAGCAGCCGGGGATAAACCCCAGCCAAAGCGCTTAGCGCGACAGGGTATAGACCGAGGTGCCAGCCCGCAGGTTCGGCGCCAAACGCACGGTCGCGCCATCCTGGATGCCAAAACTGTCGAGCACCGTCAGACCGCTGCGCCGCGCCAGCACCGCCAAATCGGCATGGGTGCCGACGCGGATATTGGGCGTGTCGTACCACTGGTACGGCAGGCGGCGCGTCACCGGCATGCGCCCGCGCAGAACGCTCAGGCGATTGGGCCAGTGCGCGAAATTGGGAAAAGCAACGATACCAACGCGACCGACGCGCACCGTTTCACGCAACATCACTTCGGCGTTGCGCAGATGCTGCAGGGTATCGATCTGCAGCACGACGTCAAACGAAGCGTCATCAATCAGCGACAGGCCTTCGTCCAGATTAAGCTGAATGACGTTGACGCCGCGTTTGACGCAGGCCAAAACGTTGGCATCGTCAATCTCGATGCCGTAGCCGGTACAGCCGCGCACCTGCTGTAGATAGGCCAGCATGGCGCCGTCACCACAGCCGAGGTCCAGCACGCGCGAGCCGACCGGCACCAGTTCGGCCATGATTTTCATGGTGGCGGTATCGCTCATGATGTACTGACCCCCACGCTTGCCGAAGTCACTTCTTGCGCCACGGTGTCAAAGTAGGCGCCGACGACGCCGAGGTAGCGTGGGTCATCGAGCAAAAACGCATCATGCCCATGCGGTGCATCAATCTCGGCATAGCTGACATCGCGCCGGTTGTCGAGCAGCGCCTTGACCAGTTCCCGGCTGCGTTTGGGCGCAAAACGCCAATCAGTTGTAAAGCTCACCAACAGGAATTTGCAAGTCGCGCGGGCCAGCGCCTGGCTCAAATCTGCGCCATAGCTGCGCGCCGGATCAAAGTAATCCAGGGCGCGGGTAATCAGCAGATAGGTGTTGGCGTCGAAATATTCGGCGAACTTGTCGCCTTGGTGGCGCAGGTAACTCTCAATCTGAAACTCAACTTCCTGCGTTGAATACTGCAGTTCGATGCCTTCACGCAATTGGCGCCCAAATTTCTCATTCATCACGTCATCGCTCAGATAGGTGATATGACCGATCATGCGTGCGATGCGCAAGCCGCGCTTGGGCACCACGCCATGCTGGTAGAAATGGCCACCATGAAAATCCGGATCGGTCACGATGGCGCGCCGGGCCACTTCATTGAAGGCAATGTTCTCGGCCGTCAAATTGGGCGCACTGGCCACCACCACAGCGTGACTCACCCGGCTCGGGTATTGCAAGGTCCAGGAAAGCGCCTGCATGCCGCCCAACGAGCCGCCCATCACAGCCGCCAGGGTTGTGATGCCCAACGCGTCAAGCAACCGGGCCTGGGAATTGACCCAATCTTCAACCGTCATCACTGGGAAATCCGCACCATAGATTCTTCCGGTATCGGGATTGATGTGCATGGGTCCGGTCGAGCCAAAACAGGAGCCCAGGTTATTAACCCCGATCACAAAAAAACGCTCGGTGTCAAGCGCCTTGCCCGGGCCGATCATGTTGTCCCACCAGCCCTCGGAATCTTTCTGGCCGGCATAGACGCCCGCCACGTGATGCGAGGCATTGAGTGCGTGACATATCAGGACCGCGTTTGATCGCTCGGCATTCAAACGGCCGTAGGTCTCATAACTCAGGGAATAGTCACGCAGGCTGGCACCGCTCTGCAATGGCAGGCGATCCGGAAAATGCATGGACTGCGGCGAGACGAACATCAGGAATAACGCGTGATCAAAAACAAAACCCGGCAACGCTAAAGGCGAAACCGGGCTGGATGACGTCTTTAGCTGAACTTGTTAAGCGCCCGCAAGCTGTAGCAAATCGGCGCCGGCACAGTATAGCAACGCCGGACCGCAACAACAACACTCGCCACCACACCAGGATGTGCCGGACAGCGCGTCCAATATTGGGCGGGAACAATGCGCACAAGCCCCGTTCCGGAACAGCCATGGCGTCCACACCCCCTCATTGGCCCGTTTTTTGCTTCTGGATGGTGCGTTTTTTGAATTTCTACAACAAACGCACCAATTCAATTCATTTCATTCAACGAGGTTTTCATGCAAGCACCATCACAGGGCATTGACACCCTGTTCATTCTGCTCGGCGCCGTCATGGTGCTGGCCATGCATGCCGGTTTTGCCTTTCTAGAGCTCGGCACCGTGCGCCGCAAAAACCAGGTCAACGCGCTGGTCAAGATACTGGTGGACTTTTCAGTGTCAACCGTTGCCTATTTCCTGGTCGGCTATGGGATTGCCTACGGCACCAGTTTCTTTGTAGGCGCCGAGCAACTGGCAGCCAAAAACGGCTACGAGTTGGTCCGTTTCTTCTTCCTACTGACCTTCGCAGCGGCCATCCCCGCCATTATTTCGGGGGGAATCGCCGAGCGTGCCAAATTTTGGCCGCAATTGATTGCAACCGGTGCCATCGTGGGTGTGGTGTACCCGATCTTCGAGGGTGTTGCATGGAACCAGCACTTTGGCATCCAAGACTGGATCAAGAACCTGACCGGCACCGAGTTTCATGACTTCGCCGGTAGCGTGGTGGTGCATGCGCTGGGGGGCTGGATTGCCCTACCAGCCGTCGTACTGCTGGGCGCTCGCAGCAACCGCTATCGCAAAGATGGCGCGATTTCTGCACATCCACCGTCAAGCATCCCGTTTCTGGCGCTGGGGGCCTGGATACTCACAGTCGGCTGGTTCGGCTTCAACGTCATGAGTGCGCAGACGCTGAGCAAGATTTCTGGGCTGGTCGCCGTGAACTCCCTGATGGCCATGGTCGGGGGCACACTGGCGGCGCTGGTACTGGGCAAGAATGACCCTGGCTTTGTTCATAACGGGCCACTAGCCGGGCTGGTCGCGGTCTGTGCCGGCTCGGACCTGATGCACCCCCTGGGCGCCTTGGTGGTAGGCGCTGTAGCCGGTAGCATCTTTGTCGTTATGTTTACGCTGACGCAAAACAAGTGGAAGATCGATGACGTATTGGGCGTCTGGCCGTTGCACGGCCTGTGCGGCACCTGGGGTGGCTTGGCGGCCGGAATTTTCGGCAGCAAGGCGCTCGGCGGCTTGGGTGGCGTCACACTGAGCGGGCAGTTCATCGGCACCCTGCTGGGCGTGATTTGGGCACTGCTGGGCGGATTGGTAGTTTACGGTTTACTCAAGGCCAGCATGGGGCTGCGGCTGAGCCAGGAAGAAGAATTCGACGGCGCCGATCTGTCAATTCATATGATCAGCGCAACGCCTGAACGTGAGGCGAACTGGTAAACGGTGCGCCGGGATGCCAATTCGCCCCAAAACCACGGTGCAACATGATATTTCATTTTTTACTAAAAAATTTGTATAAACCGTAAGACTTGACGCATAATGCGCTCGTATTGCCGGAAATCGGTAGTACAAGTTTGCGGTGTTTAGTCAGTTTCGCGTCTGCTTTAAGTCTTCATTGTTTGTTGATAGCGGGTTAATTGCGGTTTTGGACTCCATCGCGTTTTGAGTCATTTTGAGGAGTCCTCT
>CAIWNX010000118.1 GCA_903914175.1 uncultured beta proteobacterium | reverse complement strand
TGGCGCTTCGCCTTGCACCAGCACCACATCTGCAGCACCCGGCGGTCCGAATAGTGGCGGTCCTCGCGGAGGTATTTCCCAAGCCAACCCGCCGCTTCCTCGACGCGCGAGATCTCGCAGTAGTAAAGCCCTTCAACCTCGGCTGCAGCCCGCGCAACCCTGGCATCGATCGAGTCACCCCGGTAGGTTTCCACCGTACTGTCAACCAAGGCTTGCTCGGTACTCTCGGTCAGGCAAGACTTGGGGTACTTCTTATTGTGGCGATAGCAATGCAGCTGAGCGCATTCCGAGCACGATATATTTTCGACTTTTGCCATTTTTATAATTTCCCGGATGCTGGACTACAACCTGGCAATGGACGCTTCGGTCGACAATTGATTTCGAACGTTGGTTGCCTGAATAGTCAATTTCAGTCCCTAGCGTACTATTGAAACACAAGTTAAAAACGGCAATTTTTCACATTGATCTCGATCAATTGGAACGACTTAGATCGTGTTTGTTAATTACCCGGGTTTCTAAAGCTCGGACGGCCAATGGAACAAAAATGAGCCAGCAATTCGAAATCGACAAAGCGCAATCTCAAAGCAGCGGAACCGTGGGGCGTTCAAAGACGACAGCCCATGGCGTCGCGATTACGCTCGACGCGTCAAAACGGCCGCAACCGGATGGAATTACCAATAGCGAAGCTTTCCTGGGCAGCGTGTCTTCTTGCGGCGTCACCATGATCGAGATGCGCGCGCAAGAAACTGGCGTACCGCTCAAACGCACTCGGGTCACAATCGAAGGTTCGCGCGATCCTGCGATTCCGCGTTACCTCACCGTGCAGATGCGTTTCGAGCTTGCTGGCGTCAGCAAGGAGCAGGCGCAGGAGCTACTTGAATTCTATCGAGGACACTGTCCACTTTATGGCACTCTGGCAGTCGCTGCGAAAGTTTCGATTGATTTTGACGTCGTGCCGGCCTGAATGGGTATCTGGTTCAACACCCGTGTGCAACGCGTGCCCGGCCATATTGAGCGACAAGGCACGGCCTGGAAGTCAGTCTTCAACGATGATCCGCCCTCCCATTTCCTCGTGCGCCGCACCGCAGAAGTTGTCGCATAGGAAATCAAACGTGCCCGCGACTTCCGGTGTCAGGCGGACCCTGGTGATTTTGCCTGGTGGCAAATCGGCGCGAATCTTCAGGTCCGGAATACGGAATCCATGAACGAAATCCAGTGAGGTGAACTCAAGGACGACAGGCTGCCCCCGTTTGAGAACGATCTCCTTCGGGATATAGGCGAATTTCATGGCCTGTATCTTGATCACGCGCTCATTGCCTTGGGACGCTGGCTGATCGGCGACAACGGCACCAAAAGCCAGGAGGCATCCGCAAGCAAGCAGCAGCGCCCCCGCCAGCTTCAGTAACCGCATCGTCAGGCGCCGCCCACCGGGAATTCACGGAGCGTCGTCGCCGCCGTCTTGACGTTGGCACTTACACCCCGGAATCCGAGTCCCTTGCCAGGTTGTGCAGCATCCCATGCCAATGGCGTGCGCTTATCCTGAGAACCCGGCGCGGGCAACGGAAAGATCAGTGACCTGGCCGAGTGATGCGCAATGTGGCCC